>DASQAW010000547.1:0-1683 GCA_035635495.1 Burkholderiales bacterium
CGGTCGACCGGAAGGTGCTCGACGCGGTTCGCAACTTCTACGCCGCCGGCCTCAACTTCCGCGCGCACATCGAGTGGGCGAACTCGCGCGGCGGGAATTACAAGGTGCCCGAGCAGGCCGACATCGGCTATCGCTCGCCCAACGCCCTCATTCCGAGCGGCGCGGACATCGTGGTTCCCGCGGACGCCAAGGGCCCGGTGGAGTACGAAGGCGAGCTGGTCGCGGTCATCGGCCGCGAAGCCAAGCACCTGAGCGAGGCAAGCGCGCTCGACTGCGTCGCGGGCTATACCCTCGGCAACGACGTGAGCGAGCGCTCGTGGCAGAAGAGCGACCGGACGCTCTGGCGCGCGAAGAACGCGGACAGCTTCAAGCCGATGGGGCCGTTCGTCGTGTCGGACATCGACCCGATGAACCAGACGATCGAGGTACGCATCAACGGCAGGACGGTGTCGAGCTACAGCACCGGGGCGATGATCTTCGGCGTCGCGCACTACCTCGCGCGCATGTCGCGCTACGCGACGCTGCACCCCGGCGACGTGGTGTGGTTCGGCTGCGATGGGCCAACCCTGCCGGCGCTGAAAGCCGGCGACCTGGTGGAGGTGGTCAACGACGCAATCGGCGTGCTCGCCAATCGCGTGCGTCAGGCGGCGACGTAGTCCTTCAGATCGGCGACGACCTCGCCGCGGCGGATCGGCACGCACTCGGGCGGGAAGTCCTGGCGGAAGCGGCCGCCGTGGTCGAGCACCCGGTCGATGAAGATCTTGAGCCGCCCCATGGCCCCCGTGGGCAAATCGTGCAGCACGAGCAGCGTCCACGGCTGAGCCAGGCATTGCGCCAGCGCGACTTCTGCCCAGCCGCGGGGGTCTTCCCAGTCGCGCGGGATCGCATTCCAGAGGACGCAGGTCATCCGCTCTTTCGTGAGCACGTCGACCGCGGCGGGACTGAGGAGGTGCTTGCCGATCTCGCCGCCGCCGCCGAAGGGGCGGAAGAGATGATCGGGATGCGCGAGCTCGTCGATCGCGCCCTCGGTCTCGACGATCTCGGCAAGGACGCGCGCCGCGTCGGCGATGCGGCCGAGCGGCTGGCTGTGCGTCCAGGTGTGGTTACCGATCCAGTGGCCCTCGGCGTGCGCGCGCTTGGCGATGGCGCGGCGCTCCTTGTCGGCGAGCTTCGAGCCCAGGACGAAGAACGTGGCCTTGATGTCCGCTGCTTCGAGCACGTCCAGCACGCGCGGCGTGACCGCGGGCTCCGGACCGTTGTCGAACGTCAGGGTTACGTCCATAAAACCAACCCCCCGCTCACTTCGTCCGCTCCCCCCTTGACAGGGGGGCGGCAAAAGCTCAGCCGCCTTTGGCTCGCGTCATAAAGACAAGACGTTCGAACAAATGCACATCCTGCTCGTTCTTCAGCAGCGCGCCGTGCAGCGGTGGGATGATCGTCTTGCGGTCCTTGGAGCGCAACGCGTCGGGCGGGATGTCCTCGGCGAGGAGGAGCTTCAGCCAGTCGAGGAGCTCGCTGGTCGAGGGCTTCTTCTTCAGTCCTGGCACCTCGCGCACCTCGAAGAACACCTCCATCGCCTCGCGCAGCAGCGACTTCTTCAGCGCCGGGAAGTGCACCGCGACGATTTTCTCCATCGTCTCCTTGTCGGGGAAACGGATGTAGTGGAAGAAGCAGCGGCGCAGG
>DASQAW010000548.1:0-2005 GCA_035635495.1 Burkholderiales bacterium
TCGCAGCTCGGGCTGCCCGAGGTCAAGCTCGGCATCCTTCCCGGCTCGGGCGGCACGCAGCGCCTGCCGCGCATCATCGCGATGCCGGAGGCGCTGCGCATGATGACCAGCGGCAACCCCATCGCGGCGGAGAGAGCGAAACTGCTGGGGCTGGTGGACGAGATCGCGGAAGGGGAGTTGCTGGAATCGGCCCTGCTCTTTCTGGCTAGATTGCTCAAGGAAGGCCGGCCGCGCCGCCGCATCCGCGACATGCAGGCGAAGGTGGACGGCGATCCGAAGGCCTTCTTCGCCCAGGCGCGCGAGCAGGCAGCGAGGGAGTGGAAGGGCTATCCGGCGCCGCTCGAGATCGTGGCCTGTGCGGAAGCCGCGGCTACGCGGCCTTTCGACGAAGGACGCAAGTTCGAGCGCGAGCGCTTCGCGCACCTGGTCAACACCACCGAGTCGAAGGCGCTGCGCCACATGTTCTTCGCCGAGCGCCAGACCACCAGGATCCCCGGCGTGCCGGAAGACACGCCGGTGCGCGAGATCCGCAAGGCGGCGGTCGTGGGAGCCGGCACGATGGGCGGCGGCATCGCCATGTGCTTCGCCAATGCCGGCATCCCGGTCACCGTCGTCGAGATGAAGCAGGAGGCGCTGGACCGGGGACTGTCCAACATCAGGAGCAATTACGCCGGCACGGTGGCCAAAGGGCGGCTGAAGCAGGAGGAGATGGAAAGGCGCATGTCCCTGATCACGCCGTCCCTGAAGCTGGAGGACATGAGCGACGCCGACATCATCGTCGAGGCGGTGTTCGAGCGCATGGACGTCAAGCAGGACCTGTTCAAGAAGCTCGACGTCACGGCGAAGCCCGGCGCGATCCTCGCCACGAATACCTCGACCCTCGATGTCGACCAGATCGCCGAGGCGACCCAGCGCCCGCAGGACGTGATCGGCACGCACTTCTTCTCTCCGGCCAACGTCATGCGCCTGCTCGAGGTGGTGCGCGGCAAGAACACCGGCAAGGACGTGCTTGCCACCACGCTCAAGCTGGGCAAGACCCTGAAGAAGGTGCCCGTCGTCTCCGGCGTCTGCGACGGCTTCATCGGCAACCGCATGCTCGAGAAGTACGTGCAGCAGAGCCTGTTCCTGCTCGACGAGGGCGCGACGCCGGCCCAGGTCGACGCCGCGCTGCAGAAGTGGGGCCTCGCCATGGGCCCGTTCGCGATGTACGACATGGCGGGCAACGACATCGGCTGGGAAATCAGGAAGCGGCGCGCCAAGGAGCGGCCCGACATGGTGTATTCGAAGTTCGCCGACCGCATCTGCGAGCTGGGCCGGTTCGGGCAGAAGACCGGCAAGGGGTTCTATCGCTACGAGGCTGGAGACCGCAAACCCGTTGCCGACCCCGAAGTGGAAACGCTTCTGCAGAATTACAGGAAGGAGATCGGCGTCGAGGCGCGCCAGATTTCCGACGAGGAGATCATCGCGCGATGCATGTACGCGCTCGCCAACGAAGGCGCGTACATCCTCGAGGAGGGCATCGCGCTGCGCGCTTCCGACATCGACATGGTGTACCTCACCGGCTACGGCTTTCCGCCGTACCGCGGCGGCCCGATGTTCTATGCCGACAGCGTCGGCCTCGACAAGGTGCTCGCCGCCATCGAGCGCTTCCAGATGGGCTACCAGGGCGCGCAGTGGAGGCCTGCGCCGCTGCTCACGAAATTCGCCAAAGAGGGAAAACGCTTCAACGTCTGACCGAGGAGGATTTTTCATGACCGAAGCAGTCATCGTTTCCACCGCGCGCACGCCGCTCTGCAAGAGCTGGCGCGGCGCGCTCAACATGACGCACGGCGCGAAGATGGGCGGGCACGTGGTGCACGCCGCGCTCGAGCGCGCCAGGGTCGACGCCGACGAGGTCGAGGACGTGATCATCGGCTGCGCCAATCCCGAGGGCGCCACCGGCTGGAACATCGCCCGGCAGATCGCGGTGCGCGCCGGCTGCCCGAGCTCGGTCCCCGGCATGACG
>DASQAW010000549.1:0-17261 GCA_035635495.1 Burkholderiales bacterium
TGCGATTTCTCGCAGGCGGTGATCGCCGAGAGCCGCGTCGACTTCGCCAGCTTCCGCAACTGCGAGATCGGCCTCGAGGTGATCCAGTTCAGGAAGGACGCCACGCCGCGCGCCATGGTGCGCCTGTGCCGGGGCCTCAAGCTCAACGCGATGTCGATGGGCAACTTCGCCGACGCCGGCGAGCTGACCTACATGGAAAAGACCTACGAGCGCCTCGGCGATTACCGCGACGGCCACTGGGGCGCGTGGATCGGGTCGACGCTGCAGAACTGGCTGTGGGGCTACGGCGAGAAACCCTGGCGGCTGGCGCTCGTCATGGCGTTCAACATCCTCTTCTTCGGCGTGCTGTTCCACGTGCTCGATCCGCTGCCGGACAAGACGTTCTGGGAGCACGCCTACTTCAGCGGCATCACCTACCTCACGGTCGGCTACGGCGACCTGGCGCCGGCATCGCCGGTCGCGCGCCTGCTCTCGGTGCTGTGCGGGGCCGCCGGCATCGCCACCTTCGGCCTGCTGATCGCCTCGGTCACGAAGAAAGTGATGTACCGATGAACCGCATCCTCATCGTCGAGGACGACGAGGACGTCGCCAACCTCACCATGCGCTGGCTCGAGCGCGCCGGCTACGCCGTCCAGCACGCGCTCGACGGCCCGACGGCGCTCGAGCTGCTGAAGCACGAGCCGCTGCCCGTGCTCGTGCTGCTCGACGTGATGCTGCCGAAGATGGACGGCTTCGAGGTCCTGCGCCGCATTCGTGGCGACCGCCGCACCCAGAAGCTGCCGGTGGTGATGGTGACCAGCTTCTCGCGCGACAAGGACGCGACGCGCGCGCGCGAGATCGGCGTCAACGACTACATCGTGAAGCCGCTGATGGAGCTCGACTTCCTCAAGCGCGTCGAGCACATCGTCAAGGGCCAGTGAACATTCGGCGGCGGCTCCTGCTCGCTGCGGCGACCGCCACGGGGGCGCCGCGCTGGATCCATGCGCAGCCCGCGAAAGCTCCACGCATCGGCTTTCTGTGGACCAGCGGCATCACGCCCCAATACCGCGACGCTTTTCTGCACGGTCTGCGGGAGCTCGGCTATGTCGAAGGACGCAACATCTCCGTCGAACACCGCGCGGCGGCGAACGTCGTCGACCGTCTCGGTGCCCTGGCGGACGAGCTCGTCGCTCTTCGTCCAAGCCTGGTCGTGACTCAAGGCACGCCGGCCGCCCAGGCGATGGCGAAGGCGAGCGGCGCGATTCCCGTGGTCATGGCGCTGGGCGAGCCGATCGGCGGAGGGCTGGTGGACAGTCTTGGCCATCCCGGCCGCAATGTCACCGGTCTCACGGTGCTCTCGATCGAGCTCGACGCGAAGCGTCTTGAACTGCTCAAGCAGATGATCCCCAAGGCATCACGCCTGGCCGTGATGTTCGATGTCACGACGCCGACCTGGACCCGTGGACGGGAATCATCGCTGCAGGCGGCGGCGCGTTCCATGGGATTGACGCTGCAGCTCTTGTCGGTGCGCGCTGCGCATGAATTCGCAAAGGCCTTCGATGCCGCAAGCCAGGCACGCGCCGACGCGATTCTGATCGCGCCGTCCCCGCTGCTCAGCTTCCAGAACAAGGCACTTGTGGAGCTTGCGGCGAAGCATCGCTTGCCCGCCATTTACGGCAATCCCGGCGCGGTGCAGGTCGGAGGCCTCATGTCGTATGGTCCGAACTATGCTGCGCTATTTCAGCGCGCGGCGACCTACGTGGACAAGATCCTGAGGGGCGCCAAGCCGTTGCAGCTGCCCATCGAGCAGCCAACGAAGTTCGAATTGCTGATCAACCTTCGAACAGCGAAGGCGATCGGCGTCGACGTGCCGCGCGCGCTGCTCGCGCGCGCGGATCAGGTCATCGAATAGCTATTCCGGCCGGGCGGCGGTCGTGGGCGCGTCGGCGGCGGCGCGCAGCGCGGTGTCGGCCGAGTTGCCCGCAGGGGGCTTGTGGCCGGTGGAGTAGAGGCAGTAGGCGTTCTTGCCGGCCTGCTTCGCGGTGTACATCGCCTCGTCGGCGTGCTGGGTGAGGGTCGTCGCGTCGGGCGCGTCGTCGGGGAAGATGCTGACGCCCATCGTCGCCGACACGCGGCGCTGCGCGTCGCCGATGCCGGCGTAGGGACGGCGCAGCGCGTCGATCAGCTTCACCACCACGCGCTCGACGCCGACCATGTCCTGCACGCCTTCCAGCATGACGAAGAACTCGTCGCCGCCGAGGCGCGCGACCAGGTCGCTGGCGCGCACGTTGCGCCGCAGGCGCTGCCCCACCTCGACGAGGAAGGCGTCGCCGGCGGCATGGCCGTGGCGGTCGTTGATCTGCTTGAAGCCGTCGAGGTCGATGAAGACGCCGGCGATCTTCTGGCCGTGGCGCTTGGAGCGCTCGATCGCCTGGTCGAGCGCCGGCGCCAGGCTCACGCGGTTGGCGAGCCCGGTGAGCGGGTCGCTGTAGGCGAGCGAAGCGATGCGCTCGCGCGCCACCGCGATCTCGGTGACGTCGCGGCCGACGCCGCGATAGCCGAGGAAGGTGCCCTGCCCGTCGTAGTGCGGCTGGCCGCTCACCGAGAAGTAGCGCGTGCCGCCGTCGGGCAGCGGCCGCGCGATCTCGAAGTCGCGGAAGGGCAGGCGACTGTCGAGGGTCGCGCGGTGCGCCTGCCATCCGGCGTGGTCCGGACGCACCGCCGGCAGCTCCCACGGCGTCTTGCCGACCAGGCCGTAGCCGACCGGGGTCGCGGCGGCGCTCGGGCCGTGCACCAGGCTCACGAGCCGGTGCTGCGGGTCGCTCTCCCAGAAGAAATCGCTCGAGAGCTGCGTCAGGCTGCGGAAGCGCGCCTCGCTCTGCCGCAGCTTCTCTTCAGCGTCTTTCCTCTGCAGGAACTGGCCGAAGAGGCTGCCGATCGCGGGCGCGGCGTCGACGAAGGCCTTGTCGGGCTCGCGCGCGGTGTGGCCCGAGAAGGTGAGCATGGCGATGGTGCGGTCCTGCGAGATGACGGGGACTGCGAACGTGCCGAAACGGCCGCCTTTTACCGGCGGGCGCACCGGCGCCCCCGCTGGGCGGGGCAGGTCGGTCGACCAGACGGGCTTGCCCGCCTGCCAGAGCACGCGCGAGCCGCGCAGGAGCTGCTCGATCTCGGACTCGCGCGTGAACCAGCCCTCGGCGAAGCTGACGTCGCCGCTCGCCTCGTCGACGCGGAAGCAGCGCCCCGAGTCCCAGCCTTCGGCGTCGCAGATCAGGTGCAGCGCCGCGCGCAGGCCCTCGGAAGTCGACGCCGCGTGGGCGAGCGCGCGCGCGATGGCGTGCTCGAGCGCGCGCAGCGCCTCGGCGCGCTTGAGCGCGGTCATGTCGCGGCCGATGCCGCGGTAGCCCTTGAACGTGCCGCTCTCGTCGAAGCGCGGCTCGCCGGAAAGCGAAAGCCACACCACGCGGCCGTCCTCGGTCGCCTGCTGTACCTCGAAGTCGCGGAACGGCTGGTGCCACTCGAGTTGCGCGCGGTGGCGCTCCCAGTCGGCGTCGGTGAGATTCAGCGCCGGCTGGTCCCAATGCTTGCGGCCGACGTAAGGGAAGGGGTCGGCAGCATTGTCCGGCCGCCTGCTCGAGACGACCGTGAACCGGAATTCCGCGTCCTGCTCCCAATACCAGTCGGAGAGCAGCTCGATGAGCGACGTGGGGTGGCGCTCCTGCGGATGCGCGGGACCGTCCGGCGCGTTGCTCGGGATCGCCATGCTTCGCACTGCGCCGGAATTTACACCTAATTGGCGCGGATAGGCGACGCCCCTAACGCCAACGTGCTGAAATTTCTTCTAGCGAGCGGGCTGGGGAGTTGCAGTGACGGTGAAGAGCTCCAGGGGCTCGCCGACGCCTCTCAGCCGGTGGGCGCCGAGGGAGCGGCAGCCCGGCACGTGCCGCGCGACCGGCTCGGACAGCAGCAGCGGCACCTCCAGCGTCTTGCACAGCGCCTCGATCCGCGCGGCCTCGTTTGCCGCGGCGCCCACTACCGTGAACTCGATGCGGGTCGGCGTGCCGACGTTGCCGTACAGGACGTGGCCGAGGTGCAGGCCGATGCCGAAGCGCAGCGGCCGCTCGCGCTTGGCGTTGAGGGCCGCCATCCGCTCGATCGCGGCTTTGGCTGCCTCCACCGCGCGCCGCGAGGCCTCCGCCCGGTCGCTGCGCTCGCCCCGCGGGACCGGGAAGATGGCGAGCGCGGCATCGCCGATGAAGCGCAGCACCTCGCCCTTGTTCTCGAGCACCGGGCCGAGCACGCACTCGAAGAACTCGTTCAGCAGCCGCAGGAAGTCCACCCGGCTCATCGAGTCGGCGATCGGGGTCGAGTCGCGCAGGTCGCAGAACCAGATCACCGCGTGGATGTCCTCGCCGTCGCCGCGGTGGATGCGGCCGGCGAGGACCTTCTCGCCGGCCTGGCCGCCGAGGTAGGCGTCCAGGATGTTCTGCGCCGTGCGCCGCCAGGCGTAGATCTCGGCAACGCGCGAGAAGGCCGGCATGATGCGCCGCAACGCCCCCACCTCCGCCTCGGTGAAGCCTTCCGCGCGCCGGGTGGCGAAGCTCGCGGCGTGGACTTCGCCGCTGAGAAACCGCACGGGCAGTGCGACGAAGTCCGTGCCGCCCTCGTCGCGCAGCTCCTCGAGGATCGGAAAATCGAGCCTGCAGCCGTCGCAAATGCGCCGCCGTACCTCGACGTGCTGGGTGAAGACGATCTTCAGCGGGCTCCTCAGGTACTGCTCGGTGTCCTGGATGCCGACCGGCGCCGTCACGATCTCCACCGTGTTGCTCGCCTCGTGCCAGATGAAGCCGCGGCCGCCGACGTTCGGGTGGAGCGTGCGCACGAAGACCGCGACGCGGAACAACGGAATTCCGACGTCGAGCAGCCGGTGGCAGAGCTGCTGCAGCAAGTCCTGCGGCCGCTGCGTGGGCGGGGCGCCCTCGTCGAGCCACTCGACGATCGATTCGACGTTCAGCACTTGCGCAGCCATAGGCTCGACTCGATCGCCCCTTCCTTGAGCGGCAGGCGCGCCAGCACGCCGTTGATTTCCCGCACCTGACGGCTCGCGAACTCCGTGGCGTAGCCCGCGCCGATGAGCGGCGCGACCGCTTCCTGCTCGTTGTAGCGCCGCCAGGCCCAGGCCAGCGGATACGGGCCGGGAAGGAAAATGTCGTGGAAGTGCACGCGCACGCCTTTTGCAAGGCAAGGAAGCGCCCGTTGTAGCAGGAATTCCACATCGCTGCCGGGTTTCAGCTGGTGGCTCGAGTCGATGAAGAGGATGTCGCGCTCCTCGAGCGCCGCGAACAGCGCGGGATCGCTCGCTTGCACCGGCTGCCTGATCCAGCGCACGTTCAACCCTTCCAGGCTGGCGCGCGGCTCGGGATCGATCGCGATGATGCGCGTGCCGAGCCTGGCATCGCTCACCGCGCGCGCGAGAAAGCGCGTCGAATGGCCCGAGCCGACCTCGACGATGCGCTTCGGCTTCAGCGTGCGCACCATCGCGTAGGCGGCGGCGGCATCGAGCCGGGGGAACCAGTCCTGGTTCCAGCGCGGCGCGGGCGGCGGCGCGGCGCCGATGCGCTCGAGGTCGGGCGCAAGACGCTCGATCTCATCGAGCAAATTCACGGCTCCAGCACGAGTCCCTCGTGCGCGACCACCGAGCCGGGCAGCAGCTTCTGCACCTCGCGCGCGATGCCGTCGAGCATCTCGTCGTCGTGATCGGGATCGTGGTGGAACACGACCATGCGCTTCGCGCCCGCCTGCTGGCACAGGCGCACGCCTTCCTGCCAGGTCGAGTGGCCCCAGCCGACATAGCGCCGGTATTCGTCGTCGGTGTACATGCAGTCGTAGACCACGAGCTCGGCGCCCGCGATGAGCGCGAGCACGCTGCGGTCGAGGCTGCCGGGCACGTGCTCGGTGTCGGTGACGTAGCAGACGGAGCGCCCGTCGTACTCGACGCGATAGCCGGTGGCGCCGTCGGGGTGATTGAGAGCGGCCGTGCGCACGCGGATGCCCGGACCCGGAATGAGCGTCTCGCCGGCATTGAAGTCGCGGTACTCGAGCGTCGCGCGGAACACTTCGGGCGGCACCGGGAAGAGCGGCGACATCATGAACTCGGCGAGCACGCGCTTGAGCGTCAGCGCGCCGCGCAGGTGTCCGGCCCACAGGCGGAAGCGGTTCTGCGGATCGAACAGCGGCCGGAAGAAAGGCAGGCCGCACACATGGTCAAAATGTGTGTGGGTGAAATAGAGGTCGCCGTCGATGCGTCCGTCGAGCGTCTTGCCCAAGTAGCGGATGCCGGTGCCGGCGTCGAACAGCAGGAGCTGGTCGCCGCAGCGCACTTCGAGCGACGAGGTGTTGCCGCCATAGCGCGCGGTGCGCGGCCCGGAGCACGCGATCGAGCCGCGCACGCCCCAGAACCGCACGGTGAAGGGTACCTTTGCCCCCATGTCTTAGAATGGTAGCGGGGATTTTCCGGCGATGGAACGCAGCCTTTTCGGCTTCATCATTAGATACAGCAAGCGCGATCAGCTCCTGGTCGTGCCGCTCGTGATCGGGTCGATGGTGGTGTACTACCTGTCGCTCGATCTGCCGAAGACCATCATCAACCAGGCGATCCAGGGCGTGAGCTTTCCGAGCGCCGACTCGGTGAAGCACTTCCTCGGCTTCGACCTCGAGCGCATCCCTTACCTGTTCGTGCTGTCGATCCTGTTCCTCGGCCTGATCGTGCTGAACGGCTGGCTCAAGTTCCAGATCAACACGATGAAGGGCTGGATGGGCGAGCGGATGCTGCGGCGCCTGCGCTTCGCGCTGTTCGACTACATCCTGCGCTTCCCGCTGCAGCGCTTCCGGCGCGTGAAGCCCGCCGAGATGGCGACCATGATCAAGGACGAGGTCGAGCCGCTCGGCGGCTTCATCGGCGAGGCGCTGATCACGCCGCTGTTCCTCGGCGGCCAGGCGCTCACCGCGATGGCCTTCATCGTCTACCAGCACTGGGTGCTCGGCCTGGTCGCGGTCGCCATCGTCGGGGTGCAGGCGTTCATCATCCCGAGACTGCGCAAGCGGCTGCTGGTCCTCGGCCGCGAGCGCCAGCTGACCGCGCGCGCCCTGGCCGGGCGCATCGCCGAATGCGTCGAAGGCGCGACCGAGATCCACGCGCACGACACCTCGAACTACGAGCGGGCCGAGATCTCCGCCCGGCTGGGAAGGATCTTCCGCATCCGCTTCGAGCTGTACCAGCGCAAATTCATGGTGAAGTTCCTCAACAACTTCCTCTCGCAGGTGACGCCGTTCCTGTTCTACACCTTGGGCGGCTACCTGGTCATCGTCGGCCGGCTCGACATCGGCGCGCTGGTCGCGGTGATCGCGGCGTACAAGGACCTGCCTGGGCCGGTGAAGGAGCTGATCGACTGGGACCAGCAGAGGATGGACGTCGAGATCAAGTACGGCCAGGTGGTCGAGCAGTTCACCGACGAGGAAGTCGCGCCGGCGGAGCTGCAGGCGCCGCTCGAGTCGCCCGCGCTGCCGCGCGAAGGCCGGGTCAAGGCCGCGGGCGTGTCGCTGCTCGACGATGGCGGCACGCGCGTGGTCGACGAGGTCTCGTTCGAGTGCGGCTTGAACGATCACATCGCCATCGTCGGTCGCCAGCCCGGGGGCGCGAGCGAGCTCGCGCAGATGCTCGCGCGCCTCGTGCCGCCGACCTCCGGCACGATCGAGATGGGCGGCATGGATATCACGCGCGCGCCCGAGGCGGTCACCGGCCGCGCGCTCGGCTACGTCGGCTCGCCGGCTTACCTCTTCCCGGTGAGCGTGCGCGACAACATCGTCTACGGCCTCAAGCACCGCCCGGTGCGCGAGCCCGACTACGAAGAGCACGTCAGGCGCGAGCGCGAGCTCCAGCTCAAGGAAGCGGCGCGCACCGGCAACAGCACGCTCGATATCAACGCCGACTGGATCGACTACGCGGCGGCCGGCGTGGCGGGGCCCGAGGAGATGGACGCGCGCATCGTCCAGCTCCTCTCGGTGGTGGACCTGGAGGAATCGATCTTCGAGCTCGGCCTGCGCAGCGCCGTCAGTACGCGGCCGAACGCGACCTTCGCCAGCCGCGTGCTCGATGCGCGCGCGCGCATGCGCGAGCGGCTGGAGTCGCTCGGCATCCAGGACTGGGTCGAGCGCTTCGACCCGGACAAGTACAACCGCAACGCGACGCTGGCCGAGAACCTGCTGTTCGGCACGCCGGTCGGGAAAGCCTTCGACGTCGACAACCTGGGGGCGAACGCCTACGTGCGGCAGGTGCTGCACGACACCGGGCTCTACGAGCTCCTGCTGCGCACCGGCCACAAGGTCGCCGAGACGATGGTCGAGCTCTTCAGCGGCCTGCCGCCGGGTCACGAGTTCTTCGCGCAGTACAGCTTCATCCGCCAGGACGACCTGCCGCAGTTCGAGACGATCCTGCAGCGCGCCAACGAGATCGGCCTCAAGGAGCTGGACGAGGCCGAGCGCCGCGCGCTCATCTCGCTGCCCTTCAAGCTGATCGCCGCCAGGCACCGTCTGGGCCTGATCGACGAGAGCTTCGAGGCGCGGGTGGTCGAGGCGCGGCAGCATTTCGCGGTCAACCTGCCCGCCGCGCTCAAGCGCTCGATCGAGTTCTTCGACACCGGCAGCTACAACAGCGCGGCGACGCTGCAGGACAACATCCTCTTCGGCAAGATCGTCACCGCGCAGGCCGAGGCGACCACGCGCATCACGGCGCTGGTGCGCGAGCTCCTGGACGAGCTCGGGCTGCGCCCGCTGGTCGTCACCATCGGTCTCGACTACCAGGTGGGCGTGGGCGGCGCGCGGCTGCCGATCGTCGACCGGCAGAAGATCGCGCTGGTGCGCGCGCTCATCAAGCGGCCGACGCTGCTGGTCGTCGACCAGGCGCTCGCGCCGCTCGACCCGCTGTCGCAGCAGCGCGTGATGGTGGGCATCCTGGAAGAGCGCAAGGGCCGCGGCGTGGCATGGGTGCTGCAGCGGCCCGACCTCGCCGAGCACTTCGCGGTGGTGCTGGTGATGGAGCGCGGCAAGCTCGCCGAGAAAGGCGCCTTTGCCGAGCTGAAGTCGAACGGCGGGCCGCTGCACAAGCTGCTGGTCGCGGCGTAAGTGGGAGAAAGCCGAGGAACACCATGAGCCTAGAGCAGGAAGTCGAGCTGATCCGCCAGTTCCCGATCTTCAGCAAGATCCAGCCGGCGATGCAGAAGCTGCTCTGCTTCTCGGCCGAGCGGCTGAAGTACGACTCCGGCCAGGTGATCTTCAACGCCGGCGATGTCGGCGACTCCGCCTACGTCATCATCGACGGCACGGTCGAGATCTCGGTGCCCACGCCCTCGGGGCCGATCGTCATCAACAACATGGGCAAGAACGACCTCCTGGGCGAGATCGCCATCGTCGGCGAGGTGCCGCGCACCGCCACCGCCAAGGCGCTCACCAGGCTCGAGGCGCTCAAGATCTCGAAGGAGCTGTTCATGAAGATCATCCGCGAGAACCCCGACGCGGCGGTCGAGCTGATCAAGATCCTCGCCTCGCGCCTCGCCAGCACGACCCACCAGCTCACCCGCACGCGCAGCGGCCAGAAGTAATGACGCCCGCGGAGGCCGCGGCTGCCGAGCAGCGCTATCCGGTCGAGTTCACCGGCACCACCGCGCAGTACTTCCGCATCTGGATCGTGAACCTGACGCTGACTGTGCTGACGCTGGGCATCTTCTCGGCGTGGGCCAAGGTGCGCAAGCGCCGTTACTTCTATGCGCACACCCGCATCGACGGCGAGAGCTTCGAGTACCGCGGCCGGCCGAGCGCCATCCTGAAGGGCCGCATCATCGCCGTGGGCCTGCTCCTCGCCATCGTTGTCGCCGGCAACGTCTATCCGCAGGTGAGCCTCGAGACCCTCACCGGCAAGGCGATCTTCTTCGTCGTCGCGGTGACGCTCGGCCCCTGGCTGGTCGTGCGCTCGCTCAAGTTCAACGCGGCCAACACCGCGTACCGCAACGTGCGTTTGGCCTTTCTCGGCACTTGGAAGGGCTGCTTCCTCGTCGTGATCAAGTACGTTTGGCTGCTATTCATCGCCATCCTCTATCCGTACTTCAAGCACGCGCTGGTGAGATACGCCGCGCAGCACCACGCCTACGGCACCACGCGCTTCGAGGTCGCCGACTTCAGGAAGCCCTTCATCCACGCCTACGCCGTGGCGTTCGGCGTCGGATTGCTCGGCATCATCGGCGTGTTCGCCGCGAGCGCCGCGCTCGGCATGATGAAGCGCGGCGAAGCGCCGATCGTCATGCTGGTCGGCATCTACGGCGGCTTCCTCCTGCTGTACGCATTCGTGCGCGCGCGTACCACCAACGCCGTATGGAACGCGATCCGCGTGGGTCCGGTGCGCTTCGAGTGCACGATGCGCGGCCGCGACTACATGTGGATCTATCTGTCGAACGTTCTCGCCATCATCGGCACGCTCGGCTTGGCCACGCCGTGGGCCGTGATCCGCACGCTGCGCTACCGCGCGGCCCGCTTCGCGCTCGTCGCCGCGGGGCCGCTCGAAAGCTTCATCGAGGACCAGACGGCGCAGGTGGGCGCCGCCGGGCAGGAAATCGCCGAGGTCTTCGATCTCGACGTGGCGCTGTGAACGCGTTCGACGCGTCGTTTTACGACGGGCGCAGCGCGCAGCGGCGGGCGGTGCGCGTGTGGGTCGTCGGCGAGCGCCTGCACGTCGCCGGCGAGGGCGTGGACCTGACCGTCGGGCTCGCGGAGGTCGAGGTCGATTCGCCGATTCCCGGGGCGCCGCGCAACCTGCGCCTGCCCGGCGGCGCGCAGCTCCGCGCGGACGAGGAGGCGGTGGCGGAGCTCTTCGCCGGCCGCCATCGGCTGGAATCGCTGGTCGAGCGGCTCGAGCGGCGCTGGCCTTACGCGCTCGGCGCGCTCGTGCTGCTCGTCGCGTTCGCCTGGTGGTTCGTGGCGCGCGGGCTGCCGCTCGCCGCCGAGGCGATCGCCGCGCACATCCCGGCGCGCGCGGAAGCGGCGATCGGCGAGCAGGCGCTCGCCGCGATCGAGGGTCGCGTCTGCTCGCCGAGCGCGCTCGGCGCCGCGGAGCAGGAAGCCCTGCAGCGCAATTTCAGCCGGATGACGGCGGGGCTGAACGACGGCCACCCGTACCGCCTGCTGCTGAGGAACTGCCCGGCCATGGGCTCCAACGCCTTTGCCCTCCCCGGCGGCGCGATCATCCTCACCGACCAGCTCGTGCGCCTCGGCGGCAGCCAGGCCGGGATCAGCGGCGTGCTCGCGCACGAGATCGGCCACGTGCGCCAGCGCCACGGCCTGCGCATGCTGCTGCAGGGCGCGGGGCTGGTCGCGCTCGTGACCACGCTCGCGGGCGACGCCGCCGCGATCACCAGCCTTGCCGTCACGCTGCCGACCGTGCTCCTGCAAAGCGGCTATTCGCGCGAGTTCGAAGCCGAGGCCGACGATTTCGCCGTGCGGCGCATGCGGCAGGTCGGCCTGTCGCCGCGCGCTTTCGCCGACCTGCTGGTGCTCATCGACCGCGACCACGTCCGCGGCGCCCAACGCGAGAAGCAGGACTATTTCTCCACCCATCCGATCACCGCGGCGCGCATCGAGCGCGCGCTCGCCGCCGAGACCGACTTCGATCGCTGCCAGGCCCGCAGCCTCGGCGCCGACCGGCAGCTTGCCGCCTGCTCGAGCGCGATCGCCTCGGGCAGGCTCTCCGGGCCCGAGCTTGCCGCGGCGTATTCGACCCGCGGCCAGATCCAGAACGCGCTCGGCCTGCAACAGGCCGCGGTCGAGGATCTCGACCGGGCGCTCGCTTCCGGCAGCCGCGATGCCCAGGTCTACAACGCCCTCGCCTGGATCCTCGCCACTTCGCCGCAGGACACGCTCAGGAACGCGCCGCGCGCGAAGGAGCTCGCCCTCACCGCCTGCGAGCTCACGCGCTACCAGGACCCGAACATCGTCGACACGCTCGCGGCGGCGCACGCCGAGGCCGGCGAGTTCGCCGACGCGGTGCGGCTGCAGAAGCAGGCGCTCGAATCGCCGCTGTTCGACAAGCGCTTTGCCAAGGAAGGACGCGAGCGCCTGGCGCTGTACGAAGCGGGCCGGCCCTATCGCGAGGCGCCCGGGCGCTAGGCCTCGAAAAGCTGCCGCGGATCGGCCACGGCGTAGACGGTGAGCCGCTCGCTCCGGCCTCGCACCTTCACCCGATGCACCGGCGCGCCGCGCGGATCGAGGCCGGCCTGCGCGAGCGTGTCGGCCGACACCACCAGCACGCAGCCATAGGCCTTGGTCATGCCCTCGAAGCGCGCGGCGATGTTGATGTTGTCGCCGATCGCAGAATAGATCGGTGCCTCCGGCGGCCCCATGGTGCCGACGATGGCGACTCCGGCGTGCGCGCCGATGCCGATCCTCAGCGGCTCGGCCAGCTCCGCCGACAGGCTGCGCGAGAGCGCTTCCACCCGGCGCTGCATCTCGGCGGCGCCGCGCATCGCCTGGCGGCAGGCCTCGGGCAGCTCGCCTTCCAGCCCGTAAAGCGCGAGCAGCCCGTCGCCGCGGAACTGCGCGTAGTAGCCGCTGGTGGCGCGCAGCGCCTCGTACATCTCGGCGAAGAACTGATTCATGATGAACACCACGTCGTACGGCAGCCGCGACTCCGCGATGCGCGTCGAGCCGCGCAGGTCCACGAACATCGCCACCACTCCGCGCTCGCGCTCGCGCGCCGCGCCCCGACGCCCCGCGCTAGCCGCGTCGACGCCGGGCGGCAAGAGCGGGATCACCGTGACGTCGCCGCTTGGCCGCGTCTGGCAGGCCAGGCGCACGTTCGGCGGCGCCTCGACGCGCGCGAGCGCCTGCGCCTCCACGCGTGCCGGCGGCGCAAGCGCCGCCAGCCCCTCGCTGATCCGCACGCGGCACGTGGTGCAGCGCGCGCGCCCGCCGCAGACCGAGGCGTGCGGCAAACCCGCGTCGCGCACCGCCTCGAGGATCGAGCGCCCGATCGGCGCAGTGATCACGCGGCCCGAGGGATGGCGCAGCTCGTAGGTGCCGCCGAGGCGGGTGCGCAGCCAGCGCGCAAGCAGCGTCGCCCCGAGCAGCGCCCAGAAGGCCAGCTCGAGGCCCTCGCGCCACATCAGCATGCGCGCGCGCTCCGCCGGCTTCATGCCGGCGAGGTCGACGTTGTACTTCTGGATGCCGCCGACGCGCTCGATCGCCGGCAAGAGCTCGTTGCCCGCCGCGGCGAAGCCGGCGAGCGCCAGCGCCGGGATGAGGAGCGCCGCCGCAAAAAGCGCGGGCTGCACCGACGAGTACCAGCGCTGCAGCCGCAGCCAGTAGTGGATGCCGAAGCAGAAGTGCGTCCAGACGATGAGCAGCAGGATCGACTGGCGCGCCGCGGCGTACGGGTCTGACCACATTACGCCCACCAGGCGCTCGTAGTTGATGTTGTGGCCGAGCAGCAGCCAGCTGAAGCGCGTGCCGACGATGTGCGCGATGAGGAGCGGCGGCACGGCCAGCCCGAGCACGAGCTGCGCCGCCTCCCACAGCGGCATGCGCAGCGTCGTGCGCCGGTAGAGCGACGAGAGCCCGAGCGCGAAGTGCGTGAGCAGCGACCCGTAGAGCAGCACGGTGCCAACGGGGCTGCGCCACCACGCCGCGAGCACCGCGCGCACGCGGTCCATGGCGTCGATCGACACGACGCCGAGCGAGTGATTGAGAAAATGCCCGACGACGAAGCAGGCGATGACGAGGCCCGTCGCGAGCCTCAGCCGCCGCTCGAGCCTACGCATCTACCCTTTCAGCTGGAGCGACTTGTACTCGAGGAACTCTTCCAGGCCGTAGACGCCCGCCTCGCGCCCGTGCCCCGACTGCTTGAAGCCGCCGAAGGGCGCGTTCATGTTGAAGGCGCCGCCGTTGACGTCGATCTGCCCCGCGCGGATGCGCCGCGCGACGCGCTGCGCGCGCGCTTCGTCCTTCGACCATACTGCGCCCGCGAGGCCGTAGACCGTGTCGTTGGCGATGCGCACCGCTTCTTCCTCGTCCTGGTAGGGAATGATCGCCAGCACCGGCCCGAAGATTTCTTCCTGCGCGATCGTCATGCTGTTTTTGACTCTGCCAAACACGGTGGGCCGCACGTAGTAGCCGCCCTGCGGCACGCCCTCCGGCGCCTCCGCGCCGCCGGCGACCAGCTCGGCGCCTTCCGATAGGCCTTTCTTTATGTAGGAGCGGACTCGCTCCAGCTGCGCCTGCGAGCTCAGCGGCCCGAGCCTGGTCGTCTCGGCGAGCGGATCGCCCACGATGAAGCCCTTGGCGACTTCGGCCGCGACCTTCGCGGCTTCGTCGTACTTCGACGCCGGCACCAGCATGCGCGTAAGCGCCGTGCAGGTCTGGCCGGAGTTGAGGTAGCAGCCGTTCACCGTGCTCTTCACCGCGGTGGCGAGATCCGCGTCGTCGAGGATCACCGAAGCGCTCTTGCCGCCGAGCTCCAGCGCGACGCGCTTCACGCCCTGCGCGGCGAGCTCCGCGATGCGCTTGCCCGCGCGCGTCGAGCCGGTGAAGGAGATCATGTCGACGCCGGGATGCTTGACCAGCGCTTCGCCCGCGCTCTGGCCGTAGCCCGTGACCAGGTTGAACACGCCCTTCGGCAGCCCGGCCTGCTCGATGACTTCGGCCAATATGAAAGCGTTGAAGGGGGCCACTTCCGAAGGCTTCAGCACCACGGTGCAGCCCGCGCCCAGGGCTGGTGCGATCTTCAGCGTGATCTGGTGCAGGGGATAGTTCCACGGCGTGATGGCCGCCACCACGCCGACGGGCTCGCGCACCACCAGGGAATTGCCGACCTTCTGCTCCCACTGGAACTCGCGCAGGAGTTTCGCGTAGTTCGCGAAGTTCGCGATCGGCAGCCCCGCCTGGATGCGCCCCGAGAGCTTGACCGGCATGCCCACTTCCTGTGCGATGGTCCTGGCGAGCTCGTCGGCGCGCGCCTTCAGGCCGTCGGAAATTTTCTGCAGGTATTCCGCGCGCGTCGCCGCGGGCGTCGCCGCCCACGCCTCGAACGCGCCGCGCGCCGCGCGCACCGCCGCGTCCACTTCCTTTTCTCCGGCGGCCGGAATACGTCCCATGACCTCGCCGTTACCGGCGTTGTGCACGTCGATCGTCTCGCGGCTCGAGGGGGCGACCCATTGGCCGCCGATGAATAGCTGGTCCTTGTTCAGCATGGGGATCTCCGGGCAGGAGCGGATATTTTATCCAGCTATACTTGCGCGCGATGCCACGCAAGGGAAGCGCGGTCCTCTGCCGCGAGCACAATAAGCCCGTCCAGGTCGAAGAAATCAGCGTCGACGCTCCGAAGCGCGGCGAGGTGCTGGTGCGCCTGGGCGCCTGCGGCGTGTGCCACTCCGATCTTTCGGCGATCACCGGCACGATCGCGTTGCCGCTGCCGCTCGTGCTCGGCCACGAGGGCGCGGGCGTGGTCGAGGAGGCGGGCGAGGGCGTGAGCGAGTTCGCCAAGGGCGACCACGTGGTCTTTTCCTTCATCTACATGTGCGGCAAATGCCGCTTCTGCGTGTCGGGGCGGCCGGTGCTGTGCCTCGAGCAGGGAAAGGCGCTCACCACGCCGCTCGAGGGCACGCCGCGCGTGCGCGATGCCAAGGGCCAGCCGCTCAACATCTTCTCGGGCTGCGGCGCGATGGCGGAATACGCCACCGTCTCTGCCGAGAACCTCATCAAGGTGGACGCAAGCATCCCATTCGAAGTCGCCGCGCTCGTCGGCTGCGGCGTGACCACCGGCGTCGGCGCGGTGTTCAACACGGCCAGGGTCGAGCCGGGCTCCAGCGTCGCCGTGTTCGGCTGCGGCGGCGTCGGGCTCTCGGTGATCCAGGGCGCGCGCATCGCCGGCGCCGAGCGCATCATCGCTATCGACACGCTCGAGCCCAAGCTGGCGATGGCGAAGCAGTTCGGGGCCACGGATGTTCTTCTTTCCAGGGAAGACCCGACCAAGGCGCTGAAGAAGCTGACCGGTGGCGGGCCTGACTACGCCTTCGAGTGCGTCGGCTCGGGCGAGCTCGCGGCGACCGCGTACCGCGCGATCCGCCGCGGCGGGCTGGCGGTGGTGGTCGGCGTCGCCAAGCCGAGCGACTCGACTTCGCTGCGCACCATGACGCTGCCGTTCGAGGAAAAGACCATCACCGGCAGCTACTTCGGCTCCTGCGTGCCGCGGGTCGATTTCCCGCGGATGCTCGCGCTCTACCTGAAGGGCGCGCTGAAGCTCGAGGAGCTGATCACCCGCCGCTACAAGGTGAGCGAGGCGCCGCAGGCGTTCGCCGACCTCGAAGCGGGCCGCAATGCCCGCGGGGTGATCGTCTTTTGACGGCGCGCATCCTCGTCGTCGACGACCAGCGCTCGAACGTCGAGATGATGGCCGGCGTGCTGAAAGCCCGCGGCTACTCCGTGTCGGTCGCGCTCGACGGCCAGCAGGCTCTCGAGCAGGTGCGCGACGTCCCGCTGGACCTCGTCGTCTCCGACATCCTCATGCCCGGCGTCGACGGCTACGATCTCTGCCGGCGCCTGCGCTCGGCGCCCGAAACGGCGCTCCTGCCAGTGATCCTCGTCACGTCCCTCGACGGCCAGAACGAGCGCATCAAGGGACTCGAAGCGGGCGCCGACGACTTCCTCTCGAAGCCCGTCAACTGGGAGGAGCTGTTCGCCCGCGTCCGCTCGCTCCTGCGCGTGAAGGCGCTGCAGGACGAGCTGAAGGACGTCAACGCCAAGCTCGCCGAGCGCGTGCGCGACCAGGTGTCGCAGCTCGAGCGCCTCTCGCGCCTGAAGCGCTTCTTCTCCAAGCACGTGGCGGAAGCGATCGTCGCCGGCGGCGAGGAGCTGCTCGAGCCGCACCGCCGCGAGATCACCGCGGTGTTCCTCGATCTGCGCGGCTTCACCTCCTTCACCGACCGCGCCGACCCCGACGAGGTGATGGATCTCCTGCGCGCCTACCACGCCACGCTCGGCCGGACGGTCGACGAGTACGGCGCCACGCTCGAGCACTTCGCCGGCGACGGCATCATGATCTTCTTCAGCGACCCGCTGCCGGTCGACAAGCCCGCGGAGCGCGCGGTGCGCATGGCGCTCGCGCTGCAGGAAGCCTTCACCCCGATCTCGGAGGCGTGGGCGAAGCTCGGCCACGACGTGGGCCTCGGCATCGGCATCGCGCAGGG
>DASQAW010000550.1:0-4905 GCA_035635495.1 Burkholderiales bacterium
GGTCCCCATTCGTTCTCGAGCGAGCGCAGCGGCAGCCCGAGCGCGGCGTAGGTGCGCGCGAGCTCGCCCAGCACCGGCTGCATGAGGTCCATGTTGGTTTCGGAGTGGTACGAGTACCCCGGCTCGATCGGCGTGGTGCGGATCGCGCGGCCGCGGACTCCCGGAATGCCGACGTGCTCCTCCGACAGCTGGGTTTCCGCCAGCCGCGCGAGGTACCACTCGACCTCGAGCCCGACCCTGAGCTGCATCTTCTTCTGCTCGAGGCGCGCGACCTGGCGCCTGAGCAGATGGCGCGGCGAGAAGTGGAAGGGTTTTCCATCGCGGAAGTATTCGTCGCACAGCACCCAGCCGATTCCCGGCGCCCAGGGCAGGGTGCGAAAGGTCGCAGGATCCGGAACGATGACCAGGTTCGGCGAGCCGGTCATCTCATCGAGGCCCATGCCGCCGCCGCGCGTGAAAGACTGGAACACGCGCCCGCCGGCGGAATCGAGCGTCGTCGTGGCGACGTTGATGTTGTAGCCGCGCTCGAGCGCGTCGAAGAACGCGGGCAGCGACACCGCCTTCGCGCGCGAGGCGCCGTGCGGATCGGCCCAGGCGACGCGCACGAGCTCGAGCGGCTCGCGCTCCAGGCGCTTCCTCAGCTCGCGCGCCTGCGCGCGCTGCTCATCCGACCAGAGCGAGTGCTGCTCGACGAACATGGTGCGATTCTAGCGATCGGCGCAAAGCCGTCGCCAGAATCCGCGCCGCCGAGCTCACCTGCCGGTCATTGCACGGATATTTGGGCGTCCGTGTCCGATGCGTCGAACAGAAGCGTGGCGGGCCACGCCGGCCAGTGGACCCCGAGCGACCGGCTATTCGGATCGCCCCTGCGTGCGAGCGCGGCGAGGCTGCGCATCATCGCGTGCGACAGCTCAAGCCGACCGGGCTGGTTCGCATTGGAGTTGGCAATGTTCGAGAACAGCGAGGGACCGAAGTTGCCGAACAGGAACGCCAGGTCGAACGCGTGAGCCGCGCCGTAGATGTCGTTGAACGGAGCCGGCTCGCGATCCCAATCGAAGCGGTAATACCAGACCTCGTCCTGCTGCGCCTTCAATGTGTTCAGGACGTTGTCGCGGCTGGCGATGAAGAAGATCCTGTTCAGCAGGTCGGTCCGCGCGTTGAAGCCCGTCACCGGCGTGGCAACCGGCAGGTAGACCGACGGAACCCACTGCTCGATCGCAATCTGCGGCGCCGCGTTCGGGTGGTAACCGAGCTGGATATTGAAAAGCTGGGCGTCGGTGACCAGTCGCCCGCTGACACCGCCGAGCGCCGGCGAAAGCGCCAGGAACGTCGGGAACAACTTCGCCTCGTCGCGGGTGTTGCTGGCGAGAAATGGCACCTTCACGTAGTGGCCCGCGCCGATCGCTGCGATCGGATCGACCGGGAGCACGGCGCCGTCCGGGATCGGACCCGAACCGGCGAGCCCCAGGGGAGCGAGCTTCGTCAGCAATGTGAAGAGCAGCACCGACGGCGTCTTCGAGCGGAGATAGGCCGCAACCTCGGCCGAGCTGTGCGCCGCGATGTAGGCCTGCGCCGACGCAGTGTCGCTCGCCAGACCGTCGGCGATCACCAGGTTCGTCAACAACGCATTGCCCTGAGCGAGATAGACGGGTGCCGGGTTGAGCGTCGGAATGCTGCCGGGCGGCAGGTTGCTCGCGAGCGAGATGCCGCCGCTGAAGGCGGCGGCGCGGTGAAACAGCTTCGGCTTGGCGTTGACCGCCAGCGGCGAAGTGAGCATGGCGTAGACGTCGATGGCGCCGGCCGATTGGCCGGTCAAGGTGACCTTGTGCGGATCGCCGCCGAAGTTCTCGATGTTGCGCTGGATGAAAGTCAACGCCTGCCTGATGTCGAGCAGCGCGAAATTGCCGGAATCCTCGACCGGATCGCCGCTCTTGAGCTGCGGCACGTTGAGGAAGCCAAAGATGCCCAGGCGGTAATTGACGGTGACGACCACCGCGTTGGCGAGCTTGGCGAGCGCGGCGCCGTCGTAGACCGGATCGGCGGTATACCCCGACACGTTGCTGCCGCCGTGAATGAAGACGATGACCGGCAGGTCGTCCCGATGCGTGGCCGGCCGCCAGATGTTCAGGTACAGGCAATCCTCCTGGCCGACCGCCTGATTCAACGTCGTGGCGATGGTCTGGTCATAGCGATTGTTTGCGCCGGGGCCGTAGATGCGGCCGTATTGCACGCACGCATTGCCGAAGTTTTGAGTGAGCTTCGGTTGGCGCCACCGATCGGGATCGGCGGGCGCTTTCCATCGCAGTTCACCCGTCGGGGGTTTCGCAAACGGCACGCCCTTCCAGGCGTAGGTGCCCGACGTGTCCGAATCGTCGACACCGACGATGGGCCCGAAGCGGGTTTCGCGAAGCAGGCGAGATTCTTTTTCTTTTGATTCGTGAGCGCTGGCGTTCGAGCTTGCAGCAACGAGCGCGATACAGCCGGCCACGAGCAAAGCGGGGCGGAACATCGATTGTTCTCCCTAAGTAGTAAGCGAGGGGGTTCTTGAAGTTTGTTTTCGACGTTATCCGCTCCGTGATTCGCCGTCAACGCTTTGGTAGTTAAGCAGTACGATTCCAAGGGTGCTCAGGCTGGTGGCAGTCGAAAAGCGCTTCGGCGGGCGTACCGTCCTGAACCGGGTCTCGCTCGAGCTGCGCGAGGGCGAGTACATCGCGATCCTCGGCGAGTCGGGCATCGGCAAGTCGACGCTGCTCAACGTCATCGCCGGACTCGAGCCGGTCGACGGCGGGCGGATCTTCTTCGGCGAGCACGAGCTCACCGCCATGGACGACGACGCGCTGACGCTGCTGCGGCGCAATCACTACGGCTTCGTCTTCCAGGCGTTCCACGTGCTGCCGCAGCTCAGCGTCGAGCAGAACGTCGCGCTGCCGCTCCTCCTTCGCGGCGTCACCGACCCGGCGAAAGTATCGAGCATGATCGGCGCCGTCGGGCTGAATGGCAGGGAGCGCAGCTCGCCGCGTGAGCTTTCCGGCGGCGAGCTGCAGCGCGTGGCGATCGCTCGGGCGCTGGTCGGCGAGCCGCAACTCGTGCTCGCGGATGAGCCGACCGGCAACTTGGATCCCGAAAATGCGCGGCAGGTGCTGGCGCTGTTCAGGGCGCAGACCAAGGAGCGGGGCGCCGGCGCCATCCTCGCCACGCACTCCGAGCAGGCGGCGGCGGGCTGCGATCGGCGCTATCGCCTTAGCGCTCAAGGGCTTGAGCCCGTGGATTGACCCACTGGCACACGCTTTGCTACGGCGTACGGCATGCCGATACCTACTCGAGTGCTGGTCGCCGACATACCCGAAATGGACGAAAAAGTGCGCGAGTGTCTGCCCGGACACGAGCTCACGTTCGTGCGCACCATAGCCAAGGCGATCGGTGCCCTGCGCCACGATGGCTTCCAGCTCGTCGTCATCGGGCTGCATTTCGACGACTCGCGCATGCTCGAGCTGCTGCAATACGTGCGCGCGCTGCCGGCGTATCGGGAGGTTCCCGTCATCTGCGTGCACGGCGACCATCTCAACCTCAGCGAAGCGGTCATGAAAAACATCGACGTCGCGGTGAAGGCGCTCGGCGGGGTCGCCTTCCTCAACCTGCGCGACGGCGCGCTCGATTACCGGAAGGACTGCAGCTTCCTCGAGCGCGTGGCCACGGAGAGTGGCCAGAGCGGGCGGCCGAACTAGCCGTTGGGATCGATGCGCGGGTCGATGCGGCCCGGCTCGGCGTGCAGCGCGTCGATCAGCTGCGCGAGGCCGTTGATCTGCTCGCTGATGCTGTCGAGCGCCTGCCGGGCCGGCGGCTCGGCGCGCACCTGGGCGTTCAGCTGCTCGACCGAATTGCGGATCGAGTCGAGCGCCTCGATGGCGAGGCGCGCCCACTCCAGCGGCCGCAGGTCCGTCACGAGGAGGCTCGCGTAGCCGTCATAGGAGGCGATCGACAGGCGCGTCGGGACCGTCGTGCCGTCGCGCGAGCCGAACGCGATCTCGAGCTGGTCGCCGCGCCTGCCGCCCCCGAGGAAGCGGCTCAGCCGCGCACGGTCGGCAATGCCGACATAGCTCTGCAGCGGCGCCGTGTACAGCCGCGACAGCGCAATACCGAGCAGGTCGGAGAACCTCTGGTTGGCATACAGGATGTGGCCCTCGAGGGAGATCGTCACCGCACCCTGCTGCATCGCCTCGACCATCTGCCGGTAGCGCTGGTAGGCATTGGCGAGGAGCAACACCTTCTGGTTGCCTTCCGCGCGGCCGACGACGAAGGCGTCGACCTCGCCGCCGACGATGGCCTTGCGCAGCTCCTCGGCTTCGAGGAGATCGATGCGGGGTTCGCTCATGGCTTTGCCTTTCTCAATTGCAGGCCCACCAGGGCCCGCTCGGTGTCGGAGAGATCGCCGATGATCTTGCGCAGCGGCGGCGGCAGCTGCCGCACCAGCGTGGGGATGGCGACGATCTGGTCGTCCTTCGCCAGGCGCGGGTTCTTGAGGAGATCCACCACCTCGATCCGGTAGCGTCCGGCAAGATGCTCGTCGCATATCCGCCTCAGGTTCTCGAGCGCCACGAGCGACCTCGGGCTCTGGCCGGCCGTATAGAGCCGCAGCAGCCACTTGTCGGAGTCGGTCATCTGCGCCTCGCTTTCCGGTGGGCGGCGTTGCCGAGGTCGATCCCGTTCGACGTGATGCGAAACTCGCGCACTTCGCTGGAGTGCGCCATGCCGCGGGACTTCAGCACGTTCAGCCGGCGCCGGCGCGCGCTGCCGACCTCGACATCGCTCAGCACTACCCAGGTGTCGATCAGAGACGAGATCCCCGCCTCGGTGCGCTCCAGGGCGGCGCCGCCGACCGTGAGGTTGGCGAGCAGGGTAGTGACA
>DASQAW010000551.1:0-6169 GCA_035635495.1 Burkholderiales bacterium
GCGAGGTGCGGATCGGCGACGATGTCGGCGAGGCTGTTCATCCGCTGCACCGGGATGTCGGCGGCCTCGAGCGCCTCGATCCATTCGGCAGTGGTGCGCTTCTTCATCTCCTCGGCGACGAAGAAATAGGCGGCGTCGTAATTCTTGCTGCGCACTTCCTGGGTGGCGAACTTCGGGTCCTTCATCAACTCCGGACGCCCAATGACGCGGAAGTAGGCGGCCCACTGCTTGTCGTTGTAGATGAGCGCGCAGACGTAGCCGTCCTGCGTCGGGTAGGGGCGCCGGTCGGGCGCCAGCATGCGCGCGTAGCCCGGCTCGCCGAGCTGCGGCTCGAAGGTGTAGCCGCCGAGGTGCTCGCCGAGCACGATCTGCAGGAGGTGCTCGAACATCGGCACGTCGACCCGCTGGCCCTTGCCGGTCTTCTCGCGGTGGTAGAGCGCCGCGCTTACCGCGCTCGCCACCTGCTGGCCGACCGAGCGGTCGGCCACGATGATCGGCGCGTAGCGCGGCGTCTCCGCGCCCTGGATCTTGAGGAGCGCCGGGATGCCGGCCGCGCCCTGGATCAGATCGTCGTACGCGGCCTTGGCGGCGTAGGGCCCGCGCTGGCTGTAGCCGAAGCAGCCCACGTAGATGATCTTCGGATTCACTGCCCGGACCTCCGCGTAGCCGAGCTTGAGCCGCGTCATTGCCTGCGGCCGGATGTTGTACACCAGCACGTCCGATCTCTTGGCGAGCGCCAGGCACGCTTCGCGCGCGAGCTGCTGCTTGAGATCGAGCACGATGGAGCGCTTGTTCCGGTTGGCGTTCAGGAAAATATGGCCCATGCCCGGATTGCGGAACGGCCAGGCAAAGCGCATCACGTCGCCGCCCGGCGGCTCGACCTTGATCACGTCGGCGCCGAAATCGGCCAGGATCTGCGTCGCGTAAGGCCCCATCACCACGGTGGTGAGATCCAGCACGCGTACGCCACTGAGCGGCCCGCTCATGCCTCTATCACCATTTCGAGGAGCGCGTAGGACAGCGTCTTGCCGTGCGGATCGAGGCCGAGCGAGGTGGTAACGCCGGTGTCGAGCGCGCGCTCGCAGACGAACTGCAGCGCGTGCAGGTTGGGCACCTCGAAGCGGCGCACGTCGCCCTGCACGATGTGCGCGAGGTGGCGCTTCACCGCCTGCGCGGTCACCTGGCGGCGCAGGAGCTCGTAGTCCTCGTCGCGGTAGGCGAAGAGCGCGAGCGTCAGCGTGTCGCCCTTGTCGCCCGCGCGGGCGTGGGCGAGCTCATGCAGCTTGCGTTTCACGATCTTCCTCGAGCAGCGTCACCCTCGGCCGCACGCGCGAGCGCTCGAGAAGGAGCGAGACCACGCCGATCCGCTCCTGCGCGAAGCGCCGCACGCCGCCACCACCCGCCGGGCCATTGATCCACAGCGCCTCGACCTCGGCGCCGACGCGCTCGGCGAGCTCGCGCGTCGGGGTGCGGGCGGCGACGCGCAGGCGCACCTCATACGGCGGTTGCGGATGGCCGAAGTCGCCGCGGTGCGCGCTGTCGACGCCGATGACGTCGATGCGGATGACGGTGATGTCGTCGCGCAGGCGCTCGCGCACGATCTCGCCGCCGAGCCGCGCGCGCTCGACCGCCTTCGCGCCGGCGTAGGAGATCTCGCCTTCGCCGACAAAGCCGGCGCGATAGCCGACGCTGACCTTGTATGTCGAGGTGCGCGCTCGTCCTCCGGCGCCGCTCACTGTGACGCGGTCGGGTGCCGTTTCTGAGAGCCGCACGCTGCTGAAGTCCGCGACCACATCGGGCGTGATGTAACCGCCGGGATCGGTCACTTCGTAGAGGAGCTGCTCCTTCGCCGTGCGCAAAGTGATCGCGCCGCCAGTGCCCGCTACTTTGCCCAGGACGCCGTTGCCTTCGGCGTCGACGTCGCACCAGGGGAAGCCGAGCTGCGCGAGGTTCGGCACGTCCTTGAGGCCCGGCTCGGCGAAATAGCCGCCGGTGACCTGTCCGGCGCATTCGAGCAGATGGCCGATGGCGGTGGCGCGGCCGAGGCGCGGCCAGTCGTTCAGTTGCCATTTGAAACTGTGGGCGATCGGCGCGACGAACAGCGAAGGATCGGCGACGCGGCCCGTGATCACTACCTGCGCGTCGGTGGCGAGCGCGGGCAGGATCTCCTCGGCGCCGAAATAGGCGTTGGCCGAAACGAGCTGGCCGTATTCGGACAGCGGCGCGCCGCGCGCCTCGATGGTGCGCATCGAGGGCTCGAGCAGCGACAGCACATCGTCGCCGGACAGCACCGCGACTTTGATGCGCAGTCCGAGCCCGCGAGCGAGGGAAATGATGCGCCGGCCACCGCTCAAGGGATTCGCGGCGCCCATATTGGTAACGATGCGAAAGCCATGGCGCACCGCGAGCGGCAACAGGGCGCGCATGCGCGCCTCCAGGAGCGGATCGAAGCCGGCGGCCGGGTCGGCGAGCTTGCGCAGCTGCGCGAGCGCGATGGTGCGCTCGGCAAGGCATTCCAGCGCGAGGTAGTCGAGCTCACCCTGCGAGGCGAGGATCACCGCCGGCTCGAGGCGATCGCCCTGGAAGCCGCTGCCGGCGCCGATGCGGATAGATCTACTCAGGCTGGATACCCGCCAGCTTGACCAGCTTGGCCCAGTGCGCCACCTCGCTCTGGATGAACTTGCCGAGCTCCGCCGGATTCATCGGCGCGATGTCGGTGCCGACGAGCGCAAACTTCTCCTTTACCTCGGGCTTGGCGAGGGCCTTGATGTTGACCTCGTGCAGCCGTTGCACGATGGGCTGCGGCAGCTTCGCCGGTGCCATCAGCGCGAACCAGGCGATGATCTCGTAGGCCGGGAGCTCTTCCGCGATCGCCGGCAGATCCGGCGCGAGCGAACTTCTTTTGCCCGAGGTGACCGCGAGTCCGCGCAGCTTGCCGCCCTTCGCCTGCGCCAGCGCGTTGGCGAGATCGACGAACGTGAACTGCAGCTGCCCGCCCATCGTGTCGGTGACCGCCTGCGGGATCCCCTTGTAGGGCACTTCCACCACATCGAGCTTGCCGAGCTGCTTCAGCATCGCCAGCGAAACCTGCGAGCCGGAAGAGCCGTAGCCGGCGGACATCTTTCCGGGCTGGGAGCGCACGTGGCCGAGGAAGCTCTTGAGATCCTTCGCCGGAAAATCCGGACGCACCATGAGCATGAAGGAAGTGGTGCCGTAGCGCGTGATGGGCGTGAAGTCCTTGACCGGATCGTAGGTGAGCTTCTTGAAGAGGCTGGGATTCGCCGCATGCGGCGTGTTGGTGGTGAGCATCAGCGTGTAGCCATCGGGCGCCGCTTTCGCCACCTCCGCGGCGGCGATCGCGCCCTGTGCGCCCGCCTTGTTCTCGACGACGAAGGGCTGGCCGAGCGCCTGCTGCAGTTCCGCACCAACGACACGCGCAACCTGGTCGGTGGCGCTGCCCGCGGGGAAGGGCACGATCAGCTTGACCGGACGAGTCGGATAGTTCTGTGCGTGAGCGGTGAGTGCCGCGAGCAAGGCGGCGGCGAATAGGAGTCGCGTCATTTCATCAGTCCTCTCTGGTTCATCCAGTCCTGGATCAATTGGGCGATGGCGTCGGAGTTGCGGTCCATCATCAGCATGTGCGAGTTGCCGCGCTGGCCGAGCTTCGGCAGATCGAGCCGCTCGGCGATGCCGCCCTGCGCACGTAGCGCCGCCTCGTATCTATCGATGTTCGGCGTGAGTCGCTTCCAGAGGTCCTGCTCGCCAAGGTAATCGCCCCAGACGAAAAGGTGCGGCACCGCCTTCAGCGGCGCCAGGTTGGACTTCGCGGGATCCGGTGCGCCCGAGGGTTCGACCGCGATGACTGCCTTGATCTTGTCCGGCGCCTTGAGCGCGGCGTTAAAGGCGAAATTGCCGCCCTGCGAGTGAACGACGATCACGCACGGGCAGACTTTCTGCACGAGCGCGTCGTACGCGGCCTGGGTCGATGCGTCGTTGGTCGCCCAGCGCGGCACGCCCTGCTTGCCGAACTGGTCGAACGCCTCGACCGGAAACTGCGTGGCCGGATGCATCCTGCGCTTCGCCGGGTCGGTGGCATAGGAGTCGGCCGGACCGATGCGGAAGAGCTCCCACGCTTCCTTCTTGGTGCGGAAGAAGGGTTCGGTGCGGAAGATCTCCGGATAGCGCGCCCATGAGGCGCGGCCGCGCTCGACGGCATCCGATACGTAGACGTCGTGTCCGGCCTTGAGGAAGAACTGCTGCCAGCCGGGCTTGCCGTCCGGCTTCGTCTCCCACGTCACGCCGCTGAGGCCGCCGCCGTGCCACAGCAGGAGCGGATAGCGGGCGCGCACGTAAGGCCCGTAGAGCTTCACGTACTGCACGTACATCTGCTCGACCTCGAAATCGCCGTTGGGATCGACCTTGGTAGGCGGCGCGCCGGCGGTGAAGACGATGTCCTTCGTCGGCAGGCCGGAAAGAGTTACCTGGCGGCCGCCGATATGGAAACTGCCGACCTCGGATACGCCATAGTGAGACCCGTCGGCGTGATATTCCGCCGGACCGTGGGCGCAGGCGGCCAGCGCGGCGCTCACGACCGTGATGGCGAGCGCGCGTCGGATCGATGTCATGGTGGGGCTCCTACGAGTTGAGTTTGGCGAGCAGGTCGCGCGTCTTTGCCGGATCGGTGTTGCGCAGCACGCGCTGCGCGAGGGCCTGCACTTCGCCGAGGTTGGTGCGCAGGACGCGCTCCTTGGTCGGCAGGAGCTGCGACGGATGCATGGAGAAGTTGCGCAGCCCGAGGCCGAGGAGCAATCGCGTGAGCTGCAGGTCGCCCGCCATCTCGCCGCAGACGGCGATCGGCATGCCGCCGCGCGTCGCGGTCTGGATGGTGTTGGCGACCAGCGTGAGCACGGCGGGGTGCAGCGGGTCGTAGAGATGCGCGACCGCGTCGTCGGTGCGGTCGATAGCCAGCGTGTACTGGATCAGGTCGTTGGTGCCGATCGACAGGAACTGCAGCCGCCGCATGAAGATCGGCAGCGCCAGCGCCGCCGCCGGGATCTCGATCATGCCGCCGACCTGCACCGCGCGGTCGTAGGGCTGGTCGCGCTCCTCGAGCTGCTGCTTCGCCTGGGCGATGAGTACCAGCGTCTGGTCGATCTCGTGCGCGTGCGCCACCATCGGCAGCAGGATCCGCACGGTGCCGTAATGCGAGGCGCGGAGAATCGCGCGCAGCTGCGTCAGGAACATCTGCGGCTCGGAGAGGCAGAAGCGAATGGCGCGCAGTCCCATCGCCGGATTGGGCATGGTGTGCGCGCCGTCGCCGCCGTTCATCGCCTTGTCGGCGCCGACGTCCAGCGTGCGCAGGACCACGGGTTTGCCTTGCATCGCCTCGGCCACCTCGCGATACGCCTCGAACTGCTCCTCCTCGCTGGGCAGGTCCTTGCGGTTGAGGAACATGAACTCGGTGCGGAAGAGGCCAACGCCATCGGCGCCGGCGTCGAGCACCTCGTTCATGTCCTGCGGCAGCTCGATGTTGGCGTAGAGCTCGATCGGCGTGCCGTCCTGCGTGGTGGCGCGGGTCTTCTTCAGGCGCTTCAGGCGCTGGCGCTCGGCCTTGAGCTCGGCCTGGCGCTCGCGGTACTCGGCGAGCACCACCGGGTCGGGGTTCACCACCAGCAGGCCGCGCTCGCCGTCGACGATGAGGAGCTCGCCCTCGCTGATGGTCTGGAAGGCGTGGTGCAGGCCGACGATCGCCGGAATGGCGAGGGAGCGCGCGACGATCGCGGTGTGCGAGGTAACGCCGCCGACGTCGGTGACGAAGCCGCCATAGCGGTGGCGCTTGAAGAGGATCATGTCGGCGGGCGAGAGGTCGTGCGCCACCACGATCAGCTTCTGCTCCTCCGACACCGCCGGCTCGGCGACGGTCTGCGCGCCGATCAGCGCCTTCAGCACCCGCTCGACCGCATGCTGCACGTCCGCCTTGCGCTCGCGCAGGTAGGGATCGTCGATCTCGTCGAAGCGCTCGACCAGACGCTCCATCTGCTGCACCAGCGCCCACTCCGCATTCGCGCGGCGGCTGCGGATGATCTCGCGCGGCACCACCGCGAGCGCCGAGTCGTTCAGGATCATGCGGTGGAGATCGAGGAACGCCTCGAGCTCCTTCGGCGCGTCG
>DASQAW010000552.1:0-2143 GCA_035635495.1 Burkholderiales bacterium
TGCTCGGCCTTCAGCTCGCCGATGCACCATTCCCAGAAGGCGAAGGACTTGGTGTGCGGGTTGTCGACGCGGAAGATGGTGACGCCATGCTGTATCCAAAATTCAAACACGCTCTTCAGCTCGGCCCATAGTCCACGCCAATCCTTGGACTCGAAGTCGAAGGGATAAATGTCCTGGTACTTCTTCGGCGGGTTCTCGGCGTACTGCACCGTGCCGTCGGGCCGCTGCCGGAACCACTCCGGGTGCTCCCGCACGTAGGGATGGTCGGGCGAGCACTGGAAGGCGATGTCCAGCGCAATGGAGACGCCTTTCTTCGCCGCCGCCGAAACCAAGGCATCGAAGTCGGCAAAGGTGCCGAGCTGCGGATGGATCGCCTTGTGCCCGCCCTCCTTCCCTCCGATCGCCCAGGGGCTGCCGACATCGCCGCGCTCGGCCTTCAGCGCGTTGTTCTTGCCCTTGCGCTCGGTCACGCCGATCGGATGCACCGGCGGCAGGTAGAGGACATCGAAGCCCATCGCCTCGACTTCCGGCAAGAACGCGATCAGGTCGCGGAAGGTCGCATGCGTGCCGTCGCCTCGCACCGAGCGCGGGAAGATCTCGTACCAGGTGCTGAAACGCGCGCGCACCGGGTCCACCACGACTTGAAGCGTTCTTTCGTACTGGAGCACGCGCGCCGGGTCGGGAGGTGGAGGTTTGAGAGCCATGGCGGTGGCGTAGCGCTCCTTGGCCGGGCGCGCGGCGTCTTTCAGCACCGGGTTGCACGACAGCGCGCCGCCGATGAGGAAATCGACCGACAGGTCCTGGCCGGCCTCCTCGCGTTTCTTCAGGTCGCGCTGCCAGGTGAGGAAGGCATCGGTCCAGCCGCGCACGGTGTACTCGTAGCGCCCGAGCTGGTCCACGCGGAATGAGCCGGTCCAGTGGTCGTTGCCGAGGAATTCCATCGCGACCGTTTTCCAGTCGGCCGCGCCCAGCTTTCGGTATAGGAGTTCGGCGACCACGGCATCGTGCCCGTCGGTGAACACGTCGGCCTCGACGGTCACGTCGTCGCCCACGGCGCGCTTGACGGGATAGCGCCCGCAATCGACCTGGGGACGGACCGACTCGATGACGACGCGCGGCGGTGGGTTCTCGCTATTCAGGCTTGAAGAAGAGCGCAGCTAACGGGGGAACGGTGATGGAGAGGGAGTGGCTGTAGGCCTCGTACGGCATCGGCGTCGCGTCGCAACCGCCGTAGTTGCCGAGGCCGCTGCCGCCATAGAGCGGCGAGTCGCTGTTGAGAAGCTCGCGCCAGTAGCCGCCGCGCGGCACGCCGAGGCGATAGTTGTAGCGCGGCACCGGCGTGAAGTTGCAGACGACGAGGATCGGCGGCGCGCTCTCGTTCCCGAGCCGCAGGAACGAGATCACGCTCTGCTCCCAGTCGCCGCGCTGCACCCAGCGGAAGCCATCGTTGGTGAAGTCCTTCTTGTGCAGCGCCGGCTGCTCGCGCAGCACGCGGTTGAGATCCGCCACCCATTTCTGCAGGCCTTCGTGGCGCGGGTCCATCTGCATCACGTGCCACTCGAGGCTCGACTCGTGCGCCCATTCGCGCCGCTGGCCGAACTCGCCACCCATGAAGAGGAGCTTCTTCCCGGGGTGCGACCACATATAGCCGAAGAGCGCCCGCAGGTTGGCGAACTGCTGCCACGCGTCGCCCGGCATGCGGCCGATGAGCGAGCCTTTGCCGTGCACCACCTCGTCGTGCGACAGCGGCAGCACGAAGTTCTCGTGGAACGCGTACCACAGCGAGAACGTGAGCTCGTCGTGGTGGTACTTGCGGTGCACCGGATCGTACTTGAAGTAGTCGAGCGTGTCGTGCATCCAGCCCATGTTCCACTTCATGCCGAAGCCCAAGCCCCCGAGGTAAGTCGGCCGCGACACCTGCGGCCAGGCGGTCGATTCCTCGGCGATGGTCTGCGTGTCCGGGTAGTCGCGGTAGATGGTCTCGTTCAGGAACTGCAGGAACGTGATCGCCTCCAGGTTCTCGCGCCCGCCGTGGCGGTTCGGGATCCATTCGCCCTGCTTGCGGCCGTAGTCGAGATACAGCATGGACGCGACTGCATCTACCCGCAGCCCGTCGGCGTGGTACTTGTCCAACCAGAAGCGC
>DASQAW010000553.1:0-4379 GCA_035635495.1 Burkholderiales bacterium
CGGCTATCCGCTGACGCGCACCGACTGGGCGAGCCCGGGCCAGCTCGCGACGCGCTTCGAGATCGCGCGCGGCATCGCCTACCGCATCCCGGTGCGTATTCCGAACGACCTGGCGCCGCCGGTAGGCGACGCGACCCGCGCGACGCTCGCCAAGGCGTCGTCGGCGCAGGAGTGGAACCTGCTGCTCCTTTCCTCGCCGGAGTTCATGCACCGGTGAACCGCCGCGCCTTCCTGCTTTCGCTGCCATTGCTCTACGCGGGCCGTCTGTTCGCAGCGCCCTCTGCGCCTGCGCGCTTCCTGCTCGTCTTCCTGCGCGGCGGCTACGACGCGGCGAACCTGCTGGTGCCGGTGTCGTCCTCGTTCTATTACGAGTCGCGGCCCAACATCGCGATACCGCGCGACGCTGCGCTGCCCATCGACGCCGATTGGGCGCTGCATCCGGCGCTGGGCGAATCGGTGCATGGTTTGTATATGCGGAGCGAGGCGGCGTTCATCCCGTTCGCCGGCACCGAAGACACGAGCCGCAGCCATTTCGAGACGCAGGATTCGATCGAGCTCGGCCAGCCGCTGGGCGCGCGCGGTTATGCATCCGGATTCATGAACCGGCTGGCCGCCGCGCTGGGCGCTGGCGGTGCCATCTCGTTCACCAATCAGCTGCCGGTGGCGTTCCGCGGCGAGGCGCGCGTCTCGAACGTGGCGCTCAACGCGGTGGGCCGCTCGGCGGTCGATGCGCGGCAGAGCGCGCTCATCGCGGAGATGTACAAGGACAGCCCGCTCGGCGCGCAGGTGAGCGAAGGCTTCGCCGCGCGCGACACCGTGATGCGCGAGCTCGGCGACGAGATGGTGGCGGCGAGCCGCAACGCCGTGGCGCCGCGCGCGTTCGAGGCGCAGGCGAAGCGCATCGCGCGCCTCATGCAGGGCGAATACCGCCTGGGCTTCGTCGACGTCGGCGGCTGGGACACGCACGTCGGCGAGGGCGGCGCGACGGGCCTCCTCGCCACGCGGCTCGAGGAGCTCGGCCGGGGCCTGGGCGCCTTTGCGCAGGCGATGGGCGGCGCGTGGCGCGACACGGTGGTGGTCGTCATCAGCGAGTTCGGCCGCACCTGGCGGGAAAACGGCAACCGCGGCACCGACCACGGCCACGGCACCGTGTACTGGGTGATGGGCGGCACGGTGCGCGGCGGGCGCGTCGCCGGCGAGCAAGTCCGCCTCTCGCGCGGCACGCTCTTCCAGGACCGCGACTACCCGGTGCTCAACGAATATCGCTCAGTCCTGGGCGGGCTGTTCGCTCGCTTGTACGGCTTGGATTCCGACCGGATTGCGCAAGTCTTTCCGGCAGCGAAAGCCAAAGACCTCGCACTGCTCTAATTCGGGGTCAGGGTCGTAATTATTCCGACTGGCGCGTCAACGCCCCGCTGGCACGGTCCGTTGTGCCGTCATGGCGAGGCACCCACGTCTCATCCTGCCGCATGTCGCATTGCATGTCCGACAGCGCGGCAATGATGGCCAGGACTGTTTCAGGGAGGAGACCGACCGCCTGGTCTATTTGTCCAACCTGGCTCATTTCTGCAAACAGTTGCGTTGCTCACTGCACGCGTACTGCCTGATGACAAACCATGTGCACCTGCTTTTGACTCCGTCAGGCGAGCACGCGTGTGCGCTGCTCATGCAGAACATCGGCCGGTGCTATGTCGGTTACTTCAACCGCCGCTATCACCGCACCGGCACCCTTTGGGAAGGAAGGTTTCGCTCCTGCCTGGTCGAGTCCGCCGACTACGTCCTCGGTTGTCACCGCTATATCGAGTCGAATCCCGTCCGCGCGAGGATGGTGCGCTCGGCGGCCGAATACCGCTGGTCTAGTCATGCGGGGAACAGCGGCGGCAAGGTAGACGCGCTACTGACACCTCACATGGAGTATCTTGCATTGTCGGAACGCGAAATCCAGCGTCACCGCGCATACGCAGGACTCTTTCAGCAGGTGGATGATGTGGCCTTCCTTGCGGCGCTACGCGAAGCGACGGAAGGTGGTTATCCGCTTGTCGGGGACGCATTGAAGTCGCGTCTCGAGCTGACAGGCTCGCGCGTTCAGCGCGGCAAGCCGGGTCCGCGCGCAAAGCCGCTCGGCGGAGCGCAATCGGTGAACGCGGAGCTCTCTTTCACGGACGAATAATTACGACCCTGACCCCGAATTAGCTAAACTCCCCGGCAGGGGAGACATAACAAGATGGCGCCGGAGATCTGGGCGGCGATGATCGGGCTGGCGGTGCTCGCGCCCGCCGTCTGGCTCTACAACCGCCTGGTCGCCGACCGCAACCTCGCGCGCCAGGGCTACGCCGACATCGACGTGCAGCTGAAGCGCCGCGCCGACCTCGTGCCGCAGCTGGTCGAGGCGGTGCGCGCGTACGCGGCGCACGAGAAGGCGCTCCTCACCTCGGTCGCCGAGCTGCGCGCCGCGGCCATCGCGGCGCCGAAGATGGTCGAGCGCTTCCAGCACGAGCGGCTGCTGGGCGAGCGCCTGCAGAACCTGATGCTGCTGCAGGAGAACTATCCGGCGCTGAAAGCCGACGCCAACTTCCGCGACCTCTCGGCGAAGCTGGTCGAGGTCGAGGATGCGCTGCAGTACGCGCGGCGCTTCTACAACGGCGCGGTGCAGCAGTACGTGACGCGCCTCGAGTCCTTCCCGGACCTGATCATGGCCAAGGCGTTCCGCTTCCAGCCGATGCCCTTCTTCGAGACGGCCGATCGCGCGCCGGTGAGGGTCGCTCTGTGATCCGCTGGCTCGGCCTCGCCGCCATCGGCCTGTGCCTATCGGCAGCGGCGGCCGAAAAGGTCGTCGACTTCCACAGCACCATTCGCATCGGCGCCGACGGGGTGCTGACGGTGGTCGAGCGCATCGCCGTGGAGGTCGAGGGGCGCGACATCAAGCGCGGCATCCTGCGCGACTTCCCGACCGACTACCGCGACCGCTTCGGCAACCGCGTCAGCGTGCCCTTCGAGCTGATCGGCGTGAAGCGCGACGGCGCGCCGGAGAACTGGTCGGTCGAGCGGCTCTCGAACGGCAGCCGCATCCGCATCGGCCGCGGCGACGTGCTGCTGCCGCTCGGGCCACACATCTACGAGATCTCCTACCGCACGGCGCGCCAGATCGGCCACTTCGCCGACCACGACGAGCTCTACTGGAACGTGAACGGCAACGGCTGGACCTTCCCCTTCGACCACATCTCGGCGGAGGTGCTGCTGCCCGAGCGCGTGCCGGCGGCGCAAATCCGCGCCGAGGCCTACACCGGGCCGCAAGGCGCCCGCGGGCGCGAGTACCAGAGCATGATCCGCGACGGCGCCGTCGGCTTCACCTCGACCGCGACCTTCCCGCCGTACTCGGGCATGACGATCGTGGTCGGCTTTCCGAAAGGCATCGTCGCCGCGCCCGGCATCTTCAAGCGCGCGGGCTGGCTCCTGGCGCAGAACAAGGGCGCGATGGCGGGCCTCGTCGGCTTCGCCCTGATGCTCGGCTTTCTCTATTGGCGCTGGCGCCTCGTGGGGCGAGATCCCGATGCCGGGCCGAAATTCCCGCGCTACGACGCGCCGAAGGGGATGAGCCCGGCGGCGGTGCGCTTCGTCGACAAGCAGGCTTTCGACGACCGCTGCTTCGCCGCGGGGTTGCTCGGCCTGGGCAGCCGCGGCTTCGTCAGGATCAAGCAGGCCGGCGATACGTTCAGCGTCGAGCCCACCGGCAAGTCGGGCACGCTGCTCTCGGGGGAGCATGCGGTCGTGCGCTTTACCGGGAAGCCGCGGAGCTTCGGGGCCAAGTACGACCCGGAAGTGGGCGTCGCGCGCGCCGAGCTGCTGTACGAGCTGCGGCAGCTCTACGAGGAAAAAGCGTTCAGCAAGAACCAGGGCTCGCTCGCCGTCGGCGTGGTGCTCGGCGCCGCGACCATCGGCCTCATGTTCGTCCTCGACGCCGCGATCGCCATGATCGCGCTCATCGCGCTGCTCGCGGTCGCGTGCCTGGTCGCCTTCCACAGGTGGCTGCCGGCGTACTCGGTTGCGGGCCGGCGGCTCGAGGACGAGATCGAGGGCCTGCGCCAGTACCTCGGCGTCGCCGAGCGCGACGACCTCGCGCGGAAGAAAGCGCCTCCCAAAACCGCGGAAGAGTTCTCCAGATTTCTGCCCTACGCGGTAGCGCTCGACGTCGAGAAGACCTGGGCCGACCGCTTCGCCATCGCGCTCGGCAGCGCCGCCGTCGCCGCCGCGGTCACCGACTGGTACCAGTCCTCCGACGGCGACTCGGGCTTCTCGATGTCGAGCTTCACCGGCTCCGTCTCGGCGCTCGGCGAAACCATCTCGTCGGCCTCCACTGCGCCCGGCTCGAGCTCGGGCTC
>DASQAW010000554.1:0-6779 GCA_035635495.1 Burkholderiales bacterium
GCGGTGTTGCCGTGCGCCCCCGCTCGTATGGGATACGGGGACATGCGCACATAGTCGCCAAAGCGCAGCGCGAGCTCCGCGGCGAGTGGCGCCACCGCGCGCGACCAGCGGGACTTCGATGCCAGGGCTTCCGCCTGCAGCTCGAGGAGCCACGCCCAGCCGTAGGGGCGCTCGAACGTGCGGCCGGCCGAGCTGCGGAAATACGCGAGCTCCCGCGCCATTGCCTCCGCTGTCAGGTGCTGGTCCAGCGCATCGGCGATGTCGGGCGCCACGCGAGCGACCGGGTACAGCCGCAGCACGCGCACCAGCAGCCAGTGCATGTGCACCGCCGAGTGCCAGTCGTAGCTGCCGTAAAACGCCGGATGTAGTATCCGCTCGCGCAGCTCGTCGTCGGCGCTCGACACGAGATGCTGGATGTGGCGCGGATACTCGCGGACGATGTTCGCGAGAGCGACGCGCGCGAGGCGGGTTGCGAGGTCCTCGGTCAGCACGGCAACCGATATTAGCTAAAATGCCCCAATGCCCCTCGATGTGATCGTGCTTGCCGCCGGCCAGGGCAAGCGCATGCGTTCGGACCTCCCCAAAGTCCTGCATCCCATTGCCGGTCGCCCGCTCCTCGCGCACGTGCTCGACGCCGCGCGCACGCTCCAGCCGCGCAAGACCGTGGTAGTGCACGGGCACGGCGCCGAGAAGGTGCGCGCCGCGTTCGCGCAAGCGCCGGTCGAGTGGGTGCTGCAGTCCGAGCAGCTCGGCACCGGACACGCGGTGCAGCAGGCGATGGCGCACGTGAACGGCGGCGGCGACGTGCTGATCCTGTACGGTGACGTGCCGCTGGTGCGCCCGGACAGCCTGAAGCGCCTGGTCGAGGCGGCACGCGACGGCCTGGCGGTCATGACCACGGAAGTAGACGATCCCCGGGGCTACGGGCGCATCGTGCGCAACCCGAGCGGCGCGGTGGAGCGCATCGTCGAGGAGAAGGACGCGTCGAGCGCCGAGCGCGCGATCCGCGAGATCAACGCCGGCTTCATGGCCCTGGACGGCAAGCGGCTCGGCGGCTGGCTCGGCCAGATCCACAATCGCAATGCGCAGAAGGAGTACTACCTCACCGATCTCGTCTCGCTGGCGGTGAAGGAGCGCGTGCCCGTGATCGGCGTCAGGGTGCACGATCCGATGGAAGTCGCGGGCGTCAATTCCAAAGCCGAGCTCGCGGCGCTCGAGCGCGCCTACCAGCGCAGCCAGGCGCGGCGGCTGATGGACGCGGGCGTGAGTCTCGCCGACCCCGAGCGTATCGACGTGCGCGGCGAGCTCGAGTGCGGGCGCGACGTAGCGATCGACGTCAACTGCGTCTTCGAGGGCCGGATCAGCCTGGGTGACGGCGTGCGCATCGGACCGAACTGCGTGCTGCGCAACGTCACGCTCGGCGCCGGCAGCGAGGTGCTCGCCTTCTCGCACCTCGAGGAGTCCGAAGTCGGCGAGCGCTGCCGCGTCGGGCCTTATGCGCGCCTGCGCCCCGGCGCGCGCCTGGCAGAGGACGTGCACGTCGGCAATTTCGTCGAGGTAAAGGCGAGCCGCCTGGGCGCGCACTCGAAGGCGAATCATCTAAGCTACATCGGCGATTCGGAGATCGGCGCGAAAGTGAACATCGGCGCCGGCACCATCACCTGCAACTACGACGGCGTGTCGAAGAACCGCACCGTGATCGAGGACGACTGCTTCATCGGCTCGGACACCACCCTCGTGGCCCCGGTGCGCGTGGCGCGCGGCTCGTACATCGGCGCGGGCTCGACCATCACCAAGGACACGCCTGCGGGGCAGCTGACGCTGGCGCGCGGCCGCCAGGTGTCGGTCCCGGGCTGGAAACCGCCGAAGAAGAAAGGCTGAGCCATGTGCGGCATCGTGGGCGCCGCCGCGCGGCGCGACATCGTTCCGGTCCTGGTCGAGGGGCTGCGGCGCCTCGAATACCGCGGCTACGACTCCGCCGGCATCGCCGTCGTCAATGGTTCCAGCCTGAAGCGCGTTCGCTCGGCGGGGCGTGTCGCTGAATTGGCTTCGCAGGCGGCTGCGCAGCACATCGGCGGCAAGACCGGCATCGCGCACACGCGCTGGGCCACGCACGGTGCGCCGACTGAGCGCAACGCGCATCCGCACATGTCCGGAGACATCGCCATCGTCCACAACGGCATCGTCGAGAACTACGAGGCGATCCGCGAGCGCCTGAAGCGCGCCGGCTACCAGTTCGCGTCGGAGACCGACACCGAGGTCGTCGCCCATCTCATCGCCGAACACCGCAAATCGACCGATTCCCTGTTCACGGCCAGCGTGCGGGCCATCGCCGAGCTGCAGGGCGCGTTCGCGCTCGCCGTCGTGTCGGCGCGCGATCCCGACGCCGTGGTGGTGGCGCGCCGCGGGCCACCGCTGCTCCTCGGCCTCGGCGAAGGCGAGAATTTCGCCGCCTCGGACGTCTCGGCGGTGCTGCCGGTCACGCGCCGCGTGGTCTACCTGGAGGACGGCGATTGCGCGGAGATCCGCCCGGGCGGCTATCGCATCGTCGATACCCGCGGCGGCGCGGTCGAGCGGCCGGTGCACGTCTCCGAGATGACGGACGAGTCCGTCGCGCTCGGCCCCTACCGCCACTACATGCAGAAGGAGATCCACGAGCAGCCCGGCGCGCTCGCCAACACGCTCGAGGTGGTGGCCGGCGCGAGCTCGCTCCAGCCGGGCCTGTTCGGCGCAGAGGCGGAGGCCCTGCTGCGCAATGCGAGCTCGCTGCATATCGCGGCGTGCGGCACGAGCTATCACGCCGCGCTCATCGGCCGCTACTGGCTGGAAGACATCGCCGGGATGCCGACGCGCGCCGAGATCGCGAGCGAATACCGCTACCGCCGCTCGGTGCCCGACCCGAAGGGACTGTTCGTCACCCTCTCGCAATCGGGCGAGACTGCCGACACGCTTGCCGCGCTCGAGCATGCGAAATCGCTCGGCTACGGGGCGACGCTCGCCATCTGCAACGTGCCGGAGAGCTCGCTGGTGCGCGCCTCGCGCCTTCGCTACCTGACGCGCGCTGGACCCGAGATCGGTGTCGCCTCCACCAAGGCCTTTACCACGCAGCTCGCGGCGCTGTTCCTGCTGGCATTGGTGATCGCCCGCCTGCGCGGCCGCCTGGACGCCGACGCCGAGCGCGCCCACCTGGTGGCGCTGCGCCACCTGCCGGCGGCGATGAGCGCGGTGCTGGCGACCGAGACGCAGGTCGCCGCCTGGGCGGCGCGCTTCGCGCCCAAGGAGCACGCGCTCTTCCTCGGCCGCGGCATCCACTGGCCGATCGCCATGGAAGGCGCGCTAAAGCTGAAGGAAATTTCGTACATCCATGCCGAGGCCTATGCCGCGGGCGAGTTGAAGCACGGGCCGCTCGCGCTGGTGGACAAGGACATGCCGGTGGTCGCCGTGGCGCCGGGCGACGCGCTGATCGAGAAGCTCAAGTCGAACCTGCAGGAAGTGCGCGCCCGCGGCGGCGAGCTCTATGTCTTCGCCGACAAGGGGGCCAACATCGCGGCATCGGAGGTGGTGCACGTGATCGAGCTCGGTGCGCATGCCGGCGCGCTGTCGCCGATCCTGCACGTGGTGCCGCTGCAGCTGCTCGCCTATCACACCGCGCTTGCGCGCGGCACCGATGTCGACAAGCCGCGCAATCTCGCCAAGTCGGTCACCGTGGAATAAGCTTCGCCACTCGGGAGGAGGATCACATGCGAATCAATTGGCTGGCCACGCTGGCCTGCGCCGCGCTGTTTGCGGGCAACGCCCAGGCTCAGGTGGAAATTCAATGGTGGCACTCGATGGGTGGGGCGCTCGGCGACGCGCTCAACGGGCTCGCCACCAAATTCAACGCCAGCCAGAAAGACTACAAGGTCGTACCGACGTTCAAGGGGACCTACCCCGAATCGATGACGGCCGCGATCGCCGCATTCCGCGCCGGCAACGCGCCGCACCTGCTGCAGGTGTTCGAGGTCGGCACGGCCACCATGATGGCGGCGAAGGGCGCGGTCGTTCCCGTGGCCACCGTGATGGCGAACGCCAAGGAGCCGTTTGATTCGACGGCCTACCTGCCGACGGTGAGCGGGTATTACACCGATCTGAAGGGCAACATGCTTTCGTTCCCCTTCAACAGCTCGACCGTCATGTTCTATATCAACAAGGACGCCTTCAAGAAGGCGGGGCTCGATCCGAACAAGGCACCGAGGACGTGGAAGGAGGTACTCGCCGCGGCGGAGAAGCTGAAGGCGTCCGGGCAGCAGTGCACCTACACCACGAGCTGGCCGTCGTGGATGCACATCGAGAATTTCAGTGCCTGGCACAACGTGCCGATCGGCACCAAGCAGAACGGCATGGGCGGCCTGGATACGCAGTTCACGGTCAATTCGCCCCTGCATGTCCGACATATCGCCATGCTTGGCGATATGGCAAAGCGGGGTCTGTTCACCTATGCCGGGCGCACCAACCAGGGCGACGCCAAGTTCTCGAGCGGCGAGTGCGCCATGTTCACCGGCAGCGCCGGCGCGCAAGCAGGCATCAAGAAGGCGGCCAAGTTCGACTGGTCGATCAACTTCATCCCCTACCACGACGACGTCAAGGGCGCGCCGCAAAACTCGATCATCGGCGGGGCCTCGGTCTGGGTGATGGGCGGCAAGAAGCCCGAGGAGTACAGGGGCGTGGCGAAGTTCTTCGCCTTCCTGTCGCGGCCCGAGGTGCAGATGGATTGGCACACCACGACCGGTTATGTGCCGATCACCCAAGCCTCGTACGACTTGACGCGCAAGTCCGGCTTCTACGACAAGAACCCCGGCGCGGACATGCCGGTGAAGCAGCTCACCAACAAGCCGCCGACGGAGAACTCCAAGGGCCTGCGCTTCGGCAATTTCGTGCAGGGGCGCACCGTGATCGAGGAGGAGCTGGAAGCGGTGTTCTCCGGGAAGAAGGAGGCCAAGCCGGCGCTGGACGACGCGGTCAAGCGGGGCAACGAAATCCTGCGCCAGTTCGAAGCTGCCAATAAGTAAGCCGCGGTAGCCCGTGGAAAAACGGGTCCTGTTCCAGTCTGCGTGGCTGCCTTATGCGCTGGTGGCCCCGCAGATCGCGATCACCATCGTGTTCTTCTTCTGGCCCGCGACCCAGGCGGTCTGGTATTCGTTCCAGCTGCAGGACGCCTTCGGCCTGAAGTCGCAGTTCGTCGGCCTGCAGAACTTCAGCGCGCTCTTCAGGGACAGCAACTACCTCGAGTCCTTCAAGGTCACGGCACTGTTCAGCGTGCTGGTCGCGTTCTCGGGTCTCGCCATTTCTCTCCTGCTCGCGGCGATGGCCGATCGCGTGCTGCGAGGCGCGCTCGCCTACAAGACGCTGCTCATCTGGCCGTACGCAGTGGCGCCTGCGATCGCCGGCGTGCTGTGGGCGTTCCTGTTTGCGCCGTCGATCGGCATCGTCACCTACGTGCTGAAGGGCTTCGGTATCGACTGGAACTGGATCATCAAGGGCGATCAGGCGATGGCGCTGGTGGTCATCGCTGCAGTGTGGAAGCAGATCTCGTACAACTTTCTCTTCTTCCTCGCCGGGCTGCAGTCGATCCCCAAATCGCTGATCGAGGCCGCGGCGATCGACGGCGCGAGCCCGTCGCGTCGCTTCTGGACCATCGTCTTCCCGTTACTCTCGCCGACCACCTTCTTCCTGCTGGTGATCAACATCATCTACGCGTTCTTCGACACCTTCGGCGTGATCGACGCCACCACGCAGGGCGGCCCGGCGCAGGCGACGCAGATCCTGGTCTACAAGGTGTACCACGACGGCGTGAAGGCGGCCGACCTCGGCGGCTCGTCCGCGCAGTCGGTGATCCTGATGTTCATCGTCATCACGCTCACGGTGCTGCAGTTCCGCTTCATCGAGCGCAAGGTCCAGTACTAGTGGTCGAAAACCGGCCCTGGCTCACCGTCTTCTCCCACGCGGTACTGATCGCCGGCGTCCTGGCGGTGGCGTTTCCGCTCTACGTCACGTTCGTCGCCTCGACGCTCACCCTCGAGCAGATCGTGCAGGTGCCGATGCCGCTGATACCCGGCGATCAGCTGGTGCAGAATTACTCGCAGGTGCTCGGGGGCGGCACCACGACAGGCTCGAGGGCCGCGGTGTCCTCGATGCTGGTCAACAGCACGGTGATGGCGCTCGTCATCCCGCTCGGCAAGATCACCATCTCGGTCATCTCCGCGTTCGCGCTGGTCTATTTCCGCTTCCCGTTGCGCGGCTTCATCTTCTGGATGATCTTCGTCACCCTGATGCTGCCGGTGGAGGTGCGCATCATCCCGACCTTCAAGGTGATCGCGGACCTGGGGATGCTCAACACCTACGCCGGCCTTACGGTGCCGCTGATCGCCTCGGCCACGGCCACGTTCCTGTTCCGGCAGTTCTTCATGACGGTGCCCGACGAGCTCGCGGAAGCGGCGCGGGTCGACGGCGCGGGTCCTATGCGGTTCTTCTGGGACGTGCTGCTGCCGCTCTCCAAGACAACCATGGCGGCCCTCTTCGTGATCCAGTTCATCTACGGCTGGAACCAGTATCTGTGGCCGCTGCTAATCACCACCGACGAGTCCATGTACACCGCGGTAATCGGCATCAAGCGCATGATCGTCGGCAGCGACGCCGCCAATGAGTGGAACCTGATCATGGCCACGGCCATTCTGGCAATGCTGCCGCCGGCTCTGGTGGTGGTGCTGATGCAGAGATGGTTCGTAAAGGGTCTCGTGGAG
>DASQAW010000555.1:0-4821 GCA_035635495.1 Burkholderiales bacterium
TGGAGGCGATCGCGCTCGGGCTCTATATCGAGATGCTCAAGAACGGCTATACGGCCGTGGCGGAGTTCAACTATCTCAACCAGCCGCACGAGATGCTTGACCGCCATCTAGCCGCCGCACGGGCCGCGGGCACCGGCATCACTCTGCTGCCGTCCCTCTACCGCTGGTCGACCTTCGGCTCGCAGCCGCTCAATCCGCGGCAGCAGCGTTTCGATTCCGACGTGCGCGGCATCGTCGACGCCTGTCGGGCGGTGAAGCAGACGCCGGACGCGCGCGCCGGCGTCGCGCCGCATTCGCTGCGAGCCGTGGATCCAGGCGCGCTTCGCGAGCTGGTCGCCGCGGTACCGGCGGAGGCGCCGATTCACATCCATGCGGCGGAGCAGACGAAAGAGGTCGAGGACTGCCGCCTTGCGCTAGGCCAGCGCCCGGTCGAATGGCTGCTGTCCAATTTCGCGATCGACGAGCGCTGGTGCCTCGTGCATGCCACGCACATGGTGGCCGAGGAAACCATTGGCCTGGCGAAGAGCGGCGCGGTCGCGGGCTTGTGCCCGACGACGGAAGGCAATCTGGGCGATGGCATCTTTCCGCTCGTCGAGTATCGCGGCGCGGGTGGCCGCTACGGCATCGGCGGCGACAGCCACGTGTCGCGCGATCCAGCCGAAGAGCTGCGCCTGCTCGAATACGTGCAGCGTCTCATTGCGCGCAAGCGCAACCTGGTGGTCGGCAAATCGCAGGCGGTCGGCACCACGCTCTGGCTCGAAGCAGCTGCGGGCGGTGCGCAGGCGCTCGGCCGGAAGATGGGCGCGCTCGCCGAGGGCAAGCGCGCGGATTTCGTGGTGCTGGACGGCGAGCACCCGGATATCGCCGACCGGCATGGCGACGCCATCGCCAACGCGCTGGTGTTCTCCGGCTCGCCCGGCCTCGTCCGCGACGTGATGGTCGCCGGCCGCTGGGTGGTGCGCGAGCGGCATCATGCGCTCGAGGAAAAGGCGGCGGCGCGCTGCGCCAACGCGGTGCGCGCGCTCTTGGCCTAGCGCTCCAGGGCGACGCGGAACTCGGCGGCCGTTTTCGCCTTCACGTCCTCGAGCTTTACGCCGGGGTGAAGCTCCTTCAGCACCAGCCCCTTGCCGGGCTCCACCTCGAACACGCACAGGTCGGTGATGATCATGTTCACCACGGCCTTGCCGGTGACCGGCAGCGAGCAGCGCTTCAGGACCTTGGAGGCGCCGTCCTTCGAGGTGTGCTCCATCAGCACCACGACGCGCTTCACGCCCGAGACTAGATCCATGGCGCCGCCGGGACCCTTGACCATCTTCCCGGGAACCATCCAGTTGGCGAGGTCGCCGTTCTCCGCCACCTCCAGCCCGCCGAGGATCGAGATGTCGACGTGCCCGCCGCGGATCATGGCGAACGAGTCGGCGCTCGAGAAGAAGCTCGAGCCCGGGATGGTGGTGACGGTCTGCTTGCCGGCATTGATGAGATCGGGGTCCACGTTCGCCTCGCTCGGAAAGGGGCCGATGCCAAGCAGGCCATTCTCCGATTGCAGCGTGACGTTGATTCCGGCGGGGATGTAATTCGCGACCAGCGTCGGGATGCCAATGCCGAGATTCACGTAGTAGCCGTCGCGCAATTCCTGGGCCGCGCGTTTCGCCATCTGCTCACGGATCGGCGAGTCCTTCTTGCCGACCGCGCCCGCCACAGTGCGAAACTCGATGCGCTTCTCGTAGCGTGCGCCCTGGATGATGCGGTCGACATAGATGCCGGGAGTATGGATCTGGTCGGGATCGAGCTCGCCGATCTCGACCAGCTCCTCGACCTCTGCCACCGTGACCTTGCCGCAGGTCGCGATCATCGGATTGAAGTTGCGCGAGGTCATGCGGTAGACGAGGTTGCCCGCCTTGTCGCCCTTCCAGGCCTTGACCATGGCGAGATCGGCGCGGATGCCTTCCTCGAGCACGTATTCCTTGCCGTCGAAGGCCTTGGTCTCCTTGCCCTCGGCGAGCTTGGTGCCCGCGGCGGTGCGAGTGTAGAAGCCCGGAATGCCGGCGCCCCCGGCGCGCAGCTTCTCGGCGAGCGTGCCCTGCGGCGTGAGCTGCAGGTCGAGCTCGCCCGCCAGCACCTGGCGCTCGAATTCCTTGTTCTCGCCGACGTAGGAGGCGATCACCTTCTTCACCTGCCGGCTCTTCAGCAGGAGGCCCATGCCGAAATCGTCCACCCCGGCGTTGTTGCCGATGATGGTGAGGCCCTTGACCCCGCTATCCTTGAGCGCGGCGATGAAATTTTCCGGGATGCCGCACAGGCCGAAGCCGCCGGCAGCGATGGTGATGTCGTCGCGCAGCAGCCCCTTCAGTGCGGCGGCGGCGTCGGGAAATACCTTTTTCATTGGATCACCTCTCGGATGGCCTGCGGAATGCGGATCGGCTTTTGCTTGCGCATGTCGATGAACACCACGGTCGCGGCGCCGTCCGCATAGATCTCACCGTCGATTTTGAGCTCGTAGAACGTCGGCACGCTCGAGCCGCCTGGCGCGCCGAGCAGCACGTTCACTTCCACCATGCCGGGATAGTTGATCGACCGCTTGAAATTGCAGGTCGCATTGGCGATCACGATGCCGGTGCTCTTCCAAGCTTCGGCTTCGGGCACGAGCTTGTCGAACCAGCTGATGCGCGCCTGCTCCATATAGCGGAAGTAGACGGTGTTGTTGACGTGTCCCATGGCGTCCATGTCGCCCCAGCGGATCGCAATGCGCTCGACGTGCACCAGACGCTTTTCTTTGTTGATCAGCTCTAGGCTCATGGGGCGCTGATTATAATTCGCGCCATGCCGCGCGAATCCATGCAGTACGACGTCGTGATCGTCGGCGCCGGCCCGGCGGGGCTCGCTGCGGCCATCAGAACCAAGCAGCTGTCGAGCGACATCTCGGTGTGCGTGCTCGAGAAAGGCTCGGAAGTCGGCGCGCATATCCTCTCCGGCGCGGTGATGGATCCCATCGCCATCGGCGAGCTGATTCCGGACTGGAAGGCGCAAGGCGCGCCGCTCAACACGCCGGTGACGAAGGACCGCTTCCTCTTCCTCGGCGAGAAAAGCCATGTCGAGACGCCGGCGCTCCTGCTGCCGGCCTGCTTCCAGAACCATGGCAACTATGTCGTGAGCCTCGGCAACGTCTGCCGCTGGCTAGGCAAGCAGGCTGAAGCGCTGGGCGTCGAGATCTTTCCCGGCTTCGCGGCTGCTGAAGTGCTGTACGAGGGCGCAGCGGTCAAAGGCGTGGCCACGGGAGACCTCGGCGTCAACCGCAAGGGCGAGAAGACCGATGCCTACCAGGCCGGGATGGAGCTCCACGGCAAATACACGCTTTTCGCCGAGGGCTGCCGCGGCCAGCTCGGCCGCCAGCTCGAAGCGCGCTACCGGCTGCGCAACGGCGCCGATCCGCAGGTCTACGGCATCGGCCTGAAGGAGCTGTGGGAGGTGAAGCCCGAGAGGCATTCCGCGGGCCTCGTCATGCATACCGCAGGCTGGCCGCTCGATCCGGCCACGTACGGCGGTTCCTTCCTGTATCACCAGGACAACAACCAGGTCGCGGTCGGCTTCGTGGTGGGCTTGGGCTACTCGAATCCCTACCTTTCCCCATACGAAGAGTTCCAGCGCTTCAAGACCCACCCGGCGATCAGGGAACTCTTCGCCGGCGGAAAACGCGTGGCCTACGGCGCTCGCGCGATTGTCGCGGGCGGGCTGCAGTCGCTGCCGAAGCTCGTCTTCCCGGGCGGCGCGCTGATCGGCGACGACGCCGGCTTCCTCAATGCCTCGCGCATCAAGGGCAGCCATGCCGCGATCAAGTCCGGCATGCTCGCCGCCGAGGCGGCGTGCGCGGCGCTCAAGGCCGGCCGGACCCACGACGAGCTCGGCGCCTATCCGCAGGCGTTCAAGAAAAGCTGGTTGCACGAAGAGCTGCACAAGGCGCGCAACTTCAAGCCCTGGATGTCGAAGGGCCTGTATCTCGGCACGGCGATGGTCGGCATCGACCAGGTGCTCTTCCGCGGCAAGGCGCCGTGGACGCTGCACCACGACCACGCCGACCACGAGACGCTCAAGCCGAAGTGGGAATCGGCGCCCATCCCGTACCCGAAGCCCGACGGGGTCCTGACGTTCGACCGCCTCACCGATCTCTCGTTTTCCAACACCAACCACGGCGAGGACCAGCCTCCCCACCTCACGCTGAAGGATCCCTCGATCCCGGTGACGGTGAACCTGGAGAAGTACGCCGGCCCGGAGAGCCGCTACTGCCCCGCCGGCGTCTACGAGTTCGTCGACCTCGACACCAAGCCGCGGCTGCAGATCAACGCGCAGAACTGCGTGCACTGCAAGACCTGCGACATCAAGGATCCGCTGCAGAACATCGTCTGGGTCGCGCCCGAGGGCGGCGGCGGCCCGAACTATCCCAACATGTAGATCAGGTTACGCAGAACCTCGCGCTGGAGCCACGCGACCAATTGCGGTCCTGGCCCCGAATTCCTAGGCGGCGGCGATGCGCCGGAGCAGCCGCTTGTCCGCGTCGGGCCGCAGGAGGCCTTCGATCTGCTGCGCCGGCAGCGGCATGCTGACGTAGAAGCCCTGGATCTGGTCGCAGCCGAGCTCCTTCAGGAGACGCACCTGCTCGTCGTCCTCCACGCCCTCGGCGATCACCTTCAGGCCGAGCGTGTGCGCGAGCGAGACGATCATCGCCACGATGTTGCGCGGGTAGCCGGCGTCCTGCATGCGCACGACGAAGCTGCGGTCGATCTTCAGCATGTCGACCGGCAGCCGCGCGAGGTAGCTGAGCGAGCA
>DASQAW010000556.1:0-1752 GCA_035635495.1 Burkholderiales bacterium
GCCGGCGCCGTCGGTGGTTTGATGGCGGCGTGGCTCGCGCGTTCCGGGCATGAGGTCTCGGTCGTCGCGCGCGGCGCTCGACTTGAAGCGATCCGGCGTTCTGGGCTGCAGGTACGCAGCAATGGTGCGGTCGAAAGCTTCAAAATCAAGGCGGATAGCGATCCGCGGCAGCTCGGTCCGCAAGAATATGTATTAGTCACCGTCAAGGCCCAAAGCCTTACAGACGTGGCGGACACCATCGGCCCGCTCGTCGCTGCCGAGACCAGCGTCGTCACCGCCATGAACGGCGTGCCGTGGTGGTTTTTCGACCGCCTGCGCTTCGGCAATGGGAAGGAGAGGCTCGAAAGCCTCGATCCCGGCGGCAAGCTCTCGCGCGCCATGCCGACCGAGCGCATCGTCGGCTGCGTGATTCACCTCGCCGCCTCGACGCCCGAGCCGGGCCTCATCAGCCACAACATGGGGCGCAAGCTCATCCTCGGCGAGCCGGGCGGCGAGAATACGGCGCGCACCAAACGCATCGCGGACGCGCTGGGGCAGGCCGGCTTCGAGATCATCGTCACCGAAGCGATCGAGAAGGAGTTCTGGGTCAAGCTGCTGGGCAACGTGAGCTTCAATCCCGTGTCGGCGCTGACCGTGTCGACCGCCGACCGGCTGATCCAGGACCGGCAGGTCAAGGACTACATGGTGAGCATCATGCGCGAGGTACTCGCGATCGGCCGCGCCGTCGGCGTGGACGCCGACATCGATCCGGAGGCGCGCATCGATATGGCGCGCGCGCTCGGCAAATTCAAGACCTCCATGCTCCAGGACCTCGAGGCCGGCAAGTCGCTCGAGATCGACGGCCTGCTTGCCGGCACGCTCGAGATCGCGCGCAAGGCGGGCGTCAAGGCGCCGTACACCGAGAGCCTGTTCGGCCTCATCAAGGCCCGCGCCCAGGCGACGGGCCAGTATCGATGAGGGTCTTGCTGCTGGTGGCCGCGTTCATGGCGGCAAATGCCTACGCGCAGTACCGGGGACCCGCGGTCGAGTCGTGCCGCGCTTATGCCATCAAGGAAATGAAGGCGAACGGCAATCAAGCCAAGGACGTCGTGTTCGAGCGCGATCGCAACCTGCTGATCGAGCGCTACACCCGGAAAGTCGGCAACCAGTTCGTCTCGTCGGTGCTGACCGGCAACGGCGCAGTCGTCCTTTCCGGCGCGCCGAGCGCCGAGCTCTCGTTCCTGTGCCTGCTCGCAGACGAGAAGCGCCCGGTGTTCTTCACCTGGCTGCCGCGCCAGGACGCCGTCGCACTGGCCCAGTGCACGCGCGACGATTCGCTGCGCACGAAGTCGGGTCCTTGCCTGGAGACCCTGCTGCAGGTCGCCGAGGCCGAGCTCGGCCAGCTCTATGCCACTCGCTTCCAGGAAGCGCACGAGCGCGGCGAGGCGGCCCTTGTCGCCTACCGCAAGTCGAACGACGAATGGCGCCAGTACCGCGACGCCGAGTGCCAGCGGCGGCGCGACACCGGCGCGACGGGCGATGCCGATGAGCGCCAGCTCGCCTGTATCGTGGACCTCACCCGCCGCCGCGCACTGGACATGCGATGACCATCGAAATTTACTTGGCGTACGTCCTCGCGTGCATCCTGATCGCGATCATCCCCGGCCCGACCGTGACGGTGATCGTCGCGAACAGCCTCGCGCACGGCACGCGCGCCGGCCTTCTGAACGTCGCGGGCACGCAGCTCGGCCTGGGCCTGATGATGGCCATCCT
>DASQAW010000557.1:0-4384 GCA_035635495.1 Burkholderiales bacterium
ACAGGTCGCCGGGCTCGAACGGGATGTAGCGCGAGAAGTGCTCGAGGATCACGGGCAGGGTGAGGAGCTCGTTCGCGCGCAGCTCCGCGAGGTGCTGGCGGTAGTTCTTGCCTACGCACAGGAACTTATCGGCGTCCGGGACCGGTGGCAGGTAGCGGATCGCGCGCTCGTCGAGCACCGGGCCGCGCGCCTGGCGGGCGCGCTCCAGGCCCGCGGGGCCGGCGGCCAGCAGGTCCTTCATGCGGCCGGGGCCGAGGTCGACGATCCGGTGACCCTGCCGCACGCCGACGTGCGCTGCGGGATTGTCGGTTCTACAAAAGGTGATGAGGCGCATTGCGAAGCAGCTATTGATCCAGCGATGGGATAGGCGCATTCTGCCAGCCACATCCGTGGGAGGAGGTTATGAAGACCACCTGTTTCATCCTCGCCGTATTGCTCAGCACGCAGGTCCATGCGCAGAAGATCGGCGCCTCCGATATCGGCGGTGTCGTCACCGGTCCCAAGGGCCCCGAAGCCGGCGTGTGGGTCATCGCCGAGACCACCGGACTGCCGACGCGCTACGCCAAGATCGTCGTCACCGATGACAGAGGGCGCTACCTCATTCCCGAGCTGCCGAAGACCGTCTACAGCGTCTGGGTGCGCGGCTACGGCCTGGTCGATTCGCCGAAAACGCAGGCGATTCCCGGTCAGAAGCTCGACCTGAAGGCGGTTGCGGCGCCGAACGAGGGCGCGGCGGCGCAGTACTACCCGGCGATCTACTGGTATTCGATGCTCGAGATTCCGCCGGCGAGCGAGTTCGGCGGGCACACGAGAATTCCGAAGGAGCGCTCGCAGGTCGACTGGCTGAAGCAGGTGAAGAACATCGGTTGCATCGGCTGCCACCAGCTCGGCCAGGCGTCTACGCGCACCATCCCCACCTCACTCGGCAAGTTCGAATCCGGGGAGCAAGCCTGGATCCGCCGCATCCAGTCGGGGCAGTCGGGCGAGCAGATGACGACGCAGCTCGCCGGCAACTTCGGCGGCGTGCCGTACAAGTACTACGGCGAGTGGACCGACCGCATCGCGAAAGGCGCGCTGCCGTTCGCCAAGCCGCGGCGGCCGCAGGGCGTCGAGCGCAACGTCGTGATCACTTCCTGGGAGTGGAGCACGGAGAAGCACTACCTGCACGATCTGATCGCGTCCGACCGGCGCAATCCTACGGTCAATGCCTACGGCCCGCTCTACGGCTCGCCCGAGTATTCGACCGACAACATGCCGATCCTCGATCCGAAGAGCAGCAAGGTGACGTTCTTCAAGATGCCGGTCGCTGATCCGGAGATGCCCGAATCGCTCGGGCCGGGCCATGCGGCCAGCGTCAAGCCGATGCAGCCCTCGCCGTATTGGGAGGATGAAAAGCTGTGGGATACGCGCGCCAACAGCCACAACGCCATGCTCGACAAGCAGGGGCGGGTGTGGATGGCGGCGAGCGTGCGCGGCCGCGAGAACCCGGGCTTCTGCCGCAAGGGCTCGGACCATCCCTCGGCCAAGGTCTTCCCGCTAGAGCAGTCGTCGCGCCAAGTCGCCGTGCTGGACCCGAAGACCATGAAGTACAGCTACGTCGATACCTGCTTCGGCACGCACCACCCGCAGTTCGGCTACGACGCGGACAACACGCTGTGGCTCTCGGGCACCGGGCAGGTGGCGGGGTGGGTCAACACGCGCGTGTACGACCAGACGGGCGACGCGGCACGGGCGCAAGGCTGGTCGCCCTTCGTGCTCGACACGAACGGCAACGGCGCGCGCGACGAGTACGTCGAGCCCAACCAGCCGATCGATCCGGCCAAGGACAAGCGCATCATTCCGGGCTCGGGTCCGTACGCGGTGATGCCGCATCCGAAAGACGGCTCGATCTGGTACACGGTGGGCGTGTTCGGCGGGACCCCCGCGTTCCTGCGCTTCGATCCGAAGACGCAGCTCACCGAGGTCTACAACGTGCCGATGCCGTACTACGGCATCCGCGGCGGCGACATCGACAGGAACGGCGTGCTGTGGGCCTCCGCGTCGAGCGGCCACCTGATCAGCTTCGACCGGCGCAAGTGCAAGGCCCCGCTGAACGGGCCGAAGGCCACGGGCGACCACTGTCCCGAGGGTTGGGCAGGCGTTCAGTACCCAGGGCCCGGCTTCCGCGGCGTCGGCGAGAACAGCGCGGAGTCGAGCTACTACACCTGGGTCGACCAGCACAACACGCTCGGCCTCGGCGAGAACCTCCCGATGTCGACCGCGAACCTGAACGACGGCTTCGTCGCGCTGAAGGACGGCAAGATGGTGATGCTGCGCATCCCGTATCCGATGGGCTTCTACGCGAAGGGCTTCGACGGGCGCATCGACGACCCGAAGGCGGGCTGGAAAGGCCGCGGCCTGTGGAGCACGAGCGGCGATCGCGCGCCGTGGCTGATGGAAGGCGGCAAAGGCTCGAAGCCGCGCGCGGTGCACATCCAGCTGCGGCCCGATCCGCTGGCCAATTGACATGCGCGCGCTGCTGATGGCGATGGCGATGGCCGGCACGGCGCAGGCGGCGGATATCACGGTGCTCGCGACGCCGGGCGTAAAGGAGGCGTACCTCGCGATCGTGCCGCAGTTCGAGAAGGCGAGCGGCAACAAGGTCGCGACCACCTGGGCGGGCACCGCAGATGTCATGAAGCGCATGAGGGCGGGGGAGGTGTTCGACGCCGTGATCCTCGCCTCCAATTCGCTCGAGGAGCTGATCGACACCGGCAAGCTGATGGCCGGCAGCCGTGCCGATGTGGCGCGCTCGCTGGTCGGCGTCGCGGTACGCGCCGGTGCGCCGAAGCCCGACATCAGCTCGCCGGAGGCGCTGAAGAAGACGCTGCTCGCGGCGAAGAGCATCGGCATCTCGACGGGGCCGAGCGGCGTGTACCTCACCGGCCTCTTCGACAAGATGGGGATACTCGCCGAGCTGAAGCCCAAGTTCCGCACGCCGCCTTCGGGCGCGCCGATCGGCGAGCTCGTCGCGAAGGGCGAGGCGGAGCTCGGCTTCCAGCAGGTGAGCGAGCTGATCCACTACCCCGGCATTCAGTACATCGGTCCGCTGCCGGCGGCAGTGCAGCAAACCACCGTGTTCGCGGGCGGCGTGCACAGCGGGGCGCGCGAACCCGATGCGGCGCGAGACTTCCTCAAGTTCCTCAGCGCGCCGGAGCACGCTGCGGTGCTTCGGAAGCACGGGCTCGACCTCGGAGCTCCCTAGCCGTACTGAACTGTCGGGCCGCGGCTACGGCCTGCGCCCTTCGGCGCATTGCCGCGGCGCGCCCGCGCTCGCATAGTCTGGGCCTCAATTTCCCTAACCACGAGGTCCGTAAATGAGGCTCACGCAATCTCTCTTTTTCCTCGTCGCGGCGGCGCTCGCGCTCGCCGTCGGCACCGGCTATGCCGAGGACAAGATCGGCAAGGACGAGAACGATCCCGGCTTCCATGCGCTCGACAAGAACAAGGACGGCTACATCTCCCGCACCGAGGCCGCCGGCAACCCGGCGCTCGCCAAGAAGTTCAAGCAGGCCGACAAGAACGGCGATGGCAAGCTCTCGCGCATGGAGTATCTCCAGGCGATGACCAAGCAGGACGCGACGACCGCCAAGAACAAGGTCGAGCGCGCCATCGACAAGGACGACAAGAAGGAAGCCGGCGCCGGCTCCAGCAGCAGCAAGTAGGTAAAGCTAGGCCTGCCGGCGTGCCGGCAGGCTGCGGCGCGCGACGCGGCCGGTGATCCACTTCACCGACTTGCGCGCGCGCTGCGCGACGACCGGCAGCGGCAGCTGCCGGTAGTCGTCGTTGAACACCTCGAAGCTGTAGTCCCCGCGGTAGCCCATCTCGTCGAGCTCGCGCACGAGCTCTATCACGTTTTCGCTGTGCACGCCCTCGCCGGGGAAGACGCGCGAGTGGCGCGCGGTCTCGATGCGGTCCTCGGCCGAGCGCACTTCCTGCCAGAGAAAGTCGGAGAGCTGCACGATGAAGATCTTGCGCGGCTCGATCTCCGCCACCGTTTCGAGCGGCGTGCGGTTGGCGAGGATGTGGAAGGAGTCGAGCGCGAGCCCGAGGTTTTCGCGGTCGGCCGCCTGCACGATCTCCCAGGCCTGGGTGTACTCGTTGACGTGCCGGCCCCAGGAGAGCGCTTCGTAGGCGATGCGGATGTCGAGCGGCACCGCGAGCATCGCCAGCTTCTGCAGGTCCTTCACCAGGCGGCCGGTATCGCCGGTGGCATGCGCCGAGGCGGACGAACACACTAAGAGGATGCGCGAGCGCAGCGCGCGGCACATCTCGAGCATCGCCTTCGCCACGTCCACCTTGTAGGCATGCAGGCGGCCGTCGAGCCCCTCGAAGTCGCGCAGCA
>DASQAW010000558.1:0-6035 GCA_035635495.1 Burkholderiales bacterium
CCAGCAGGCGGCGAACGGCGACGTCAGCATCGCCGGTGGAAACCTCCTCGGGCGCATCCGGCGCGGGCGCCTGCAGGTGCAGGCGTACTACGACAACACGCAGCGCGACATTCCCGGGAGCTTCAGCGAGCGGCTGAACACCTTCGACATCGAAGCGCAGCACTCTTTCCAGGCCACGCCCGATCAGCTGGTTACGTGGGGCGGCGGCTACCGGCGCGCCTACGATCGCGTGGCGAACAGCGCCCAGCTCGCATTCCTCCCCGATGAAACAACGCTGCGCTGGTCCAACGTGTTCGCCCAGGACGAGGTCGCGCTCGGCAGCCAGTGGCGGCTTACCCTCGGCGCCAAGCTCGAGAGCAATGTCTATACGGGCACCGAGGTCCTTCCCTCCGCCCGCCTGGCCTGGAAACCCGATCCGCAGCACCTGGTGTGGACCGCCGCCTCGCGCGCCGTGCGCGCGCCCTCGCGCCTGGACCGCGACCTCTTTTCGCCCGCGCAACCGCCGTTTCTCCTCGCCGGCGGTCCCGACTTCCGCTCGGAGATCGTCCGCGTGTACGAGCTCGGCTACCGGGCGCAGCAGGCGCGGGTGTCCTACTCGGTCACCGGGTTCTACAGCGACTACGACCATCTGCGCAGCATCGAGCGCTCGGGCAGCGCGTTCGTGCTCGGCAACAAGATGGAGGGCCACGGCCAGGGGCTCGAGGCCTGGGGCACGCTGCAGGCGGCGCCCGGCTGGCGCCTGAGCGCGGGCGCGCTGTTCCTCGACCAGCATCTGCGCTTCGAGCCCGGCAGCGCGGATACGAGCACCGCCGCGGCCGGCAACGATCCGAAGCATCAGTTCAACCTGCGCTCGTCGCTGGAGCTCGCCGGCAACCAGCACCTGGAAGTCATGGCGCGCTACGTCAGCGAGCTGCCGAACCCCGTGGTGCCGGCTTATACCGCCGTCGATGCGCGCTATGCCTGGCAGGTCCGCCGGCAGCTTGAGCTCTCGCTCACCGCCCAGAACCTCTTCGACCCTCGCCACCCGGAGTTCGGCGCGCCGGCGACGCGCAGCGAGATCGAGCGCGGCGTGTTCCTAAGGCTGCGATGGTCGCCATGAGAGCCGCCGTGATCCCCTGCCTCCTGCTCGCGCTCGCCCTGCCGCTGGCTGCGGCGGCGCAGGACAACCGCGCGGCCGAGGTGCAGATCAAGGCGGCGTTCCTCTACAAGTTCGGCGAGTTCGTGCAGTGGCCGCCCGCGGCCTTCGCCCGCGCGGACGCGCCCTTCGCCATCGGTGTCATGGGCGCCGAAGACGTGGCCGCCGCGCTGGAGCAGGTGGTCGCCGACCGGACGGTACAGGGACGGCCGGTGGTGGTGCGGCGCGTGCGCCGGGGCGAGGCGCTCGGCGGGCTGCATGTCCTCTTCATCGGCCACGGCGATAGCGCGCGCCTTGCCGAGACGCTCGCCGCGGCGAAAGGCCAGCCCCTCCTCACCGTCACCGAAAGCGACAACGCGATCTCGCACGGCAGCGTGATCAACTTCGTCGCCGAGGACCAGAAGGTGCGCTTCGACATCGCGCTGCCGAGCGCCGAGCGCGGCCAGCTCAAGATCAGCTCGCGCCTGCTTGCGGTGGCGCGCAAGGTGGTGAGCTCGTGAACGTCCAGCACTCGGTGCGCCACAAGCTCCTGGCGGTGGTGCTCGCCTCGACGCTCGCTGCGGTGCTGGTGGCGATCGCGGCGATGGTGGCCTACGACCTGCGGCTCTACCACCAGAGCTGGCTCAACGACCTCGCCACGCAGGCCGAGCTGGTCGGCCGCACGAGCGCGCCGGCGCTCACCTTCGACGATGCGCGCGCGGCGCAGGAGAACCTCGCGCTCCTGCGCTACCGGCCCGAGATCCGCGCGGCGGCGATCTACGACGCCCGCGGCCGGCGCTTCGCGAGCTTCTCCGCCGATGGCACGGAGGCCTTCCCGAGGTTCCCGGAGGCCGACGGCACGCACGTCGAAGCCGGCGAGCTCGTCGCTTTCAAGCGCATCGCGAGCGAGCGCGAGATCCTCGGCACCGTCTACCTGCGTGCGCGCTACGAGCTCTACGACCGGCTGCTCGGCTATCTGGGCATCGCGGCGATCGTCATCACGGTCGCGATGCTGGTCGCCTACGCGCTCTCGCGCTGGCTGCGCGAGATGGTGATCCGGCCGCTGGTGGCCATCACCAGCGTGGCGACCGAGGTGAGCGAAAAGCGCAACTTCGGCCTGCGCGCCGAGCGGCTGACGAGCGACGAGATCGGCCTCCTCGCCGACAGCTTCAACACCATGCTGGCCGAGATCGAGCGCGCGACGCGCGAGCTCGAGGCGTCGAACCGCGAGGCGGCGCGCGAAGTCGGCGAACGGCGGCGCGCCGAGGAGGAGATCCGGCGCCTCAACGCGGAGCTCGAGACGCGCGTCAAGGCGCGCACCACCGAGCTGCAGTCGACCAACGCGGAGCTCGAGGCCTTCTGCTACTCGGTGTCGCACGATCTGCGCGCGCCGCTGCGCTCGATCGACGGCTTCAGCCAGGCGCTGCTCGAGGACTTCCCCAAGGACGTGTCCGACGAGGCGCGCCGCTACCTCGCGCGCATCCGCACCTCGACGCAGCGCATGGGACAGCTGATCGAGGACCTGCTCAATCTGTCCAAGGTCTCCCGCGGCGAGCTCGCACGGCGCGACGTCGACGTCGGCGAGATCGCGCGCCAGGTGGTCGCCGAGATCCAGGGCCGCGAGCCCGAGCGCAAGGTGGAAGTCTCGGTGTGGGACGGGATGCAGGCGAACGCCGACCCGCGGCTGTTGCGCGCCGCGTTCGAGAACCTGATCGGCAACGCCTGGAAGTTCAGCGCCAAGGCCGAGCAGGCGCGCGTCGAGGTCGGCTCGCTGCGCGACGGCGACGAGGTCACCTTCTTCGTGCGCGACAACGGCGCGGGCTTCGACATGCGCTACGCCAGCAAGCTGTTCGGCGCTTTCCAGCGCCTGCATTCGGCCAACGAGTACCAGGGTACCGGCATCGGCCTCGCCACCGTGCAGCGCATCGTGCACCGCCACGGCGGGCGCATCTGGGCCGACGCCAAGCCGGGCAAGGGAGCGGTGTTCTTCTTCACGCTGGCGGGCAAGAGCGAAGCCGCGCCGGCAGCCAAGGAGGTTGCAGCATGAGCGACTTATCCGATGTGAACATGCTGTTCGTGGAGGACTCGCCGGACGACGTCGAGCTGACGCTGCGCTCGCTCAAGTCCTACGGCATCCAGCCGCACTGGCGGCGCGTCGACTCGGAGGGCGACCTGCGCGCGGCGCTCGGCGGGCTCAAGCCCGACGCCATCCTCTCGGATTTCTCGATGCCGGGCTTCGACGGCCTGCATGCCCTGCGCATCGCGCGCGAGCTGACGCCGGAAGTGCCCTTCATCTTCGTCTCCGGCACCATCGGCGAGGAGCGCGCGATCGAGGCGATCCGCGCCGGCGCCACCGACTACGTGCTGAAGAACAACCTGCGCCGGCTCGGCACCGCGGTGAAGCGCGCGCTCGACGAGGCGGCCGAGCGGCAGCGCGCGCGCAAGGTCGAGGAAGAGCGCGCCCGGCTGGTGGAGATCCTGGAAGCGACCAGCGACTACGTGGCGATGGCGAGCCCGGACGGGTCGGTGCTCTATCTGAACGCCGCCTGGCGCCAGCTGGCCGGCGTGCGCGAGCACGCGCCGAGCGGGCGCCGGATGGCCGCCCTGCATCCGGCGGCCTCGCTGGCGCGGCTCGACGGCGAAGCTCTGCCCTCGAGCGACCGCAACGGCGTCTGGCAGGGCGAGAGCGCCGTGCTCGCTGCCGACGCCACCGAGGTGCCGGTGTCGCAGGTGGTGATCTCGCACCGCGGCGCGGACGGCGAGATCCGCTTCCGCTCGACCATCGCCCGCGACATCCGCGAGCGCAAGGCGTATGAAGCGCGCCTCAAGTATCTCGCCAACTACGATCCGCTCACGGAGCTGCCCAACCGCAGCCTGCTCGGCGACCGCACCTCGCAGGCGATCGCGCACGCGAAGCGCACCAACCGCTGCTGCGCCATGGTTGTCGCCAACGTCGACCGGTTCAAGCTGCTGAACGACAGCTACGGCCACGCCGCCGGCGACGCGCTGCTTAAGGCGGTCGGCGAGCGCCTGTCCGGCGGACTGCGGGGCGGCGACAGCGCGGCGCGGGTCGGCGCCGACGGGTTCGCGGTGCTGGCGGGCGACGTGGGGCGCCCCGACGATGTGCTGCGCATCACCCGCGACCTGCGCAAGGCGATGGCGGCGCCGTTCACGCTCGAGGGTCGCGAGACCCACGTGACGCTCAGCATGGGCGCGAGCATGTATCCGCGCGACGGCGAGGACTTCGACCGCCTGCTGCGCAACGCCGACGCCGCCGCCAACCGGGTCAAGGACGCCGGCGGCAACGCCTTCCAGTTCTACGCCGCGGACATGACGCGGCAGGCGCTGGAGCGCATCGAGCTGGAGAACGCGCTGCGCTCGGCCATCGGCCAGAAGCAGGTCGAGCTGCATTACCAGCCGCAGATCGATCTCGCCACCGGAGCCGTCGTCGGCCTCGAGGCGCTCATGCGCTGGAAGCATCCCGAGCGCGGCTTCATCTCGCCGGCGCTGTTCATCCCGATCGCCGAGGAGTCGGAGCTGATCCAGGAGCTCGGCCACTGGGCCCTGATGGAGGCGGTGCAGCGCACCGCGCAATGGCATGCGGCCGGATGTCCGGTGCGCGTCGCGGTCAACGTCTCGGCGCGCCAGTTCCGCCGCGACGGCTTCGTCCAGGCGGTGGCCGCCGCCCTCAGCCTGCACGACTTCGATGCGCGCTCGCTCGAGCTCGAGCTCACCGAGAGCGCGCTGATCGACGATCGCGAGCGCGCGCTGCGCGTGCTGCAGGATCTGAAGCAGCTCGGGGTGCACATCGCGGTGGACGACTTCGGCACCGGGTACTCGAGCCTCTCGTATCTCTCGGGCCTGCCGGTCGACTGCCTGAAGATCGACCGGGCGTTCGTGACGCAAGCCGGCAAGGGCGGCCGCGACGCGGCGCTCGCGCAGGCGATCGTTTCCATGGGCCACTCGCTCGGCCTGCGCGTGCTCGCCGAGGGCGTCGAGACCGCCGAGCAGCTCCGCTTCCTGCGCGAGCACGGCTGCGACGAAGGCCAGGGCTATCTCTTCGCCAAGCCGCTCCCGCCCGGGGCGCTCGGCGGACTGCTGAAGGAGGGGAAGGTCGATGTCTGACAAGATGATTCTGCTGGTCGAGGACAGCCCCGACGACGAGGAGCTCACCACGCGGGCGCTGCGCCAGGCGAAGATCGCGAACGAGGTCGTGGTGGCGCGCGACGGCGCCGAGGCGCTCGACTTCCTCTTCGGCGAAGGTGCGCACGCGGGCCGCGACGTCGCGCGCACGCCGGCGGTGATCCTGCTGGATCTCAAGCTGCCGAAGCTCTCGGGCCTCGACGTACTCAACCGGCTGCGCGCCGATCCGCGCACCCGGCTGATCCCGACGGTGATCCTCACCTCCTCGAGCGAGGAAGAGGACATGCTGAAGAGCTACCAGCTCGGCGCGAACAGCTACGTGAGGAAGCCCGTCGACTTCGGCCAGTTCGCGCAGGCGGTGAGCCAGCTCGGGATCTATTGGCTGCTCCTGAACCAGCCGGTTCCGCAGCGCTAGTGCCTTTGTAACGTTTCTCGAGAGTCCGCAATGCGGCGGTCGGGCGATGCCTTACAGGCGCGTCACCGCCCGTTGCTTCGTGTCGCCGGGCCCGTGACCTGAATCCTGCCTAGTCCGGATGCCGGGCCTCGTCGCAGTGCTGATCTTCGGCCACCAGATTATCGTGGCGCTCGAGGATCCTTCAAAAGTGAGCTACGTTCTGATCGCGACCACCGCAATCGGCCTTGCGGTCGCGATGTATCTCGGCAGCCGCTGGTTCGCGCGCCAGGCGCGGCTGCGAGACGCCTAGGTCGCACCCTGGCCGGCGTTTCGCACTGCTTATTTACTACGCATCAGTAGCGCGGTATTTTGCTGCACATATTT
>DASQAW010000559.1:0-16031 GCA_035635495.1 Burkholderiales bacterium
GCGCCGCGCGCCTTCGTGGAACATGAGCGCGACGGGAGGGTTGACGAGCTTCATCGGGCTCGAGGAGCCCGCCGGGTGGTCGGTGGCGCGATGCGCATAGCGGCTCCCGGGCTGGCGCGTGTTGCGGTACGCGTCGAGCGCCGCGCGGAATTGCACGCGATCGAACGCGCTGCAATGCGCGACGAGCGCCGGCCATGCCGCAGGCCAGGCAAGGTCGCGCACCAGCTCGCCCGGCAGGCTGAAGGGAAAGTCGAAGCCGCCGATCCAGGGACCGGGCCGTGCGAGCAGCGCTTCGAATTCTGCGAACGTCGGCAGCCGCTCGACGCGCTCCAGCTGGAGCGCATTTTTCTTCAGCAGCGCGACGGCGACGGTGATCGGCTTCGCCGTGCGCGGCGCGCAGGTGAAGTCGACGCCGTAGATCCTCAACGCAGCTCTTGGCGCAGTGCGCTAACGGAGCTCGGCACGTAGCGCCTCGAGCGGCGCGGAGCGATGGCCGCTGCGCCACACCAGCATCGTCTTCGCGTTGGCGACGCTGGCCGGCAGCGGATGCACCGCAACCTGCGACTCGACGCCGACCGCGCGCAGCACCGACTTCGGCACCACCGCGATGCCGCTGCCGGCGGCGACGCACGCGGCGATGGCGTGATACGACCCGTACTCCATGACCCGCTCGGCGACCATGCTCGAGCGTCCTAGCCACGCCTCGAGGCGTCGCCGGTAGGAGCAGCCGGTGGTGAAGGCGAGCACCACGCGCTGGTCGATGTCCTGCGGGCGGCCGACGCGCGCGTGGCCCTTCGGCGTGATCAGGACCAGCTCCTCGGTGAACGCATGCTGCGTCTCGAGGTTCTTCGCCGGGAAGGGCTCGGCGACGAACGCCGCCTCGATCTCGCCGCGCAGCACCTTGTCGACCAGCGCGCCGCTCGTGCCGGTGACCAGCTCCAGGCGCACCGCCGGATAGTCGCGGTGGTAGCGCGCGAGCACCGGCGGCAGGCGCGTCGCGGCGGTGCTCTCGAGCGTGCCGAGCTTGAAGAGGCCGTGCGGGCCATGGCCCTTGAGCGCGGCCTGGGCTTCGGCGGAGAGCCGCAGCAGGCGCTCGGCATACGCCAGCAGCACCTTGCCCTCGGAAGAGAGCACGAGCCTGCGCCCCTGCCGGTGGAAAAGCTTGGTGCCCAGGCGCTCCTCAAGCTGCTTCACGCGCGTGGTGACGTTGGACTGCACGCGATGCAGCGCCGTGGCGGCCCGGGTGATGCCGCCCTGCTCGGCGACGGTCTTGAAGATCTTCAGCTCGACGAGGTCCATGATTCTTCAAAAGAGAACGAATGTTTCTCAATTATTCATTTTTAAGGATACCCGCGTCAATGTAGAGTGGACCGATGCGCACCGCCCTGGCCGGACTTGCCGCCCTCGCCCTCGCCATGGGCATCGGCCGCTTCGCCTTCACGCCGCTCCTGCCCATGATGCAGGAGGATGCCGGCGTCTCGCTCGCGCAGGGCGGCTACCTCGCCGCGGCCAACTACATCGGCTACCTCGCCGGCGCGCTCTGGGCGATGCGTCCGGCGCGCGCCGACGTCGCGATCCGCATCTCGCTCCTCACCATCGCCGTCTCCACGTTAGCGATGGGCGTGACGCACGGCATGGCCGCGTGGCTCCTGTGGAGAACGGTCGCGGGCGTCGCCAGCGCGTGGGCGCTGGTCCACGTTTCGTCATGGTGCCTGCAGGAGCTGACGGTGCTCGGCAAGCCGCAGCTCGGTGGGGTGGTGTTCAGCGGCGTCGGCTGGGGCATGGCGCTCGCGGGCGGCCTCTGCCTGGCTCTCATGGCGCTCGGCGCGAGCTCGTCGCAGGCATGGATCGCCCTCGGCGGCGTGTCGCTGGCGGTTGGCGCGGCGCTGTGGCCGATCATCGCGCGGCGCGAAGCCGCGCCCGCCAATCCGCGCAGCTTCGCCTGGACCGCGGATGCGACGCGGCTCGTGCTCTGCTATGGCGCATTCGGCTTCGGCTACATCATCCCGGCGACCTTCGTGCCGGTCATGGCGCGCGACATCATCCCGGACCCGATGGTGTTCGGCTGGGCTTGGCCGATCTTCGGCGCAACCGCTGCGCTTTCCACCCTTTTCGCGGCGCGCGGCGACAATCGCCGCGCATGGGCAGTTTCCGCGGTCGTCATGGCGGCCGGCGTCGCGGCACCGCTGCTCATCCCCGGCATCGCGGGAGTCGTCGCCGCCGCGTTGCTCGTCGGCGGCACGTTCATGGTGATCACGATGGCGGGGATGCAGGAGGCCCGGCAGGTCGGCGGCCCTGCGCTGATGGCGGCGCTGACGGCTGCGTTCGCGACGGGGCAGATCGCCGGGCCGCTCGTCGTGAGCGCGCTCGTCCACATGCGAGGCGGCATGTCGGCCGCCCTGTCGATCGCCGCCGCGCTGCTGGTCGTGAGCGCGCTCGCTCTCGGATGGAAGGAGAAGCCATGTCCCACGTAGAACGCATGCCGCTGCTCGACCCGGCGGCGATGAACGACGCGCAACGCACTGCAGCCCAGGCACTCGCCGCGGGCCCGCGTGGCGGCGTCAAAGGGCCCTTCATCGCGCTCCTGCGCAGCCCCGAGCTCATGGACCGGCTGCAACAGGTCGGCGAGTACCTGCGCTTCCATAGCGCGCTCGAGCCGCGCATAAGCGAGTTCCTGATGCTCGTCGTCTCTCGCGCCTGGACCCAGCAGTTCGAATGGGCGGTGCACGCGCCGCTCGCGCTGAAGGCCGGCGTCGCGCCGCAGGCAGTGGACAGTCTGGCCGAGGGCCGCAGGCCCGAAGGCATGGCCAAAGACGAGGCGCTGGCGTACGACTTCTGCGACGAGCTCCTGCGCACGAAGGGCGTGAGCGACGCGACCTATCGCGCCGCGATGGACCAGTTCGGCGAGCGCGGCGTCATCGACACGCTGGGCGTGATCGGCTACTTCACCACCGTGTCGATGGTGCTGAACGTCGCGCACACGCCGGCGCAAGGCGGCACGAACGTGGCGCCGCTCAGGCCGCTGCCGATGTAGCCGCGAGCTCGGCCGCCGAGAGGTTGTGGATGCGGCCGAAGCCGGCGACGAAGCGCGCGTCGCGCGGCGTAATCCGCCAGAAGGAAAAATCGGCCAGCTCGAAGTTGACCGCCTGCGCGGGAAAGCGCGCGAGCCAGGCGTCTTTCGGCCCGCCCGCCATCTGCACCGCCTCGCCGCGGATGCTGACGCGCATCAGGGTGAAGGGGTCCGCGCGGCGGTCGTCGGTCTCGGCGATCGAGAGCGCGACGCGCGCATCGAGCTGCATGTCCTGCGTGTGCCAGGCGAGACGGCTGACGTGCACGTAGAAGGCGGAGAAATCGGCCTGCGGCAGGTAGAGCGTCATCGACACCATCGGCGCGCCGCCGCGCAGGGTGCCGAGGTGGGCGATGCGCTCGCCGCAGATCAGGCTCGCGAGCAGGCGGCGGGTTTCGGTGTCCATGTAGTATTCTCGCGCGCTCATGCGCTACGAGCTCCTGGTCGGCCTGCGCTATACGCGTGCGCGGCGCCGCAACCGCTTCATCAGCATCAATTCCCTGGTTTCGATGATCGGCATCGCGGTCGGCGTATGGGCGCTGATCGTCGTGCTCTCGGTGATGAACGGCTTCCAGAAGGAAGTGCGGGAGCGCATCCTTGGCGTCGCCTCGCACGTCCAGATCAGCGCCGCGGGCAATCGCCTCGCCGACTGGCAGTCGATCGCGACGATCGCGGCGCAGAACCCGCGCGTATTGGCCACCGCGCCTTTCGTCCAGGCGCAGGCGATGCTCGCCGCGGGACAGGCGGTGCGCGGCGCGATCGTGCGCGGCATCCTGCCCGATCAGGAGGAGAAGGTCGCCGACCTCGGTCAGCACATGAAGCTCGGCTCGCTCGACGATCTCAAGCCCGGCGAGTTCGGTGTGATCCTCGGCGCCGACCTCGCGCGCGCGCTCATGGTGCTGCCCGGCGACAAGGTGGCGCTGGTGGCGCCGCAGGGCCTGGTGACGCCGGCGGGCGTGATCCCGCGGCTCAAGCAGTTCACGGTTGTGGGTATCTTCGAGGCGGGCATCGCCGACGCCGATGCGGCGCTTGCGCTGGTGCACCTGAAGGACGCGCAGACGCTCTACCAGATGGGCGACTACGTCAGCGGCGTGCGCCTCAAGCTCGACGACCTCTTCGCCGCGCGCAGCGTAGCGCGCGAGCTGCTCGCGCAGCTGCCGCCGGACACCTACGCCTCCGACTGGACGCGCACGCACGCCAACTTCTTCCGCGCGGTCGAGATCGAGAAGCGCATGATGTTCATCATCCTCACGCTGATCGTGCTGGTCGCGGCGATCAACATCATCTCGACGCTGGTGGTGGCGGTGAAGGACAAGCAGGCCGACATCGCCATCCTGCGCACGCTCGGCGCGCGGCCGGGCTCGGTGATGCAGATCTTCGTCGTGCAGGGGATGCTGATCGGCGTGATCGGCACGGTGGTCGGCGTCGCGCTCGGCATCGTCACGGCGCTCAACATCGACGTCATCGTGCCGGCGATCGAGTCGGTGCTCGGCTTCAAGTTCCTCTCCAAGGACGTCTACCTGATCCCGGAGCTGCCCTCCGACCTGCAGTCGGGCGACGTCATCGCCATTACCCTGATGGCGCTCGCCCTATCCTTCGTCGCCACGCTGTACCCGAGTTGGAGCGCCGCGCGCGTCAATCCCGCCGAAGCCCTGCGGTATGAGTGAGCGCGAGCCGGTCATCTCCTGCCGCGGGCTGAAGAAGACCTACCAGGGCCCGCAGCCGGTGCCGGTGCTGATGGGCGTGGACCTCGAGGTGCGTCGCGGCGAGCGCATCGCGATCATGGGGCGTTCGGGCTCGGGCAAGTCGACGCTCTTGCACCTGCTCGGCGGGCTCGACACGCCGACGGCCGGCACCGTGCTCGTCCAGGGGCGCGCCTTCAACGAGATGAGCGAGGTCGAGCGCGGGCAGGTGAGGAACGCTACGCTCGGCTTCGTCTACCAGTTCCACCACCTGCTGCCCGAGTTCAGCGCGGCGGAGAACGTCGCCATGCCGCTATTTATCCGGCGCATGGAGCGCACGGCGGCACTGGAGAAGGCGAAAGCAGTGCTGGAAGAAGTGGGCCTGGGCGCGCGGCTCGATCACGTGCCGGGCGAGCTCTCCGGCGGCGAACGCCAGCGCTGCGCCTTCGCGCGCGCCATGGTGACCGAGCCCGCGTGCGTGCTGGCGGACGAGCCCACCGGCAACCTCGACGCGCACACCGCCGAGGAAGTCTTCGAAGCGATGCTGCGCCTGTCGGCCTCGCATGGCACGGCCTTCATCATCGTCACGCACGACGCGAGCCTCGCCTCTAAAGCGGAGCGCGTCCTCCATCTGAGCGACGGCGCGCTGCACGCCGGCGCCACGCCTTGACCTAGCTCCGCGTAGCGGTTTTAGATACGTCGATCTTTCGTTGATCGAGTCGACAGCGCGCGCTACATTCGTGCGAGAACCAAATGGTGCGGAACGGTATGAGAAACAAGAAAGCACTTAATCTCCTAGCAACTGGGCTATTTGCCTTCAACGCAGCAATGGCAGCGGCGCCAGCGCCCGTCGTCCACTCAGAGACGCTTAAGCGAAACGATCTCGCGAGCCCGAGCGAAGCCTGCGAGGCCATGCTGGATTACTTAAATAACCGAAGCAACGCCTGGTCTATACCGCATACGTGCCTCGGGGCCTACCATGTCACGCCATGTCCAACCGACGCCGATTTCCGAGCCACGACGCCACCGTCGCCTACCTCTCAAACCTTGAACCGTGTGGCACAGGGTTTCTATAACTATGGAAACGAATACTGTCAGCCAGGCCCTTCGCCGATGAACTGGAGTCTGTACGCGGCATGCCCACGTCCGTTCATCTACCTTGGTCCTGGAACATGCAGATGTCCTGCGAACGAAGTCGAGTCCGGTGGCCAGTGCGTACTTAGATGCCCACCCGGGCAGCGGCCAGTACAAGGCTCGTGCACAGCGCCTCGGACTAAGAAAGCCTCGTAAATACTACGTGCCGCAAGCGCCCTCATTCAATGCACCCTGGCCCGGCGGTTTTGAGTACATCGTGACCTGCCACCTACTAGCATGCCGCCGATGATGGCGGCATGGTTAGGGTGCAAATTGTTTCATCGTCGCGGTCTGAATCGCTGCGGCATGCAGGGTGGCGCTACGCACTCTTGTCTCGATCGCTACTATCGATCCAAGGGGGCAAATAGCGAAGACGGAACATAACGCGGCCGACTACCCACGTTACCGCACCCAGGATAAAGAAGCTGTGCCCGAAAATCAAAAACCAACCATACCCGTCGATATGGATGTCTGGAGGAACGAATCCGAAGCGAGCCCGAAGAAGAAGCGCGTCTAAAGGCGATTCGTTCAACACGGCCGCATAAATGAGCCCTATGACGATCATGATCGCGCCGCCTACCATCTGTTGAACACTGGGCCGGCGCGGGAACCCTTTCCGATACGACAGTGGCAAGGCGATCGTCAGCAAGCAGAATGACATTGCAAGAACGATTACCCACCGGTAGGTAGGGTCAACATCCATAGACTCTCGCAAAGTCGGACATCCTATGGCGCAACTCCGCGACCGGCGACGACTACATTTATCCGATGAATGGTCTGACCATCAAGGCCACCGAAGGCTACATCAGGCAAGTCGCCGATCTGGCATGGCAGGTGAGCGGAGTTGGCGACCTCGACGGCGATGGAAAAGCCGACATCGTTGCGGGCCAATGCTTGATTTAGCGAGCCAGTCCCGGGCCAGGATTCCGCGGCGCGGGCCCTTGCTCGATGGCGTTCGCGCCCGAACGCTTGGTTATGGCGCCCGAACGAATTGAGCCGCTAGTATTGTCAACGGGCGAGGAGCGCGAAGTTCCGCTCGGTCCAATCCTCGAAGATGCCGAACCGGGTCTGACGGCTCCCGGCTGCGATCCGATCACGCCACGCTCCGAAACGGTGGGCGTAACCGTTGCTAATCGCTCGGCAGTTGATCCTTGCGAGTTCAATTGAGCCGACGCTTCTCTAATGGATCCTGATTGGAGAACCGCGAAGGACAACAGCAACGCGAAGGGGAAAACTTGGAACTGTGCTCGCCGAGTCATAATGTCTCCAGTCGCAAGACCGATTGCTTTTGAGCTGCTTCTCCGGGAATCTCGAAAATTCGAGCTGCGCGATTTATGGCGCCGCCGTTCACCGTAAATATCGGCGTGCTTCTTGTTGCTCTTTTAATACGAGTTTGTGTAAACGTTATTTCCGCACCGCGAGTTGTCAACAGCGTTCACCCGAGATGTGTGCGAGAACGCACAAAGCCGCGCAAAAGGAGAAATTGGGCTAAGAAACGGGGCGACGGCGTGCTGCACGCCGGCGCCACGCCTGGATGACGTACGCGCGCCACGCGAGCTCGGTGGCGAAGTAGCCGATCACCGCGAGCGTGACCGCGAGTGCGAGCAGGCCGATGCCGAGCGGCTTGCCGAGGCTCATGACCCAGTGCAGGAAGCTGTGCAGCGTCCAATCCCAATGGAACGGCGCGATCGGGTCGTCCGGGCCGTGGTAGCCGAGGATCATCCTGCCGTAGGCATAGGCCAGGAAGTAGAGCGGCACGATGGTGAGCGGGTTCGTATAGAGCGTCATCACCATCGCCACCGGCACGTTCTTGCGCAGCGGGATGGCGAGGAGGAGCGCTGCCAGCATCTGGATCGGTCCCGGAATGAGCCCCGTGAAAAGCCCGATGGCCACCGCGCCGGGGACCGAGTGGCGGTTCAGGTGCCAGAGGTTGGGATGGCCTAGCCACGGCCGGAACGGCGCCGCCCATTTCCTGGCGAGCACCTGCTCGGGTTCGGGAAGGTACTTACGCCAAAACTTGCGCCGCACGGTCAGCCGGGAGGAGGGGAGCGCGTTGCATTCTAGATGACCCTCGCCGCGCTCGCGTTCGCTGCGGGCGCCGCGGCGCTGCAGCTCCAGCCTGCGCTGCCGGCGCTCGGCTGGGTGCTGCTCATCGTTCCATGCGCGGCGCTGGCGATGCGCTACCGGTGGCTGCTCGTTCCGCTGGCTGCCATGGCGGGCTTTTTCTGGGCGGCGGCCTGCGCGCAGTGGCGCATGGCCGACTGGCTGCCGGCCGAGCTCGAAGGGCGTGATCTCGCGATCGTCGGCGTGGTGTCCAGCCTGCCAGCGATCGCCGATCGGAGCGTGCGCTTCGAGTTCGATGTCGAATGGGCTGACGGCGAAGCGCGCGCGCCGAAGAAGCTGCTGCTCGCGTGGTACCGCGGCGCTGCGTCGGAGGAGGACGCGCCGGCGCTGCTCTCGGCCATGGTGCATCCCGGCGAGCGCTGGGCGTTCACCGTGCGGCTGCGGCGGCCGCACGGCCTGGTCAATCCGCACGGCTTCGACTATGCCGCCTGGCTCCTCGAGCGCGGCATCGGCGCCACCGGCTACGTGCGCACGCGCACCGGGCCGCGGCGCGTCGGCGCGCGCAATTCGCCGCTCGACCTGATCGAGCGGGCGCGCGAGGCGGTGCGCGATCGCTTCAACGCGGTGCTCGGCGCAACGCCCGCCGCCGGCATCCTCGCCGCGCTCGCCGTCGGCGACCAGCGCGCGATCTCGCGCGAGGAGTGGCAGCTCTTCAATCGCACCGGCGTCACGCACCTGATGAGCATCTCCGGCCTGCACGTCACGCTCCTCTCCGGCCTCGCGGCCTGGCTGGTCGCCAGCGGCTGGCGCCGCGTGCCGCCGCTCGCGCTGCGCCTGCCGGCGCGCAAGGCGGCGGCGGTGGCGGCGATCGTCGCGGCGCTCGGCTATACGCTGCTGGCCGGCTTCGGCGTGCCGGCGCAGCGCACGTTCTGGATGGTGAGCGTCGTCGCCGCGGCGCTCTGGTGCGGCCGCATCTCGTCGCCGTGGCGCACGCTGGCGCTCGCCCTCGCCGCGATCGTGCTGATGGATCCATGGGCGCCGCTCTCGCCGGGCCTGTGGCTCTCCTTCGGCGCGGTGCTGCTCATCTTCTACGCGGCGACCGGCTGGACCGATCCTGGCTCCAAGGCGGTGCAGTGGGCGCGCATCCAATGGGCGATCACCGTCGGACTCGCGCCGGCGGCGCTGCTCCTCTTCGGGCAGCTCTCGGTCGCCGGGCCGCTCGCCAACGCCGTGGCGATACCGCTCGTATCGGTGGTCATCACGCCGCTAGCGCTCTTCGCCGCCGTAATCCCGGTCGACGCGCTGCTCGAGCTCTGCGCGCTGCTTGTGCAGTGGCTGCTCGAATTCCTCGAATGGTGCGCTTCGCTCCCCGGCGCGCTCTGGCAGCAGCACGTGCCGCCGCTCTGGACGGTGTTTGCGGCGCTGGCCGGTGCGGCATGGCTGCTCGCGCCGCGCGGCATTCCGTGGCGGGCGAGCGGACTCGCCTTGATGGCGCCCGCATTCTGCATCGCGCTGCCGGGCCCGACGGCCGGCGAAGCGTGGATCACCACCTTCGATGTCGGCCAGGGGCTTGCCGTGCTGGTGCGCACGGCAGACCACGCCCTGCTCTACGACGCGGGCCCCTCTTTCGGCGCGGAATCCGACAGCGGCTCGCGCGTCGTCGTCCCGGCGCTGCGCGGCGACGGCGTGGCTCGCCTCGATCTCGTCGTGCTCAGCCACGAGGACAACGATCACATCGGCGGCGCGCTTAGCGTCATGGAGAGTCTCGAGGTCGGCGCGCTCGCCTCGTCGCTTGCCGCGAACCATCCGCTCAATGGCCTCGCGCCGCAGGCACGGCGCTGTGCCGCGGACGAGCGCTGGGAATGGGACGGCGTGCGCTTCGAGCTGGTGCATCCGTCGCCCACCACGCCATGGGCGCGGCGCAACAACCTGAGCTGCGTGCTGCGCGTCGCCGCGGGCTCCCAGGCGGTGCTGCTCACCGGCGACATCGAGCGCGCGGCGGAGGCCGAGATGCTGGGCGGGGGGCGCGCGCTGCGCAGCGACGTTCTGCTTGTCCCGCACCATGGCAGCCGCAGCTCGTCGACGCCCGAGTTCATCGCGGCCGTGGCGCCAAGTTGGGCGATCGTGCCGGTGGGCTACCGCAGCCGCTTCGGCCATCCGAACGCCGAAGTGCTCGAGCGCTACCGCGCCGCAGGCGTGCGGCTTCTGCGCACCGATCTGGACGGCGCCGTCGCGGTCAGGATCGGCGCCGAGCTCGCGCTGGACACCGAGCGTCATCGCCGCGCACGGTATTGGCTACAATAATTTGGCGGGGGGACTTCCCTCGATCCAGAGGAGGCGGACAACCATGGCCAGCAAAGGCGGCAACGCCGTTTATCGCATCACCGAGGTGATCGGCACCAGCACGCAATCGTGGGAGGACGCGGCGAAGAATGCCGTGAAGACTGCCGCCGGCACGCTGCGCGACCTGCGCATCGCCGAGATCGAGAAGCTCGACGTCAAGATCGAAAACGGCAAGGTGGTGCAGTTCCGCGCGCGGCTCGCGCTGTCCTTCAAGTACGGAGGCTGATGGCGTTCACCGCCGTCGTGCGCGTCACAGGAGCCGGGCGCCTGTCGGACTTCCGCGAGCGGCTGCGCTGGCTCCTGGTGCGCGACCCGGATGCCGAGGACTACACCGAGCATCACGCCACTGCGATGCTCGAGTACCGCTTCACGCCGAAGAAGGGCATCCCGTTTCCGGCGCTCACCGAGGCCTCGGAAAATTTTCCGGAGCTGCGCGTCGAGGCGCAATGGGAGCACGACGGGGTGCGCGGCCGCGCGGTGATCGAGAACGGCCGCCTGGTGGAAGAGGAGCGCGGCGCGCCTGGGAGCGCGGGCATCGAGATCGCGGTGGCCGAAGAGGGCCGGCTCGCGCTGGCGCTCATCTGCGAGCGGCGCGACGGCGGCTGGATCGGCTACGCGGCGAGCGCCGATCGCCACACGTATTTCCGCCACCGCAATGGCGCGCTCACGCTGGTCGCCCCCGGCGATGCCGACGAGGCGCTGGAAGAGATCGCCTTCCGCCTGGTCGACGAATGGATCTGGTATGACGAGGAGGAAGCGCCCACCGAGCGCGCGCGCTACGCGCAGTACGGCTACCCCGTGCGCGGCGCCAACCTGAAATCCGAGAAGCTCGCGCTGCTGCGCCGGCGCGCGGAGCGCTACTCGACCCTCGATGCGGCCGGCGCCGAAGTGCGCGAGGCCCTGGTCGCGCAATGGCTGAACCTGAACCGGGCGTAGCCGAGCCGCGCCGGCGCTCGGTGCAATGCGCCTCGCCGAAGGGGCTGCATCGCATCGCCTATCTCGAGTGGGGCGACCCGCGCAACCGCGACGTGCTGGTCTGCGTGCACGGCATGACGCGCTCGTCGCGCGACTTCGACGAGCTGGCGCGCGCGCTTTGCAGCCACTTCCGCGTGGCCTGTCCCGACCTCGCCGGGCGCGGCGACTCGGACCGCCTCGCCGACCCGCTGCTTTACGTTTTGCCGCAGTACCTCTCCGACATGGTGACGCTCATCGCGCGGCTCGACGCCGAATCGGTGTGCTGGCTCGGCACCTCGCTCGGCGGCGTGGTCGGCATGGCGCTCGCCGCGCAGGCCGGCACCCCGGTGAAGAAGCTGGTGCTGAACGACGCCGGGCCGGCAATCGCCAAGCCGGCGCTCGAGCGCATCGCGAGCTATCTCGGCAAGCCGCTCAGCTTCGCCTCGCTCGAGGCGGCGGAGCGCTATATCCGCGAGATCTCCGCGCCCTTCGGCCCGCACAGCGAGGCGCAATGGCGCTTTCTCACCGAGACGTGGCTGCGCAGGAACGACGACGGTTCCTGGCGCCCGCACTACGACCTGCGCATCGCCGAGGCCTTCCGCGCCGGCATGCCGAAGGGCGACCTCGAGTTCTGGCCGCTCTACGATGCGGTGCGCTGCCCGACGCTGGTGCTGCGAGGCGCCGACTCGGATCTCCTTTCGCGTGACACCGCGGCCGCGATGGCGCGGCGCGGGCCGAAGGCCAGGGTGGCGGAGATCGCCGGCGTTGGCCATGCGCCGACGCTCTTTCATCCCGACCAGATCGGCATCGTCCGCGATTTCCTGCTAGAGGGAGAGACGCCGTGAACCGCCGCGCCTTGCTTCTATCCGCCCCCGTCCTGCTCGGCGGCTGCGCTGCCGCGCAACCGCGCGCGGACAATGCGACGCTCGTGAGGCAGCTCACCGATACCGAGCTGGCGTTCGCCCGGACCATGGCGGACCGCGACCATGCGGCGTTCTCTAGCTTGATCGCCGATGAGGCGGTGTTCCTGATGGGCGGCAAGCCCCTGCGGGGCAAGGCCGCGGTCGCCGATTACTGGAGGCGTTTCTATACGGAGCCGAAGGCGCCGTTTTCCTGGAAGCCCGACCACGTCCAGGTGCTCGACTCCGGCGCGCTGGGCTACTCGACCGGGCCGGTGTTCGACCCGGAAGGCAAGCAGTTCGCCCGCTTCTATTCGACCTGGCGGCGCGAAGACGCGGCCTGGCGGATCGTGTTCGACGACGGCTGTAACTTCAAGTGTTCGTAGGGGAGTGATCAATGAAAGCGGAAACGCCTTATACCATCCACACCGACATCAAGTTCAAGCCGCTCGAGCTGGTCGACGTGCAGGCGCTGCAGCGCGCGACGAAGGAGCAGTGGTTCAACCAGACGCTCTGCCAAGTGAACGACAGCGTGGTGCGCCTCGGGGTTCTCAAGGGCGAGTTCCACTGGCACAAGCACGACCACGAGGACGAGTTCTTCTACGTGGTCGACGGCAGGTTCTTCATCGACCTCGAGGGGCGCACGGTCGAGCTCGCGCCGCAGCAGGGCTTCACCGTGCCCAAGGGTGTGGTGCATCGCACGCGGGCGCCGGAGCGCACGGTAGTGCTGATGATCGAAGGGAAGGGCGTCACCCCGACCGGGGATTAGTCGGCACCTCGGCGAGGTTGCGCAGCCAGGCGTCGGCGTTGCCGTCGGCAGGGGCGCGCCAGTCGCCGCGCGGCGAGAGCGAGCCGCCCGAGCCGACTTTCGGCGCGTTCGGCATGGCGCTGCGCTTGTACTGGCTCATCTCGAAGAAGCGCTTGAGGAAGACGCCCAGCCACTTGCGGATCTCGCCCAGGCTGTACTTGTCGCGCCAGGCGCACCACGCGAGGTAGGCCACCTTGGTCGGCGCGTAGCCAAAGCGCAGGGTGTAGTAGAGATGGAAGTCCTGCAGCTCGTACGGGCCGACCGTGCTCTCGGTCTTCTGCTTGCCCGGGATGAGCTCGGGGCTGATCTCGGTCTCGAGCACGCGGCGTAGCGCGCGCGACACATCCGGGCTGAACTCGCCCGACTCGGCGACCCAGGCGATGATGTACTGGATCAGCGTCTTCGGCACGCTCGCATTCACGTTGTAGTGCGACATGTGGTCGCCGACGCCGTAGGTCGACCAGCCGAGCGCGAGCTCGGAGAGGTCGCCGGTGCCGACGACGAAGCCGCCGTGGAAGTTGGCGAGCCGGAACAGGTGGCTCGTGCGCTCGCCGGCCTGCACGTTCTCGAAGGTGATGTCGTAGACCTTCTTGCCCTTGGCGTAGGGGTGGCCGATGTCCTTCAGCATCTGCAGGCAGGACGGGCGGATGTCGATCTCCTCCGCCGTGGCGCCGACCGCGCGCATGAGCTGCCAGGCCTGGTTCTTGGTGCGCGAGCCGGTGGCGAAGCCCGGCATGGTGTAGGCGAGGATGTTGCGGCGGGGCAGCTTCAGCTCGTCCATGGCGCGCGCGCAGACGATGAGCGCGTGGGTCGAGTCGAGCCCGCCCGAGACGCCGATGACCAGCTTCTTCGTGCCGGTCGCCCGCATGCGGGTGGTGAGGCCGTTCACCTGGATGCGATAGACTTCCTCGCAGCGCATGCTGCGGTTTGCGGCATCGCTCGGCACATACGGAAGCTTCTCCACCGGCCGCGCCAGCGGCAGCCTGCCGCCCGGCAGCGGCAACGAGAATTCGATCGTCCTGAAGCGCTCGACATCGGCGCGGTGGCGCAACGCCGTGGCGCCGAAGGTGTTCTGCCGCATGCGGTCGGCCTGCAGGCGGCCGAGGTCGACGTCCGCCAGCGCGAGCTGCGGCTCGCTGGCGAAACGGCTCGACTCGCCGAGCAGCGTGCCGTTCTCGTAGATCAGGGCATGGCCGTCCCAGGCGAGGTCGGTGGTCGATTCGCCCTGGCCGGCCGCACTATAGAGGTACGCGGCGATGCAGCGCGCCGACTGGTTGCCGACGAGCTGGTGGCGATAGCTTTCCTTGCCGATGACGATGTTCGACGCCGAGAGATTCGCGATCACCGTCGCGCCGGCGAGCGCGGCATAGGAGGAGGGCGGGGCCGGCACCCACAGGTCCTCGCAGATCTCCACGTGCAGCACGAGGTTGCGCTCCTCGGCGAGCCGGAAGACGAGATTGGTGCCGAACGGCGCGCGCTGTCCGGCGAGCGTGATGTCTCCCTGCGGCGCGGCGTCGCCCGGCGTGAACTGCCGCCCCTCGTAGAACTCGCGGTAGTTCGGCAGGTAGATCTTGGGCACCACGCCGATGAGCCGCCCCTGGCATACAAGCGCCGCGCAGTTGTAGAGCCGTCCCTCGAGCGCGACCGGCAGGCCGACCAGCGCGGCCAGGCGCAGCTTCGCGGTCTTCGCCAGCAGGCTGCGGAGCGCATCCTGTGCGCCGTCGATCAGCGCCTGCTGGTGGAAGAGGTCCTCGCAGCTATAGGCCGACAGGCCGAGCTCGGGGAACACGGCGAGCAGGACCTTCTCGCGCGCGGCGCGCTGCATGAGCTCGAGCGTGGCGCCGTGGTTGTACTGCGGGTCGCCGACGCGCACGAGCGGCGTGGCCACCGCCAGGCGCGCGAAGCCGTGCGCATACGGGTTGAAAAAGTCCTTCACTTGCGTATTTTACAGCTAGCCGACTATGGTGCTATAAGCCATATATGGCTTTCGCCGAAACCGTGGTGCTGCGCGATGCCATCGTGCGCATCGAGCTCGACGACGCCCTGCGCTATCGGCTGAGCTACGGCGATCGCGTGGTGTACGAAAACGGCCGGCGCACCTTGCGCGGCCGCAGCGCGCCGTACGAGTTTCGCTCGGTGGAGCAGCTGCGCTACGACTTCGAGCGCGACGTCGAGGCGGCGGGCGGGCGCCTTGCCTAGGATTGTGGAGCTGCGCGTCGGCGACGCGCGCGATGCGCTCGACCGCTTCGAAGCGGCGTGGAACCGGCGCACGGAAGGGCGAAAGGCCGGCGCCCTGTCGGTGCTGTCGCTGGAAGACCTGCCGCTCCTCCTGCGCACACTGACGCCGGCGCGCTGGCAACTCCTGGAGCGGCTGCGGCAACTGGGGCCGGCTTCGATCTATGAGCTGGCGAAACGCCTCGAGCGCGACTACAAGAACGTGCACACCGACGTCACGGCGCTAGCGCGAATCGGGCTCATCGAGCGCGGCGATGACGGTGGGGTGCGAGTGCCCTGGGATGTGGTCCGCGCGGAATTTTAGGCGGTCTTATACTGTCCAACCGACGATGAAAGCTGCAACACGCGTGGTGTTCGCCTTGCTGCTGGCGGCGTTGGCGCTTCCCGACGCTGCCTGGGCGCAGCGCGGGCGCGGTTTTCACCATCATCATCATCGGACGTTCTTCGTCGGCACGTTCTTCGTCGGCCCGCCGATGTGGTACGCCTACTACCCGGGCCCCTACTACTACGGGCCGGCGTTCATGGCGACCGAGACGCCGCCCACGGTCTACGTGGAGAAGTTCGAAGGCACACCGAGCGCCGAGGCCGGGGAAATCTACTGCCCGGCGGTCGACCAGTATTACCCCGAAGTGCAGGACTGCCCGAACGGCTGGCAGCGCGTGATCCGGGCGACGGAGTCCGCAGCGCAGGGCGGCTAGAGCGCCCGGCAGATCAGGTAGACGTTGGTGCCGGTCTCCGCGTAGTTGGGGGCCGCCTGCTTGGCCACCGCCGGGTTTATCGGCCCCTGCAGCTGGCCGCGCACCGAGCCCGCCACCGGCACGCCGTCGTCCATCTGCGTGTCGGCG
>DASQAW010000560.1:0-9098 GCA_035635495.1 Burkholderiales bacterium
GGCGCGCCGCGCTCGTCAAGGAGCTCGCCTCGAAGATCGGCCGCACGGTGGCCATCCTGTGCGACCTGCAGGGGCCGAAGATCCGTGTCGGCAAGTTCAAGGACGGCAAGATCACGCTCGAGAAGGGGCAGAGCTTCGTGCTCGATGCCGGGCTCGAGATGGGCGATGGCAGCCGCTCCAGCCTCGACTACAAGGAACTGCCGCGGGACGTCGGCCCCGGCGCCGTGCTCTTGCTCGACGACGGCAAGATCGTCCTCGACGTGAAGGAAGTGCGCGGCGAGGAAGTGCATACCGTGGTGCGCCACGGCGGCGTGCTGTCGAACAACAAGGGCATCAACCGCCAGGGCGGCGGGCTCACCGCGCCGGCGCTCACCTCGAAGGACATGGAGGACGTGAAGACCGCGGCCAAGATCCAGGCCGACTATCTCGCGGTGTCCTTCCCCAAGACCGGCGCCGACATGTACATGGCGCGCGAGCTGATGCGCGCCGCCGGCGGCAAGGCCTTCCTGATCGCCAAGATCGAGCGCGCCGAAGCCGTGAGCGAGCACGCGCTGCTCGACATCATGCGCGGCTCCGACGGCATCATGGTGGCGCGCGGCGATCTGGCAGTCGAGGTCGGCGACGCGGCGGTGCCCGCGCTGCAGAAGAAGATGATCCGGCTCGCGCGCGAGCAGAACAAGCTCACCATCACCGCCACGCAGATGATGGAGTCGATGATCTCGAGCCCGGTGCCGACGCGCGCGGAAGTCTCCGACGTCGCCAACGCGGTGCTGGACGGGACCGACGCGGTGATGCTCTCGGCCGAGACCGCGAGCGGCCGCTATCCGGTCGAGGTGATCGAGGCGATGGACCGTATCTGCCGCGAGGTGGAGCAGACGCAGCCCCTCAGCCTCGACTCCGAGTTCCTGAACCGCGTGTTCACCCGGGTGGACCAGTCGATCGCCATGGCGGCGCTCTTCACCGCCTACCACCTGAAGGTCAAGGCGATCGCCTCGCTCACCGAATCGGGCTCGACCGCGCTTTGGATGAGCCGTCTGAATGCCGGCGTGCCGATCTACGCGCTCACCTCGCAGACGGGGACGCGCTATCGCTGCGCGCTGTTCCGCGACGTGTTCCCGCTGATGGTCAAGTACGTCGGCCACGACCGCGAGGAGCTGCTGCGCGAGGCCGAGAAGGTGCTGGTCTCGAGCAAGGTGGTGAAGGAAGGCGACCTCATCGTCCTCACCATCGGCGAGCCGATCGGCAAATCCGGCGGCACCAATACGATGAAGATCGTCAGAGTCGGGGAGCACCTCAAACCATGAACCGCCGCGCCGAACTCGCTTCACGCTTCGTCGACGTCGAAAACCTGCCGTGGGAGACGACGCGCTATCCGGGCATCGAGCAGAAAACGCTGCTGGTGGATCCCGCCACCGGACTGCTGACCGCCCTGATGCGCATGGCGCCCGGCGCGCACCTGCCCGATCACCAGCACGTGAAGATCGAGCAGACCTACGTGCTCGAGGGCAGCCTCGTCTGTCCCGAGGGCGAGTGCCACGCGGGCCAGTTCGTCTGGCGCCCCGCGGGCAGCCGCCACGAAGCCTGGGCCGGCCCGAAGGGCGGGCTGTTCCTCGCGATGTTCCAGATGCCGAACAAGTTCTTCCAGCCCGACGGCCGCGTCACGGACTTCCTCGGCCGCGGCTGGCAGGAGACCTGGGGCAATAAATAATCGGGGCCAGGACCGGATTTAATTCGGGGCCAGGACCTAATTTATTTCCGGTCCTGGCCCCGATTCTGCTGCTGTGCCTGCTGCTCGCCGCCTGCGCGGGCGCGCCGGTCCATGAAGTCCGCTCCGAGTACTCGCACATCAAGGTGGTCGACCAGGGCAGCCAGCGCGCGCTGCTGTTCGTCGACGAGAAGGGCCAGGCCGACGTCGTCCAGACGCTGATCGACCTCAAGCAGCCCGAGCGGCTGCAGCACCCGTACGCGCGCACGATGATGGCGGGCCTCGTCTATCCGCCGGAAACGAAATCGGTGCTGCTCGTCGGCTTGGGCGGCGGCGCTCTGGTGCATTTCCTCAACCGCTATTTCCCCGACCTGCGGCTCGACGTGGTCGAGCTCGATCCCGCGGTGGTGAAGGTGGCGCGCGACTACTTCGGCACGGCCGAGAACGCGCGTACCCGCATCTATGTCGGCGATGGCCGCGATTTCCTGCAACGCTCAAGCGGTCGCTACGACCTCATCCTGCTCGATGCGCACCTGCATCCCGGCGCGGAGACCGACAAGACCGGCCATCCGCTGAGCCTGCAGACGCAGGCCTTCTATCGCGGCCTGCACGAGCGGCTCGAGCCCGGCGGTGTGGCGCTCTTCAATCTGATTGCGCGCGGCGAGCAGGACGCCTACATCGCGAGCATCTGCCGGGCCTTCGCCGACACCGAGCTGATCTGGACGCCCGCTCGCGGCAACGTCATCGTCGTTGCCATGATTGGACCTGGGCCCGACCAGTCAACTCTGGACAGCAGGGCGCGCGCCGTCGACGAGCGGAGTGATTACGGCTTTTCGTTCAAGTCGCTGCTCGAAGCGCGGCAGCCGGTCTCGTGCCGCAATTAATTACGACCCTGACCCCGAATTCCAAGATATAGGTCGCGCCCGGCGGCGAGCGCGTGGATTTTTCCGTCGGCGACGTTGCGCGGCAGCATCCAGAAGCCGCAGTCGGGATGGATGTACTTCACGCGGTCCTTGCCGAGCGTCTTCTCGGCGCGCTCGATCGCGCGGGCGATGTCGGACGGCGATTCGATCTCGGTGCGCTTGATGTCGACCACGCCGAGGCCGAAGCCGATGTCGCGGCGCAGCTCCTTGAATACTTCCAGCTCCCGCGGCGGCCGGTGCGCGGTCTCCATGACGATATGGTCCGCCTTCAGCGCGTTGAGATAGTCCATCAGCTTGGCCCAGGTGCCTTTCTGGATGGACTGCCCGCCGTAGTTGCCGAAGCAGAGATGCACGGCGGCCTTCGCTTTCTTCGGCACGGCGCGAAGCAGCTTGTTGATCGCCGCGGCCGCCCATTGCCATTCGTCCGGATGGCCCGGCAGGTTCGCCTCATCGACCTGGACGACGTCGGCATCCAGGTGCTTCACCTGCTCGGCAAGCACGTCGGCGATGGCGTGCGCGAGCTTCTCGGGATCCTTGTAGTGCCGGTCGTGCAGCGTCTTCGCCAGCATGTGCGGACCGGTGAGCGTGAACTTGAGCGGCTTGGTGGCGAGCGCCTTGGCGCGCGCGCAGGGCAGCTTCAGGTTCAGCGTGCCCGGGCCGATCGCGCCCTCCACCACGCCGGGCGGCTTCGCGCGGAAACGCATGCCCGCGCCGCGCGAATAGTCGAGCCACTCCGAGAAGCCGATGTCCGGGCGCACGCCCGCCATCGGCCGCACGAAGTACTCGATCATGCCGTTGGTCTCGGGATGGTTCACGTCGAAGCGGTAGAGCTCGCCGTCGCAGACCAGATCCACGCCCGCGCGCTCCTGCGTGGCGATGACCACGCGCGTCGCGTCGACGAGCGCCTGCTCGGACGGCGCGCGGGCGAGCCAGTCCGGCAGCGGATAGGAGCCGACCACGGTGGTCAGGATGCGCGCCATGGCGGGCGATAATAATCGACGCAATGCAGGACCTGCCCGCGCGTTTTGCGAACGTCGAGGAGCTCGAGGAGTGCATGACGCGCCCGAGCGCCGGGCTCGAGCGCGAGCTTGCCGGCGTCGAAGCGATCCTGGTCCTCGGCGTCGGCGGCAAGATGGGGCCGACGCTCGCGCGCATGGCGCGCCGCGCCGGCAAGCGGGTGATCGGCGTGGCGCGCTTTTCCGAGCCGGGCCTGCGCGAGAAGCTCACCGGCTGGGGCGTCGAGTGCATCGCCTGCGATCTGCTCGACCGCGAGATGCTCGAGCTCCTGCCGCGCGCGAAGCACGTCGTCTTCATGGCCGGCCACAAGTTCGGCGCCGCCGGCAACCCCTCGCTCACCTGGGCGATGAACGTCGGCGTGCCGTTCATGGTCGCCGAGACCTTCCGCGCCTCGCGCATCGTCGCGTTCTCGACCGCCTGCGTGTATCCCTACGCGGAGGTGACGGGGCGCGGCGCCGGCGAATCGGTGCCGACCACGCCGCCGCCGGGCGACTACGCCAACTCCTGCGTCGGGCGCGAGCAGGCATTCCTCTACGGCTCGCACCGCTACGGCACGCCCGGCCGCCTGATGCGGCTCGAGTACGCCATCGACATGCGCTACGGCGTGCTGCACGACGTTGCGGCGAAGGTGTTCGCCGGACAGCCGGTCGACGTCACCATGGGCCACGTCAACGTGCTGTGGCAGGGCGACGCGAACGAGCAGGCGCTGCGCCTTCTCGCGCACTGCACGACGCCGTCTTCGCCGATCAATGTCAGCGGACCCGACGTCATCAGCGTTCGTTCGCTGGCGCAGGAATTCGGCAAGCGCTTCGGCAAGGAGCCGAAGATCACCGGCAAGGAGGCGCCCACCGCGTGGCTCGTCGACACGGCGGCGGCGCAGCGCCTCTTCGGCCCGCCGCGCGTGCCGCTCGCGACGATGCTCGACTGGCAGGCCGACTGGATCGCGCGCGGCCTGCCCGACCTCGGCAAGCCGACCCACTTCGAGACGCGTGACGGCAAATACTGAGCACCCGCTGGGCCCCGAACATGTGGCCGGGTGCTTCGCGCTGTCCAAATCGGCGAACTGGAACCAGAACGAGGCCGACTGGCGCCTCATGCTCGAGATCGGCCGCGGCTGGGGCCTCTCGCTCGCCGACGGCACGCTCGTCGCCTCGACGCTCGTCCTGCCCTACGGCGACTTCGCGTGGATCAGCATGGTGCTGGTACATCCCGACCACCGCCGGCAGGGACACGCGTCCCGGCTCCTGCGCGTAGCGCTCGCCGACCTGCGCCGCAGGGGTCTCACCCCGGTGCTCGATGCGACGCCGGCGGGGCGCGAGGTCTACCGGCAGGAAGGCTTTCGCGACACCTGGACCTTCAAGCGCTTCCAGCTGAAATCAGGGACAGATCAAGTTTTTCCAAACCCCCCGCTCGCGGGCTCGCTTCCCCCCTTGACAGGGGGGCGGCAAAAAACGTGGTCTGTCCCTGATTTCGCGCTGGATCGCGAAGCCTTCGGCGCCGATCGCACTGCTCTCCTCCGCGCGCTGCAGAAGCGCCTGCCGCAGGCAGCGCTCGGACATCCGGACGGCTTTGTCCTCGGGCGCGAGGGACGGGAAGCGCGGCAGATCGGTCCGCTCGTCGCGCGGGATGAAGCGACCGCGATGGAGCTGCTGCAGGCGGCGTTGGCGGTCGTGCCGGCGCCGGTATATCTCGACGTCGCCGATCACGCGCCGGCGATGCAGCGGTGGCTGCAGGAGCACGGTTTCGCCTTTCAGCGACCGTTCACCCGCATGGTGCATGGCGCCGATCGCGCGCCGGGGAATGAAAAGCTCGTCTATCTAGTGGCGGGGCCCGAACTGGGATAAGCCGAGATCGGCGAGCAACACCTGCGCCGCGTTGTAGCCGGGAAGCCCGGTGACGTTGCCGCCGGGATGCGACGAAGATCCGCAGAGATACAAGCCTTCGACCGGCGTGCGGTACCGGCCGGCGCCGCGGAACGGGCGGTCATAGCCGACCTGGCCGTTGGCGAACGAGCCGACGAGGAGGTCGCCGCCGCGCATGTTCGGCAGATCCCGCTCGGTGTCGAGCGGACTGCGCGCGAACCAGCCGATCGTGTCGTCCGCCAGGTTCGGCGCGTACTGCGTCCACAGCTCGAGCAGTTCCCGCCCATGGGCATCGCGCGCTGCATCCCAATGGCCGCTCTGCAACCGGTAGGGCAGCTTTTCCCACATGAACGCCGTATGGCCGCCCGGGGGCGCCTGCGACGGATCGAACAGCGTCGGACACGCGCCCCACATCACCGTCGGCGGCATGCGCCCTTCCTCGTGGTAGCGCACGATCTCGCTGAACTGCTCGTAGCGCTCGAGGCCGAGGATGACCATGAAGGGTTTATCCAACGTCGGATACCGCGGCGGCGCCTTCAGCACCAAGTTGAGAGCGAAGAGCGGCGCGAGGAGGTTGTACTCGAACTTGCGCGCCTTTTCCTTCAGCTCCGCCGGGCCGTCGAGCAGGTCGATGAACGTCTGCTGCGGATTCAGGGCGGACGCCACGACCCGGCAGCGGATGAATTCGCCATCGTCAGTCTCGGCGCCGATGACCCGGCCTCGCTCCATTACTATCTTTGCGGGAGCGCACGACGTGCGTATCTCGCCGCCCGTTTCCCGCACCGCGCTGGCGAGCGCATCGGCGAGGCGCGCCGCGCCGCCGAGGCACATCTGCGCCTTCGCCGGGCTCGCGAGGAGCGCCGGGATGTGGTGCCCGAAGCCGCGCAGGCGCAGGTCGACTTCGCGCAGGCCGTTGAAGAAGAGCAGGCCGGCCCTGACCACCGGATGCGTGAACTCGCGCTCGACGAACTCCAGCGGCGACAGCGCGCTCGTCTCGAGGAGCAATCGGCCCTCGGCGCTGCGTTCCAGATTTTGTTTGCGAATGTCCGGATGGATCGGCGGCCGGCGCGCTTCGGGGCCGAGGATCTTCTCCACTATCGGCACGAATGCTTCGCGCCAGCGCCGCAGCGTCGCCGCATCGCGCGCGCTGAACTGCGCGAACGATTCCGCCGTGCGCTCGAAATCGGTCCACCAGCAGAGCGCGTCGCCGCTCTTCAGCAGCAGCGCGACGTTCAGCTCGGGCTCGATGTACTTCGCGCCGCGCCGCTCCAGTTCGAGCTCGCGGTACCACGGCATCTGGTCGAGCGCGCGGTGGAAGAACGAGTGGATGTCGTGGCGGTAGCCGGGCCAGCGCGGATCCTCGACCGTCGCGAGGCCGCCGCCGATCGTGGCGCTGCGCTCGAGGCACAGCGTCTTCATCCCGGCGCGGCCGAGGTAGGCCTGCAGGACGAGGCTGTTGTGCCCCGCCCCGAGTAGGATGCCGTCGTACGTGTTCAGTCGGCCCTGATGGGCTTCATCTTGATCGACTTGTCGAGGAAGTCGTTCGTGTAAGTGGTCCTCACGTCGAACGGCTTGTCGACGCCGACATAGTCGCGCACCAGCTCGTAGTCCGCCTTCATGCGCGCGTCGTCGTGCCAGCCGAGCGCCACGGTCTGCGAGGTCTTGTCGCTCATCAGCACCTCGACGAGCTGCCAGTTGACCAGCTCGTTGTCGAAGCTGAGCGCGCCGTTCGCGTCGATCAGCGCCTGGACGCAGGGCTTGGGCTGCTGCACGCACTCGGCGAAGGCGCGCTGCGTCACCTTGGTGAATTTCTCCACCGCCGGGCGGTTCTTCTTCAGGTACTCGGCGTTGACGATCACCGAGTTGCCGTAGGGATTCAAGCCGACATCGCGCCAGGCGAGGAAGCCCATGTCGTCGCCGAGCTCGCGCTTGAAGACGTGGTGCAGGTTGTAGAACGAGGTGGTGATGTCGACGGTCTTCGCCTTCAGCGCCGCCAGCTTGGCGTTCGCGTCGATGTTCACCCAGGTCACCGACTTCGGGTCGATGCCATTCGCCTTGGCGAGCGCGGGCCACATGGTGCGCGCGCCGTCGGCCGCCGGGTTGCCGATCTTCTTGCCCGGAAAGTCCTTCACGCCCTTGATGCCCGAGCTCTTCAGCCAGTACATGCCCTGCGGCGAGTTGGCGTAGACATTGAACACGGCGACGGTGTCGGCGCCTTTGCCCTTGGCGACCAGCACGCCGCCCATGTCGGCAAGCCCGACCGGATTCGCTCCTGCGCCGACCTTCTGCGTGGCGAGCGCCGAGCCCTTGCCCGGCTCCAGATTCACGTCGAGCCCTTCCTTCTGGTACCAGCCGAGCTTCTTCGCGTAGTAGTACGGCGCGTGGTCGCCGCCCGGCACCCAGTTGAGGATGAAATCGATCTTCTGCTGTGCGGCCGCGGGCGCTGCAACCAGTGCCGCCGCGGCGGCGATGACCAACCTGCGCATGGAGCCTCCTCGTTAACGGAACGGCGATGCTACCATCGAGTAACCGTCTGGTTACATGCCCATTCCCAACGAAATCGCGGCGCTTCTACGCCGCGGCACCGTCATCCCCGCCCACCCGCTCGCGCTCAACGCGCAGCGCAAGCTCGACGAGCGCCGCCAGCGCGCGCTCGCCCGCTATTACCTCGACGCGGGCAGCGGCGGCCTCGCGGTCGGCGTCCACGCCACGCAGTTCGCCATTCGCGAGGCCGGGCTGTACGAGCCGGTGCTGCGCATCGCGGCCGAGGAGGCGGCGAAGCGCAAGGTCGTGCTGATCGCCGGCCTGTCGGGCAAGACGGCGCAGGCAAGGAAGGAAGCGCAGATCGCGGCGGGCCTGGGCTACCACGCCGGCATGCTTTCGCTCGCGCCGATGAAAGGCGCTTCCATCGACCAGTTGATCGAGCACTGTGGCGCAATTGCGGCGGAAATCCCGCTGGTCGGCTTCTATCTGCAGGCCGCGGTCGGCGGCATTGCGCTCCCGATGGAGTTCTGGCGGCGCTTCGCCGCGATCGAGAACGTGGTGGCGATCAAGATCGCTCCGTTCAACCGCTACGCGACGCTCGACGTGGTCAAGGGCGTCGTCGCGGCACGGGCAGAGGAACGCATCGCGCTCTATACGGGCAATGATGATCACATCGTGCTCGACCTGGCCGTGCCCTTGGATATCGCCAGAAATGGGCAGACCGTGCGCGTGCGCATCCGCGGCGGGTTGCTCGGCCATTGGAGCGTCTGGACGCGTAGCGCGGTTTCGCTGCTCGAAAGAGTGCACGGCGGGAAAATCGACCAGGACCTGCTGGCGCTGGATGCCCGCGTCACCGATTGCAACAGCGCGTTCTTCGACGTCGCCCACAACTTCGCCGGCTGCATCCCCGGATGCCACGAGGTGCTGCGGCGGCAGGGACTGCTCGAAGGCACCTGGTGCCTTGACCCGGACGAGAAGCTCTCGCCGGGACAGGCCGGGGAGATCGATCGCGTCTACCGCGAGCACGCCGACCTGGCCGACGACGCCTTCGTGCGCGCGAATCTGGAGAGGTGGCTGTCATGACTTCCAAATACGGACGCTGGACGC
>DASQAW010000561.1:0-2623 GCA_035635495.1 Burkholderiales bacterium
CAACGGGGCCTTGATATTGACCAGCATGAGATGCGCGCCGCCCGGCTTTAGCTCGAAGCTGCCGCGCGCCGGGATGTCGTAGCCCTTCACCTCGCGCATGCGGAAGACGTCGCCTTCCTTCAAGGTGACGTGCGTCTCGACCTTCTCGGCCGCGGGCGAGCTCGCCGCCACGAGCTTGTCCGGAGCGCTCGCCTCATTCCGGATGGTCAGGTAACCCGCCGCGATCTTCGCGCCCGGCGGCGTGGCGCGGGCCCACGCGTTCTCGATCTTCACCTGCGCGAACGCCGGCGCAGCGGCCAGCGCAAGAGAGAGAAGCAAGAGTCTCATTTGGCCCGCTCTCGTTCCTGAAGCTCGCGCCACAGGATCTTGCCGGTGGCGGTCTTCGGTAGTTGATCGACGAACTGCACGACCCGCGGCACCTTGAACGCCGCCATGCGGCCGCGTGCCCACTCAATCACGTCCTCCGCTTTGAGGCCGGGCTGGCGCGGCACGATGATCGCCTTCACCGTCTCGCCGCGATAACCGTCGGGCGCGCCGATGACGCAGGCCTCCTGGATGCCGGGATGCGCGTAGAGCATGGCTTCCACCTCGGCGGGCCAGACCTTGAACCCCGATGCATTGATCATGCGCTTCAGCCGGTCGGTGATGAAGAAGTAGCCGTCCTCGTCGTAGTAGCCGAGGTCGCCGGTGCGGAAGAAGCGCTTGCCGTCGTGCTCGATGAAGGCCTCGCGCGTCGCCTGCTCCTGGCGCCAGTAGCCCTTGAACACCTGCGGGCCGTGGACGACAATTTCGCCCACCTCGCCGGGTCCGAGTTCTTTAAACGACTGTATATCGATGATGCGCGCGTCGGTGTTGAAGATGGGAATGCCGCCGCACTGGCGCTTCGGGCGGTGCGGCGGATTGATGTGCGTCGGCGCCATGGTCTCGGAGAGGCCGTACCCCTCCACATAGGCGAGGCCGAACACGTCCTCGAGCTTCCTTGCGAATGCCGCCGGCATGGCCGCGCCGCCCCCGCCCAGCACGCGCAGCGATGAAAGGTCGTATTCGCCGAGCCGCGGATTGGCGAGGAAGTCGACGAGCATCGTGGTGATCGCGGACCAGGTGGTCACCCGCGCGCGCTCGATCTGCAGCGCGGCGCAATCGCGGTCCCAGCGCGACAGGACCACGATGGTCGCGCCGCGATAGAGCGGCGCGTTCATCCCGGCCTGCATGCCGGTGACGTGGAACATCGGCAGCGCCGAGAGCACGATCGAGTCCTCGCTCGCGCCGCGCCAGTAGAGATAAGGCACTGTCGTCGCCTGCACACTCGCGTGCGTATGCATGCAACCCTTCGGCTTGCCGGTCGTCCCGGAGGTATAGGGCATGACCGCCAGGTCGTCGCCGGCGGCACGGTGCTCCCCAGGCGCCAGCCGGGCGTCGATAGCGTCTGTCCACGAAACCCCTACTCCCGCCCGCGGCGCGCGGACGAAGTCCGGTGTGGGCAGGTCGGTGGCTGTGCGTAGAAAGTCGGAATACGCCGCGACAATGACGTGCAGTACGCCGAGCGGAGCAATGCGGTCGTAAAGCTCCTGCCCGGCGATCGCCACGCTGGCCTGCGCGTCCTCGACGTAGTGGCGCAACTCCTCCGTGCGGTTCATCGGATTGATGGGCACGACCACCGCGTCGGCGCGCAGGATGGCGTAGTAGGCGATGATGAACTGCGGGCTGTTCTGCAGGTAAAGGAGCACGCGCTCGCCCTTGGCTACGCCGCAGCGCCGCTGCAGAAACCCGGCCAGCGCATCGGCGTCGCGCTTTAGCTCGGCGTAGGTGATGCGCGTACCGTAGTAGTCGACGGCGACTCGATCGGGTTGCTCCGCCGCCATCCTTGCCAGGTTCGTGTACACGCTCTCGCGCGGCACCTGCAGCGTGCGCGGCACGCCGGGCGGCCAGTGCGCAAGGTGCCGCGTAAACATCACAACGCGAAGCGCGCGACGGCTTTCTCGTCCCAGGCGAGGCCGCTGCCGGGCTGCGACGGGATGATCACGTGGCCGTCCTTCAGCTCGAGCGGCTGCGCGAGCACCGGATTCGCCCAGTCGACGAACTCGAGCCAGTGGCAGGTCGGCGTCGCCGCGAGCAGATGCGCGCTCACCTCCGGAAAGAGATGGCTCGACATCTCGGCGCCCGCTCCCTGGGCGAGCGCCGCGGCGCGCAGCCAGCCGCTCACCCCGCCGATACGCTGCGCGTCCGGCATGACGTAGTCGCAGGCGCCGGCGGCGAGCGCCTGCGCCATCTGCTCGGGTCCCATGAAGTTCTCGCCGAGCTGGATCGGCGTCGCGACCTCGCGCGCGATGCGCGCGGCGCCGGCGAAGTCGTCGGCGCGGATCGGCTCCTCGATCCAGTAGACGCCGCCCTCGTCGTCGATCATCCGCCCGCGCCGGATCGCCTCGGCCACGGTCAGCACCTGGTTGAAGTCGACCATCAGCACGATGTCGGCGCCGATCGCCTTCTTCACTGCGCGCAGCGCTTCGAGATCGTCGCGCGCTTCGGGCCGCCCGAGGCGCAGCTTCACCGCACGGAAGCCTTCGCCGACCAGTTCGGTCGCCTCCTTCGCGAGCGGCGCGAGCGGCATGATGCCGAGACCCTT
>DASQAW010000562.1:0-13794 GCA_035635495.1 Burkholderiales bacterium
GATGCATTGCGCACCCGCATTTCACAGGAGGTTTCGGCGGGCGGCATGCTGCGCTTGCTGAAGCGCGATCCCGGCCTCATCGGCGGCGGCAACGGCGGTACCGGCACCTCGGTCAACTACGACGACGGCAACCTCAACTACGGCCGCGGCCTCACTGGCGCTGCGCTGCAGGGCCGGACCATGTTCGAGGGAACCTCGCCGTCGCTCGAGCTCAAGGCCGAGGCGGTGTACTTCTACGACTTCGTCAACGTCGATGGCGACCGCGAGTTCCGGCCGCTAAGCGACGAAGCAATCGATCGTGCTGGGCGCAACGTCTATCTCAACGAAGCCTATGTCGGCTATCGCGGCCGCGCCGGCGATGCAGCGCTCGCCGTGCGCCTCGGCAACCAGTTCCTACGCTGGAGCGAAAGCGCGGCGTTCGGCCACAGCATCGCGCCGGTGAATCCGATTTCCGCGTCGCGGCGCTACCAGCCCGGCAATACCGCGCGGGACGCCTACGTCGCGCTTCCCATGCTCTCGGCCATGTTGACATCCGCGCGCGGCGCGTCCATCCAGGTTTTCTATCTGCTCGGCTTCGAGCCGAGCGAGCTCGAGGCCGCCGGCACGTTCCTGAGCGGCAATGATTACTACTCGCCAGGGGCGCGCTTTCTGCAGCTCGGCCAGGGCTCGCCGCTGGTGCCAGACGGCGAAGCCTCGGTGGTGACGCCGGCAACGCCGTTCGGCTCGAAGGTGAGGCGCGATGCAGACCGCACGCCGGGCAGCGGCGGCCAGTTCGGCGCGCGCATCGAATCGGCGCCGCTCGGCGCCGCAAAGCTCGCGCTCGCCGCGTATGCGATGCACATCCACGCGCGCGAGCCGATCGTCAGCGTGCGCACCGGCACGCTCGGCGGACTGCTGCACACCACCGCGCCCGACTACACCTCGAGCGGCGCTTACTTCATCGAGTACGTGCCCGACGTGACCGTGCTCGGCACCTCGGCGCGTTTTTTCCCGGCGGCGCGAACGCGCGTGAACCTCGAGTACTCGATGCGCCTGCACCAGCCGCTGCAGATCGACGATGACCTCGTCATCACGGCGGGGCTGGCGCCAGCCGCGGCGGTCGGCGCCTGCGCGCCCAATCCGGCGAGCGCCGCCTGCAGCGCGACGCTGGCGGCGCTCAACCGCAATCCGCTGATTGCCGCGCGCGGCGGCATCACGGCAGCCAACGCCGCGAGCTTCTTCTCCAGCGAGATTAGCGGCTACGAGCGCTTCAATGTTTCGCAGTACTCAGCCTCGCTCGCGCAGGGGCTGCCCGGCATGCTCGGCGCCCGGCAGTCGTCGCTCGCAGCCGAAGTCGGCGCGCTCTACGTCCATGGCTTCAAGCCGGACTTCCTCGACGCGAGCGTGAGCATTCGCCCCGACGCCTCGGGCGCAAGGAGGCTCGGCCTCGCCACGCGCTCGGCCTGGGGCTACCGGCTTGCAGGCCGGCTCGATTACGCCGACGTCATGGGCCTGCAAAGCGTGTCGCCGTCCGTGACGTGGATCCACGACGTGCGCGGCAACGCGCCGATTACGCTCGGCACGCTGCTCGAGGACAATAAATCGCTAATCCTCGCCACCGACTTCGCTCTCGACAAGTCGCTCGCGGCGCGCGTGTCGTACCGTTCCTTCCTCGGCAAGGGCAGCAATGCCGACCGCTTCAGCGACCGCGACTTCGTGGCCTTCTCGGTCACCAAGCGCTTCTAGCGCAAGATCCGGATAGCTGGCCCGGCCGTTCGGCGTCACAATGCGCTCCATGGATCAAGTTCTCGACAAGGCACGGATGTATCTCGACGAGCGCCGCGGCGAGCGCGTGACGCTCGATCAGCTCGCGCGCGCAGTCGGCGCGAGCCCCTTCCACCTGCAGCGCCAGTTCAAGCAGGCCTTCGGCGTCTCGCCCCGCGGCTACCAGGACGCGTACCGCGTGGAGTCGGTGAAGTCCTCGCTGCAGAACGGCAGCCGGGTCGCCGACGCCGTATTCGAGGCGGGCTACGGCTCCATCTCGCGCTTCTACGAGAAGCCGCATCTCGGCATGAAGGCGCGCCACTACCGCGCGCGCGGCAAGGGGCAGCGCATCCGCTTTTGCTCCTTCGCCACCAGCCTGGGGACGGTGCTCGTCGCGGCGACGGAGCGCGGCGTCTGCGCGGTCAAGCTGGGCAGCGACGACGCCAAGCTGAAGCGCCTGCTCGCTGAGGAATTCAGCGCCGCGGAGCGGGTCGAGGAAAGCATGCCGGAGATCGAAGAGCGCGTGCGCCACTTCGTCGCCGGCGAGGGCAGCCTGGCGCGCGTCCCGGTCGACATCCGCGGCACCGTGTTCCAGCGCCGCGTCTGGGAAGCCCTGCGCCGCATCCCGCGCGGCGAAACGCGCACGTACAGCGAGATCGCACGCGCGATCGGCGCGCCCGCCGCAGTGCGCGCGGTCGGCAGCGCGTGCGGCGCGAACCCCGTGGCGCTCGTCGTGCCCTGCCATCGCGCCGTGCGCGCCGACGGCGGCCTGGGCGGCTACGCCTGGGGCCTGCCGGTGAAGCAACGCCTGCTGGAGATCGAGAAGCGCCGCCGTAAATGAGCGCCGCGGACGCGGCGCGGCTCGTCTCGCTCGCCGCGATCTGGGGCGCCTCGTTCCTCTTCATCCGCATCGCCGCGCCGGCGATCGGCGTGGTGGCCACCGCCGACGTGCGCATGCTGATCGCCGGTGCCGCGCTCGCGCTCTACTACGCCCTCACCGGCTTCGATGCGCAATGGCGCCGCTGGTGGCACTACTACCTGCTGATCGGAGCGCTGAACTGCGTGGCGCCGTTCCTGCTGTTCGGATACTCGGCGCTCGAGCTGTCTGTCGGGCTGATGGCCGTGCTGAACGCCACCTCGCCGATGTGGGGCGCGCTGCTCTCGGCATTGATCCTGCACGAGCGCCTTTCGCCTGGCAGGATCGCGGGCCTTCTTGTCGGTGTCGTTGGCGTCGCGCTGGTTTCCGGCGCGGAGGCGAGCGAACGCTGGCTCGCGATCGCCGCCGGCCTCGCCGCGGCGTTTTGCTATGGCCTTACCGGCATCGTCCTGCGCAAGTGGGCGCGGGACACCAGCGCCCGCGGCATGGCCGCCGGTACGTTGCTGATGGGTGGACTGCTGCTCGCGCCGGTCCTCGCGCTGTCGCCGCCGGCATGGCCGGATATGCGCGTGGTGCTCGCCATGCTCGCGCTGGCGCTGCTGTGCAGCTCGCTCGGCTACATCCTCTACTTCCGCCTGATCGCCGATATCGGCCCCGCCGGCGCGCTGACCGTCACGTATCTGATTCCCATTTTCGGCGTGGCCTGGGGAGCGCTGTTCCTCGGCGAGGCGCTCAGCGGGGCGATGATCGTCGGCGCGCTCGTCGTCGTCGCGGGAACGGTGCTGGTGCTGCGCGGCTAGAATCGCCGCGGTGTATCGCCATCTGTTCCGAGATTAGAATCGGCCGATGGGTAGCGTGCTCGCACTTGCAGGCCAGGCCGGCGGCGCGAAGCTCGCCGACGGCCTCTACCGCCTGCGCGGCGACGCGCTCACGGTGGTGGTCAACACCGGCGACGACTACGAGCATCTGGGCCTCGCGTTCTCGCCCGACATCGACACCATGCTCTACACGCTCGCCGGCATGGCGTCGGCCGCCGCAGCCTGGGAGCCCGAAGGCGAGACGCACTCGGTGCACGCCATGGTCAGGGCACTCGGCGGCCCCGATCGCCCGATCCACGGCGACCGCTCGCTCGCGGCGCCGCTCTTGCGCGCCGAAGGCCTGGCAAACGAGCGGCGACTCACGGAGATCACGCTCGACTTCTGCCGCCACCTCGGCATCACGGCGCGCGTGCTGCCGATGAGCGACGATCGCGTGCGGACCTACGTCATCACCGAGGACGGCGCCGTCACCTTCCAGGACTACTTCACGCAGCTCGCCTGCGAGCCAGCGGTGCGCGGGTTCCAGTACGCCGGCGCCGATGCGGCCCGCATTACGGATGAAATCATCGACGCCTTGCACGCGGATGATCTCGAGGCCGTGGTCATCTGTCCCGCCAATCCCTACCATGCCATCCGCCCGATCCTCGAGATCGACGGCATGAAGGAGCTCCTGCGCCGGCGCCGCGCGCCGGTGGTCGCGGTGACGCCGATCGTCGGCGGCCGCGCGCTCAAGGGCGCGGCGGGCAAGATGATGCGCGAGATGGGGCGCGAGGTGTCACCGCGCTCGGTCGCCGGCGAGTACCTGAAGCTCATCGACGGCTTCGTCCTCGACAGCGAGGACATGCCGCTCGTCGACAGCGTGCGCTCGCTCGGCATGGACGTGGTGGCGCTGCCGACGATCATGCGCTCGCTCGACGACCGCGTGGCGCTCGCGCAGGAAGTGCTCGATTTCGCTGCCTCGATCCGCGCGCGACTGGAAGCCGAGGTCGAGTGAAGCGCGCGGCGGTGCTCCTTCTTTGCCTGTTGCCGCTCGCCGCCTCGGCTCAGCAGACGCAAGCCGAGCGCGCGGTCATCGAGCGCGACCGGCAGTCGGCAGAGTTCTCGAACCCTGCGCTGCGCGACCTGCATTCGCGGCGCGACCAGCAGCATCTGCCGCCACGGCCGGATGAGCAGGCGGTCGAATCGCGCGAGCGCGACGCACAGCCGCCAGCCAGGGCCGATCGGCCGGCACCGCCACCGGATTACCGCCCCTTACCGCTCCCAGGGGGGCCTGGCCACGCCGTCGATCCCATACCGGTGCAGGGCAGCGGCGGCTAGCTTTGGATCGAGCGCCGCCAGCGCGGCGACGCAGATGTGCTTCGCATCCACCTCGAAGAACGAGCGCAGCGCGGCGCGCGTGTCGCTGCGGCCGAAGCCGTCGGTGCCGAGCGCCACATACTGGTGAGGCACGTACGGCCGGATGAGGTCGGCGACCGCGCGCACATAGTCGCTCGCCGCGACCACCGGGCCTTTGGTAGGCACGAGGCATTGCTCGATCCAGCTCGTCGCGCTCTTGCCGAAGCGCCGTTCGCGCTCGGTGCGCATGCCGTCGCGCCGCAGCTCGGTGAACGAGGTGACGCTCCACACGGCGGCGGAAATGCTCCAGTCTTTTTGCAGCAGCTCGGCAGCCGCGACCACCTCGCGCAAGATCGGTCCCGAGCCGAGGAGCTGGAGCTGCGAACCTTCGCGCAGGCGGTACATCCCGCGCAGGATGCCCTCGGTGGCGCCTTCCGGCGCCGCGGGGTGCGGATAGTTCTCGTTCGCGACGGTGACGTAGTAGAAGACGTCCTCCTGCGCCTCGAGCATGCGGCGCGCCCCATCCTCGACGATCGCGGCGAGCTCGTAGCCGAAGCAGGGGTCGTAGGCGCGGCAATTTGGAATGGTGCTTGCCGCGAGGTGGGAAGACCCATCCTGGTGCTGCAGTCCCTCGCCCGCGAGCGTGGTGCGCCCGGCGGTACCGCCGACGAGGAAGCCGCGCGCGCGCGAATCGGCCGCCGCCCAGATCAGGTCCCCGACCCGCTGGAAGCCGAAGATCGAGTAGTAGATGTAGAAGGGCAGCATCGCCGTACCGTGTGCCGAGTACGCCGTGGCGGCCGCGAGCCATGACGAAAGCGCGCCCGCCTCGGTGATGCCCTCCTCCAGGATCTGTCCGTCCTTTGCCTCGCGGTAATACAGAAGTTCGTCCTGGTCCTCGGGATCATAGAGCTGCCCGACCGAGGAGTAGATTCCGAACTGGCGGAACAAGGTCTGCATGCCGAAGGTGCGAGCCTCGTCGGCCACGATCGGCACCACGCGCTTGCCGATGACCTCGTCCTTCATCAGCTGGGAAAGGAGCTGGACGAACGCCATGGTGGTCGACTGGCTGCGCTCGGTCGAAGTCAATGCGGGCACGGCGAGCTTCTGCGCGGTGACGCTGCGCGCGGGCAGGTAGCCGCCGAGCGCCTGGCGGCGCGCATGCAGGTATCTCATCTCCTGCGTGTCGGCTGCCGGCTTGAGGAAGCGCAGCAGCGCCACGTCGTCGTCCGAAAGCGGCACGGCGAAGCGGTCGCGGAATTCGCGCAGCGCCTCGTCGTCGAGCTTCTTCTGCTGGTGGGTGCCCATCTTGCCCTGGCCCCAGTGGCCCATGCCGTAGCCCTTCTTGGTCTGCGCGAGGATGACCGTCGGCTGCCCCTTGCGCTGCAGCGCCGCCCGGTAGGCGGCGTAGATCTTCACCGGGTCGTGGCCGCCGCGGTGCAGGCGGTCGATGTCGTCGTCGCTCATGTCGGCGATGAGCTCGGTGAGCTCGGGGTACTTGTTGAAGAAGTGCTCGCGGTTGAAGCGCCCGTCGGTCGCCGCATACATCTGGAACTCGCCGTCGACCGTCTCGTGCAGGCGCTTGAGCAGCACGCCGTCGTGGTCGCGCGCGAAGAGCGCGTCCCAGTCCGCGCCCCAGAGCAGCTTGAGCACGTTCCAGCCGGCGCCGGCGAAGAGGCCTTCCAGCTCCTGCACCACCGAGCCGTTGCCGCGCACCGGGCCGTCGAGTCGCTGCAGGTTGCAGTTGACGACGAAGATCAGGTTGTCGAGCCCCTCGCGCGCCGCGAGCGAAAGGCCCGCGAGCGCCTCAGGTTCGTCCATCTCGCCGTCGCCGACGAACGCCCAGACCTTGCGCGCCCCGGTCTTGAGGAGCCCGCGGTGCTCGAGGTAGCGCATGAAGCGCGCCTGGTAGATCGCATTGATCGGGCCAAGGCCCATCGACCCGGTCGGGAATTGCCAGAACTCCGGCATCAGGTACGGATGGCAGTAGGAAGTGAGCCCCTCGCCGCCGGTTTCCTGGCGGTAATGGGCGAGGCGCTCTTCCGGCAGTCGGCCTTCGAGGAATGCACGGGCGTACACGCCGGGTGCGGAGTGCGGCTGGAAGTACACCAGGTCGCCCGCCTGCCCGGCGCGGAAGAAATGGTTGAAGCCGACCTCAAAGAGGTCCGCCGCCGAGGCGTAGCTCGCGATATGGCCGCCGAGCTCGGGGTACGCGCGGTTGGCGCGCACCACCATGGCGAGCGCGTTCCAGCGCACGCTCGCGGCGATGCGGCTTTCCAGCTCCAGGTTGCCGGGGAACTGCGGCTGGTCGGCGAGCGCCACCGAGTTCTTGTAGGGCGTGTTCAGCACCGGCGGCAGCGGCACCCGGCGCGCGCGCGCGTGCTCCAGGAGCTTCCGCAGGAGGAAGGTCGCGCGCTCGCGGCCTTCGGACCGGACCAGCGCGTCGAAGGCGTCGAGCCATTCGCGCGTCTCCTGGGGGTCCGCGTCCGGCGGGTTCACGCGCCAGAAGGCGGAAGTGACGATGTCGGTGAGATCAGTCATGGGGCAATGGTATTCCCGCCGGGGCGTCGTAGCCCTACCGGGCCCTCGACGGCCCGCACGCCGGTGCTATACTGCGGGCCGCAGTGATTCAAAGGCAGCGAATTTGTACCCCGCACTCGTCGCAATCAGCGTCGTTCGCAGTCAAATCACTTCCTTGATCGCCATGCCCGGCTTCGCCGCGCCCGGAATCGTCGCGGCACATCAAAGGAAGTAGATTAAATGGCAACCGGCACTGTTAAGTGGTTCAACGACTCCAAAGGCTTCGGCTTCATCACCCCGACCGAGGGCGGCGAAGACCTGTTCGCGCATCACACCGCGATCCAGATGAGCGGCTTCAAGACGCTCAAGGAAGGCCAGAAGGTCGAGTTCGAAGTGAAGCGCGGCCCGAAGGGCCTGCAGGCGGCCAACATCAAGCCGCTGTAAAGCGATCTCTTCGTAAAAGGAGCCCGCTTCGGCGGGCTTTTTCTTTTTTAGCGCTGCGCCAAGCGCAGGCTGCCGGTGAAATCGAGGTCGTGCTCCTCGAGCACCGGCAGCGATTCGATCAGGCCGAGCCTCTGCAGCTGCGCGATCCATTCGGCGATCGACCCTTCCGTGTGCTGGCGCAGCAGCTTGGGCAGCATCTTCGAGTGGACGTCGTCGTCGACCAGGCCGAGCAGGCGGCGAAGCGGCGGCGGCAGCGGCGCGCCTTCGTCCCAGGCGCTCTTGCCAGCGGGAGTGCGGCGGTAGATGCAGTCGGTCATTGCCGCCCCACTATCCGACAAAGCCGGCGGGTTGGATACGTACCTGAAGATCTTTAACTGGTACGGACGTGAAAAACGTCAACCGGAACGGCTCGTACGGATCTTGACCCAGTCCTTCGACCGTCCGGCGCGATAGGGCGAGTCGGCGCGCTTGGCGACGATGCCTTCCAGCCCGAGAGCCGCCGCGGCTTCGTACAACCCGCTGCCGGTGCCGCCGACTTGCTGAAGCAGCCGGATGCGCTTGAAAGAACCCATCGCCCGATGGAGCGCCGTCCGCGCGATCTCCCGGCGCTTGAGCAATGGCAGCTTTCGAAGATCCTTCGCCCCCAGGCGGAGGATGTCGAACACCAGGATGGCGGCGGGTTCCCAGTGTGCGGCATTCAGGATGGAGATCTCGTTCTTCAGCCGCGCACGCCGACGCAGCCGATCCAACTGCGGCTTGCCGCCGCGGTCGAGGATCACCAGTTCGCCGTCGAGGACGATGTCCGGCAGCTTGTCCAGGCCGGCCACGATCTCCGGAAAGCACGCCGCAAGGTCGCTGCCGCGCCGCGAGAGGAGCCGCGTCTTCGCGCCCCGGCGGATCGCCAGCACGCGGTAGCCGTCGTACTTCAGCTCGTAAAGCCAGCCCGGCCCGTCGAAGGGCTTGGCCGCCGAGGTGGCGAGCATCAGATGGCGATGGGTGATGTTGGACGCGGCCACGATTGTGCGGTGCCGGCTGCAGGGATTGAACCCGCGACCAACGGTTTACAAAACCGCTGCTCTACCACTGAGCTAAGCCGGCTCCGGGAACGGATTATCGCCTTACTTGATCCGGCGCAGCGTCGGCTTGCCGCCGCCGGAGGGTTTCTTCGGCGGCTCGGGTGTGGTCGGCGCCGGCAGTGCCGCCGGCGGCTTGCTGTTCGCGGAAACCGATTCGGTCTCGCCCTTCGTCTGCACCGCGGGCTTCCCGCCGTCGACGTCGAAGGTCATGCCATGCCCGGTCTCGCGCGCGTAAAGCGCGTAGACGTTGGTGACCGGGACCGAGATTTGCCGGGCAACGCCGCCGAAGCGCGCGGAGAACTCGATCAGCTCATTGCCCATCTGCAGCTTGTGCACGGCGTTCGGGCTGATGTTGAGGGTGATCTCGCCGCCCTTCACGTATTCGGACGGCACCTGCGTGCGCGAGTCGACCTTCACCGCGAGGTGCGGCGTATAGCCGTTGTCCACGCACCATTCGAAGAGCGCGCGCAGGACATAGGGCTTGGTCGGTATCTCCTTCATCTCTCTTTACTTGCGCATCACCTTTTCCGACGGCGTCAGCGCCTCGATGAACGCCGGCCGCGAGAAGATGCGCTCAGCGTACTTCATGAGGGGCGCCGCCGTCTTTCCGAGCTTGATGCCGTAGTGATCCAGGCGCCATAAAAGCGGCGCGATCGCCACGTCGAGCATGGTGAAGTCGTCGCCCAGCATGTGCTTGGTCTTGGTGAAGACCGGCGCGAGCTCGATCAGGCGGTCCGTGACGTGCTGGCGCGCACGCTCGACCGCCTTCTCCTTGCCCGACTCCAGCGCCTCGATCTGCGAGAAGAGCTCGACCTCCATGTTGAAGAGCATGAGGCGTGCCCGCGCGCGCATCACCGGGTCCGCGGGCATCAGCTGCGGGTGCGGGAAGCGCTCGTCGATGTACTCGTTGATGATGTTCGACTCGTACAGGATCAGGTCGCGCTCGACCAGCACCGGCAGGCGGTTGTAGGGGTTCATCACCGCGATGTCTTCGGGCTTGTTGTAGAGATCCACGTCGATGACCTGGAAATCCATGCCCTTCTCGTAGAGCACGAAGCGGCAGCGATGGCTGAATGGGCACGTAGTGCCCGAGTAGAGTTGCATCATGGCTTAAGTCAGACTCCTGGGTGCGCAGGGCGCGCCCGAGCTACTTCACGTCCTTCCAGTATTCCTTCTTCAGCAGATAGGCGAACACGAACAGCACGCCGAGCACGAACAGCACGACGATGCCGATCGGGCGGCGGTATACGCCCCCAGGCTCGCCGACATAGGCGAGGAAGTTGACCAGGTCGCGCACCGTGGCGTCGTATTCGGCGGCGCTCTGCGCCCCCTTGGACAGCTCCGACCATTTGTACTGCGCGGCGGCATGGCCGCCCTCCTTGTGCGACACGACCTCGAGCGCGCGCTGGCCCTGCAGCGGCCACAGCGCATGCGGCATAGCGACGTTCGGGAACACGGCGTTGTTCCAGCCGGTCACCGTCTTCGGGTCGCGGTAGAAGGTGCGCAGATACGTGTAGAGCCAGTCGGTCCCGCGCGAGCGCGCCACCACCGACAGGTCGGGGGGCGCCACGCCGAACCAGGCCTTCGCGTCCTTCGGGGGGAAGGCGATGCGGATCGGTTCGCCGACCTTCTCGGCGGTGAACATCAGGTTGTCCTTGATCTGCGCCTCGGTGAGGCCGAGCTCCTTCAGGCCCTCGTAGCGCACGAATTGCAGGCCGTGGCAGCCGAGGCAGTAGTTCATGTAGGTGCGGGCGCCCGACTGCAGGCTGACCAGATCGCGCGGATCGTGCGGCGAGCGGTCGAGGCGATACCCCCCCTCGGCCGCCAGCGCGACGATCGGCACGAAGAGGAGCGTGGCGAAGAGTTTTTTCATCAGTGGTACACCACTCTCTCCGGCACCGGCTTCACCTTGTCGCGCGCTGTGTACCAGGGCATGAGGAAGAAGAAGAGGAAATAGACGATCGTGCACAGGCGCGCCACCCAGGTGGCGATGTCCTTGGTGTCGAGGAAGAAGGCATCGAAGTGGAACTGTCCCCACACCGTGGTGGGCTCGGTGCCGAGATAGCCGAGGATCACGAACACGATGACGAAGGCCGCCAGCCACGCCTTGTACAGCGTGCCGCGGTAGCGGATCGACCTCACCGGCGCGCGGTCGAGCCAGGGCAGGAAAAAGAACACCAGCACCGCGACGCCCATGGCGAGAACACCCGGGAACTGCGAGTGGAAGAGCGGCGGCACCGCGCGCAGGATCGAGTAGTACGGCGTGAAGTACCACACCGGCGCGATGTGCGGCGGCGTCTTCAGCGGATCGGCGGGAATGAAGTTGTTGTACTCGAGGAAGTAGCCGCCCATCTCCGGCACGAAGAACATGACGAAGCAGAAGATCATCAGGAACACCACCGCCCCGGCGAGGTCCTTCACCGTGTAATACGGATGGAAGGGGATCGCGTCCAGGTAGTGACCGTCGGGCGTCTTCAGCTTCTTGGCGTCGACGCCGTCCGGATTGTTGGAGCCCACATCGTGCAGCGCCAGCAAGTGCGCCACCACCAGCCCCAGTAGCACCAGCGGGAAGGCGATGACGTGCAGCGCGAAGAAGCGGTTCAGCGTCGCGTCCGACACGACGTAGTCGCCGCGGATCCAGAGCGCGAGATCGGGGCCGATGAAGGGGATCGTGCCGAACAGGTTCACGATCACCTGCGCACCCCAGTACGACATCTGGCCCCAGGGCAGCAGGTAGCCGAAGAACGCCTCGCCCATCAGGGTAAGGTAGATCAGCACGCCGAAGATCCACACCAGCTCGCGCGGCTCCCGGTGCGAGCCGTAGAGCAGCGCGCGGAACATGTGCAGGTAGACGACGATGAAGAACGCCGACGCCCCGGTCGAATGGATGTAGCGGATGATCCAGCCGCCGGGAACATCGCGCATGATGTACTCGACCGAGCCGAACGCGAGGTTGGCGTCGGGCTTGTAGTTCATCGTCAGGAAGATGCCCGAAACGATCTGGATCACGAGCACCAGCAGCGCGAGCGAGCCGAAGAAGTACCAGAAGTTGAAGTTCTTCGGCGCGTAGTACTCGGACGCGTGCTTGCGCCATTCCGCAGCGACCGTCGGCATGCGCGAGTCGAACCACTGCCACAACCTGTGCAATGCGGCGGCCGCCACTACGCCCCCTTCGTTTTTTCGTCTTCGCCGATCACCACCTTGCCCTCCGACACCAACGTGTAAGGCGGCACAACGAGGTTGGTGGGCGCCGGCGAGCCCTTGAACACCCGTCCGGCAAAATCGAACTTCGACCCGTGGCACGGGCAATAGAAGCCGCCGAGCCAGTCGGCGCCCATCTCGGCCCTGGCCTCCGCAGGCTTTTCCTGCGGCGAGCAGCCCAGATGCGTGCAGACGCCGACGAGTACCAGCGTGTCCGGCTTGGCCGAGCGGTACTCGTTCTGCGCGTATTTCGGCTGCTCCGACGCCTTCGACAAGGGATCGGACAAGCGGGGCTCAACCGCTTTCAGCGAGGCGAGCATTTCCGGCGTTCGCTTCAGGACCCAGACCGGCTTGCCGCGCCATTCGAACACCGCGAGCTCACCCGGCGCGACGCGCGAAATGTCCACGTCGACGGGTGCGCCCGCGGCGCGCGCGCGATCGGACGGCCACATGCTGGCGGCGAAGGGAGCCGCCGCGCCGAGCCCTGCAGCCGCGCCTACTGCGGACGTGGCGACTACTAATCTGCGCCTCGCGCGGTTCGTCTTGGGGTCCGGTTTCTCGTTGTCGTTCATGAGGATGGAGTTCTTATGGGAGGGCGCAAAAGCACGCGATTCTAGCGACGCGCTTCTGCCTTGTCCACGATTTCGCACGTAAGCGCTTAGTTTGCAAGGAGATTTTCGTATAATTGGCCGGCACCCCTGATGCTGCGTCTCTGGCTCATCTTTGCGCAGGCCGCGACGGTCGCCGTCGCCGTGCTCTTCGTCGTCTCTACTTTCCGGCCCGAATGGCTGCCGCCGCGCAGCGCGCCCGCGCCGATCCTGCAAAGCGCGCCACCGACAACGTCCTCGCCGCAGACCGCCTCGTACAACGAGGCGGTGCGCCGCGCGTCGCCGTCCGTGGTCAACATCTCCACGTCGAAGGAAGTTCGCTCGTCGCGCCATCCGTTGCTCAACGACCCGGTGTTCCGCCGTTTTTTTGGCGAGCAGTTGTCGGACGAGCCACCTCCTCGCGCCGCCAGCCTCGGGTCGGGCGTGATCGTCAGCGCGAGCGGCTATGTGCTCACCAACAACCACGTGGTCGAAGCCGCGGACGAGATCGAGGTCGCGCTCGCCGACGGCAAGAAGCTGCTGGCGAAGGTGGTCGGCAACGATCCCGACACCGACCTTGCCGTGCTGCGCGTGACGAGCGACAACCTGCCGGCGATCAGCTTCGGCTCCTCCGAGGCGCTGCGCGTGGGCGACGTGGTGCTCGCCATCGGCAATCCGTTCAACCTCGGGCACACGGTGACCGGCGGCATCGTCTCGGCGCTCGGCCGCTCGGGCCTGGGCGTCAGCACTTTCGAGAACTTCATCCAGACCGACGCGGCGATCAATCCCGGCAACTCGGGCGGCGCGCTGATCGATGCGTCGGGAAATCTCGTCGGCATCAACACGGTGATTTTTTCGCGCACCGGCGGCTCCATGGGCATCGGCTTCGCAATTCCCGTATCGACCGCGAAGATGGTGCTCGGACAGATCGTGAAGTCGGGCAGCGTGACGCGCGGCTGGATCGGCGTCGAGGTGCAGGAGATCACCCCGCCGGTGGCCGAGTCGTTCAAGCTCTCCAGCACGCGCGGTGCACTGATTGCGGGCGTGCTGCGCGGCGGACCCGCGGACAGGGCCGGGGTCAAGCCCGGCGACGTGCTGGTCGAGGTGCAGGGCAAGCCCGTCGCCGATCCGGCCGGCATGCTCAACCTCATCGCCGCGCTCGCGCCCGGCCAGCCGGCGAAGGTGAAGCTCAAGCG
>DASQAW010000563.1:0-2736 GCA_035635495.1 Burkholderiales bacterium
TGCGGATCGATCACGCCGTCGCGCGCGTGGATCAGCACGATCTCGCCCAGCACGAGCTCGCGCGTGCCGCTGACCTCGAGGATCCGCTCGACGCGGCACTCGAGGCATGCGGCCGCCTCGGCGATGCGCGGATGCTGCACCATCTTCGCCGGAGCAGGCGTGAGGCCGGCCTGCTGGAACTCGCTCACCTCCTCCGGGAATTCGCGGCTGGAAAGGTGCATGGCGTTCGCGGTCGCTTCATCCACCAGGTTGACGACGAACTCGCGCGTGCGCCGGATGTTCTTCAGCGAATGCTTCATCGCGCCGTCGCTGCGCGGATTGATGCCGATCACGCAAAGCGGCGGGTCTTCCGAGAACACGTTGAAGAAGGAGAACGGCGCGCAGTTGGCGACGCGATTCTCGCTCCAGGTCGAGATCCAGGCGATCGGCCGCGGGATGACGAGGCCGATCAGCAGCTTGTAGCGCTCGTGCGCCGAGATCTCGGCGAGCTTGAGATCCATCAATTGGCGCGGGTGAAGACCTGGCGCTCGCGCGAGGCGAGCAGCGGCACCGCCTCGGCGAGGTACTTCTTGAAGTGCGGCGTCTGCTGGTGGGCCTCGAACGCTTTCTCGTCGTTGTAGATCTCGTACAGCATGACCTTGGTCTTGTCCTTCGGATCGACCAGCACGTCGAACTGCTTGCAGCCCGGCTCCTTGCGCGCCTCGCGCGCGTTGTCGAGCGCCATCTTCATCCAGCGCTCGACGTTTTCCGGCTTGATGCGGATGTTGACTACAAGTACGAACATCAGGTGCCCTCCTTGGCAGGGGTGACTTCGGCGCCGGCGCGCTCGACGATCAGGCGGTAGTGCTCGGGCCGCCGGTGCGCCGCGAAGTTGAACATGGTGCGCTTGAGGTTCGCCGCCATGTCGATGTCGGCGTTAGTGACGATCACTTCGTCCTCCTCGGTTTGCGACTTGACCGCGATCTCGCCCGTCGGCGCGACGATCAGCGAATGGCCGAACATGCGAAAGCCGTCCTCATAGCCGCATTTCGCCGTCTCGACCAGCCAGGTGGCGTTCTGGAACGCCATCGACTGCGCCATGATCAGGTGGTGGTGCACGCGCAGCGCCGGCGGCTCGGGGTAGTGCAGGTTCTCGGTCGGCGTATTGAATCCGAGCGCCACGATCTCGGCGCCCTGGAGCGCCAGCACCCGGAACGCCTCCGGCCAGCGCCGGTCGTTGCAGATCAGCATGCCGGTGATGGTGTCCATGTAGCGCCAGACGCGGAAGCCGAGGTCGCCGACCTCGAAGTACTTCTTCTCGAGGTGCTGGAACGCCGCCTTCGGCTTGTGGTCGGCGTGCCCGGGGAGGTGGACCTTGCGGTACTTGCCGACGATCCGTCCGTCGCGGCTCACCAGAATCGAGGCATTGAACCGGTGGTTATCGGGCGTGAGCTCCGCATAGCCGATGTAGAAGCCGATGCCGAGCTTGCTTGCCTCGTCGAAGAGCGGCCGCGTCTCCGCTCCCGGCATCTCGCGCTCGAAGTAGCGCTGGTCGACCTCGGCCGGGTCCTCCATCCACCAGCGCGGGAAGAACGTGGTGAAGGCAAGCTCGGGAAAGACGACGAACTTCGCGCCCATGGCATGCGCCTCGCGCAGGAGGTTGACCAGGCGTTTTGTCGCTACGGTGCGGCTGTCTGCTTTGTTGAGCGGGCCGAGCTGCGCGGCCGCGATCTTCAGGTGTCGGCTCATGCGCCTATTTTAGGCGCGGTTACTTGGGCTCCATCACCTGCATCAGGAGCTGGACCAGGAGCTCGATGCTGGAGCGCGTCTTGCCGGTGATCGCCGTGAACTCGATGCCGCAAAAGTAGCGCAGCTCGCCCTTGCTGCATTTCTTCACCCGGCCGTAGATGTCCGAGGCGCGGTGGCCCACCAGGGGCAGGTCGACGCGGATCTTGACCTCGTCCGACACGGTCAGCGGCTGGCGGATCTCGGCCAGCAGGCCGTGATAGCCGAGCACGCGCACCACGCCCTTGTGGACCTGCGGCATCGTGACGTCGGCCTGGATCACCTGATAGGAAAAGGCGAGGGCGACGTTGACGCGCGGGCTCTTGCGGATGTCGCGCCGCGGCACCGCCTTGCCGAGGCTCGGGATCTCGAGGAGCTCGCGCACCACGATCGGCTCGGCCTTGCCCTTGACGTGCACCGAGAAAGGCTCCCCCGTGCTGGCAAAGCCGTTGCAGCGGGCGAAGGTGGTTTCGCTCACCAGCACCTGCCCGCGCAGGCTGAAGGCCTCGATGCGCGCCGCGATGTTGACTTCCTCGCCGATCACGGTGCGCGCGTTGTAGAGGTCCGAGCCGAGCGTACCCACCATCACCGGGCCCGTATTGATGCCGATGCCGAGGTACAGCTCGGGCAGCGCGTCGTGGCGGTGCTGCGCGTTCAGCGCGTCCAGGGCGAGCTGCAGGTCGAGCGCGCAGGCGACGGCGCGCTGCGCGGGGTCCTGGCCCGACGGCACCTCGCTGAAGTGCGCCATGATCGAGTCGCCCATGAACTTGTCGATCGTGCCCTCGTGCGCGCACACCACCTCGATCATGCGGACCAGGCAGCGGTTCAATACCTGCAGCACGGTCTCGGGCGGGTAGCGGTTGGTGATCGCCATGAAGCCGCGCAGGTCCGCGAACAGGATGGTGAGCTCGCGGCGGATGAAGCCGTCGTTGCGCTGGGGATAGGCGGCACCGTTGCGCAGGAGCTGCGACA
>DASQAW010000564.1:0-1584 GCA_035635495.1 Burkholderiales bacterium
TCGACGCCGCAGGAGCTCGGTCGGTTCGTGCGCGGAGAATTCGAGCACTGGGACAGGTTCGTGCGCGAATTCAAGATCAAATTCGATTGAGCGCAGGAGGCCGGCGCACCTCCGCCTAATAACCCAGTGCCGCGCCTATCATCACCACGCAGATCCGCCCGGGGATTTTCTCGTTCTCGATGACGAGGACCTTGCCGCACTGGCGGTCCGGGCCGCGGCAGGCGGCGTTGTCGCAGCGCCCGGTGCGGGCGCAGGGCGTGTTCATGCCGAGCGTCCGGCATTCCTGCACCGCGGCGACGTTCCTCAGCCGCTCGAACGCGGCTCCGATGTCGGGAACGATCTTGTTGACGCCGGCGACGAGGAAGAGCCTGCCCGCGCCGAAGGCGTAAGCGGAGATGCGGTTGCCGCTGCCGTCCGCGTTGACGATCTCGCCGGCCTCGGTGATGGCGTTGATGCCGCCGACGAAATAGTCGGCGATCGTGGCGCGGCGGCGCGCCCGGGTGCGCTCTTCGGGATCGTTCACCGCCTTCACGCGCGGGCGCAGCCAGTCGTAAGGCCCGTCCTTCAGCGCTTCGAGGAATCCGATCTGCTCGAGCGTCGTCGAGCCGCCGTTCATCACCGTCGCGCCCGCCGGGATGCGCGAGAGCAGATAGGCGACGGCGGCCGCGCCGTCGGGGCAATAGACGAGATCGATATTGCGCCGCTTGAGCTCGTGCTTGAGCCCGGCGACCGCCTGGGGCATGCCCTCGTCCCGGGCCGGCGGCTGGATGCGCGCGTCCATCAGTCGCCCTCCTTCACCGGCTTCCCACCGAGAAAGAGATCCGAGAAAAGCTTCTCCCACCTCTCGCCCTCATCGAGCGCGAGCACCGGGTCGATGATCTCGTACTTGAACTTGTTGAGCGGGCTGTCCACGGCCATGCTCGTGGGGACTCGGTTCACGCTCTTGTAGATCTCCTGCCCTTCCTTCGAAAGCACGAATTCGGCGAAGAGCAGCGCCGCATGGGGACGCGGCGCGTGCCTGGCGAGTCCGATCGCGGCCGCCTGGCCAAAGGCCGGTTGCAGCGGCTTCCAGTCGACCGGCGCGCCTTTCAGCTTCAGGGTCTCCATGTTGTTGTTGTACGCGGTCAGGAAGAACGGCACTTCGCCCGAGGCCACGAGCTGCGCGGTGTGAATGTGGCCGTGGCGAATCTCCGGCTTCATCGCGGCGAGCCTGCGGAAATAGGCGAGGCCTTTTTGCTCGCCCATCGCCTTGGTCACCGCGGCGAACCAGGTCACGTCGGTACCCTCGATGGTGATGCGCCCCCTCCAGCGCGGCTGCAGCAGTTCCTCGAACGTCGCCGGCAATTCACCGGGTTTGACCAGATTGGTGTTGTAGCCCATCACGAAGAACACGAACCGGTCGGCGACGTACTGCCGGTGGCCGCGCGGCAGGGCGGCAGGCACGATTTCGCTCAACACCGGCGTATGAAAATCCTCGAGCAGCTTCTCCCGCCGCAGCGCCTCCAGATGATTCGCGCTGCTCTCGAACACGTCGGCCTCGTAGCGCCGGCCGCGGGCCTCGGCGACGGCGCGCTGCACGATCTT
>DASQAW010000565.1:0-28241 GCA_035635495.1 Burkholderiales bacterium
TTTTGCGTGTTCCAGAAACGAACCGGGCGGCAACGCTTGGCTTCCGTTAGCCGCCCAGGGCCTAAAAAAGAGGCCGGATTATAAAGAGGAAATTACCCCGGCGCAAGAAATCCCCAGATCGGCGGTTCAGGGCGGTTGCGGGTCTTTCGCAAAAGCGAACCGCTCTTGCATTTCGGCCGCCGTGATGCGCTGCAGCGAAGCGCCGGATTCGGCGTACCTCGCGAGATCGCGGTCATCGAGAAGCGCGATCGTTCCTCCACCCTCGATCAGCACCGAACCCTCGTCGTCCAGGTACGTGCTGCGCGCCGCGAACGGACGGCCGCATTGGTCGCGCAATTCTTCTCCCTCGTAGTGCACTACCAACGGCGTGTACGCGAGAGTTACGTATACCCGCTGCGGGCCATTTTGAAAGTACCAGCGGCCCGTACTGTCGGCCTCGTAGTTGCGCGAAATGAAGTCGCGCAGCGCCTGGTTGGCGATGCGTTCTCCCTTGATCAGCCAGTTGCCGCGCCGGTCGAGCGAGAGCCAGCCGTAGACGGCGGGCACATTAGGCCACTTGGCCATCGCCAGGGCGACTACCGTATCCATGGGTCTAGAATCTTCGCGAGGAGGAGCCATGGGAGCAAGTCCACTACAGGGCGCAACCGGGACTTATCTCTCGCGTCCCTGGCTCGGGCACTACGCGCCGGGCGTGCCAGCGGACGTCGAAGTCCCGCTCAAGGCGGTGCCCCAGGCGTTCGACGAAGCGACCGCGCGTTCGCCCGAGCGCACGGCGGTAGTCTTTTACGGGCGCACCATCACGTATCGCGAGCTGCGCGACGCGACTGATCGCCTCGCCTGCGCCCTCGCGCGCCTCGGACTCAAGAAGGGCGATCGCCTCGCGCTCTATCTCCTCAACAGCCCGCAGTTCATCGTCGGGTATTTCGCGGCGCTGAAATGCGGCGCGGTCGTCACGCCGATCAGTCCCGTCTACACGAGCCATGAAGTGCGCTACCAGCTCGAGGATAGCGGCGCGCGCGGCATCATCTGCCAGGATATCCTGTACGAGAAAGTCGAGAAGTCGGGCGCAAGGCTCGACTTCGCCGTGCTGACGAGCGTCAACGAGTACCTGCCGGCGCTGAAGCGGCTCTTCAGCAGGAAGGCCGACGTGCCCAAAGGCGCCGGCACCCACTGGCTGCAGGATTTGGTGAAGAGCCACCCGCCGCAGCCGCCGTCGATCACGTTCGATCCGCGCCAGGATCTCGCCGCGCTGCCCTATACCGGGGGCACCACGGGCAAGCCGAAAGGCGTGATGCTCACGCATTACAACCTGATCGCCGCGCAGGTCTCCGGGCAGGCGGCATTTCCGAATTTCGAGCCGGGAAGGGAAGTGATCCTCGCTTTCCTGCCGTTCTTCCACATCTACGGGCAGGTGGTGATCATGCTGAACGCCATGATCCAGGGAAACCTGCTCGTGCTCTTCACGAATCCCGACACCGAGGCGATTCTCGCCGCCATGGAACGCTACCAGGCGACCGTCTTCTATGGCGTGCCGACGCTCTACGAGTATTTGAAGGATCACAAGGACACCGACAAGGCGAACTGGCGGCGCCTGAAGCTCGTGCTCTCCGGCGCCGACACGCTGCATGAATCGACCATGCAGGGCTGGGCGCGGCGCACCGGCACGCAGATCACCGAGGGCTACGGCATGTCTGAAACCGCCGCCTCGGCACACGTGAACCCGATCCACCGTCCCAAGGCAGGCTCGTTCGGCTGCCCGGTGCCGGGCATGCACGCGGCGATCGTCGACGCGCAGACGCTTGAATTCCTGCCGGCAGGCACGACCGGCGAGCTGGTGCTTTCGGGCCCGTCGGTGATGCTCGGCTATTGGAACCGGCCGGAGGAAAACGAGCGCAGTTTCATCGAGTGCTCCGGCCGGCGCTGGATGCGCACCGGCGATCTCGTGCGCATGGACGACGAAGGCTACTTCCACTTCTACGACCGCTCGAAGGACCTGATCAAGTTCAAGGGGCATTCGGTCTTCGCCAAGGACGTCGAGGACGTGCTGTACGGTCATCCGCAGATCAAGGCGGCGGGCGTGGTCGGCGTACCCGACCCGGCAGTCGGCCAACGCATCAAGGCGATCGTAGTGCTGCAGGGCGACGCGCGCGGCAAGGTGAGCGAGGAGGAGGTGAAGGCCTTCTGCCGCGAGCGCCTCGCCGAGTACAAGGTGCCCCATGTCGTCGAGTTCCGCGGCGAGCTGCCGAAGACCGACGTCGGCAAAGTCTCGCGGCGCGAACTGAGGGAGGAGACCGCTTAAGCCGGCGCGAGCACGTCGATCGGGTGCGGCTGGTAGATGCCGAAGCCCTGCGCGTAGGCCACGCCCATCGCCTTCAGGCGCAGCAGCGCGTCCTGATCCTCCACGCATTCGGCGACGATCGCATAGCCGAGCGCCTGGCCGACGCGGAGCATGGCGTCGAGCTTGTGGCGCGCGCTCTCGCTCGAGAGGACCTTGCGGCAGATGCTGCCGTCGGCCTTCACGAACCTCACGCCCAGCTGGCGCACCGGCATGAACGAGACCGCGCGGTTGCCGAAGCCGTCGATCAGCAGCTGCCCGCCGAGCGCGCGGTAGGCATCACCGAAGCGCTTGCAGGCGCCCAAGCGCAGTAGCGCGTCGCTCTCGTCGATCTCGAAAAGGAGCTTGTCGGCGCCGATCTGATTGATCTTGAGCTGGGCAGACACGAAGCGCGGGAAGTCCTCGTCCTCGAGCGTCTGGCCTGAGAGGTTGACCGTGAAGCGCGGCACGCGCGAGCCTTGCGCGAGGCGCTTCACCACGTGGCGCACCACCCAGCGATCGAGCTGCGGCATCATCCGGTAGTGCTCGAAGACCGGCAGGAACTCTCCGGGCGGCAAGAGCGCCCGCTCCTCCTCGCGTAGCCGCACCAGCACCTCGGCCATCGGATAGCGTTCGTCGCCCGCGAACTGCAGGATCGGCTGGCAATAGAGCTCGAATTCGTCGTTCTCGATCGCGTCGCGCAGCCGCTGGACCGGGTCGGTCCAGCCGGCGAGCTCCGAGTCCATGCGCTGCAGGAAGGGGTCTTCCATTCCGCCGATTCTAGCGAGCACGCGTGACTGCGCTAACATCGCTTGCACATCCGCACAGAACGATAAACCGCCTGGCTGCGCAATTTTTCCGCGTCGATGGCCTCACCAAACGCTTCGGCGGCCTCACCGCCGTCAACGCGGTGAGCTTCGAGCTTTCGCGCGACCAGATCGTCGGGCTGATCGGGCCCAACGGCGCAGGCAAGACAACGCTCTTGCGATTGATTACGAAGATCCTGCGCCCGGACGCGGGCCGCATCGTCTTGCAGGGGGAGGACATCACGGCCCTGCGGCCCTGGGAAGTCGTGCAGCGCGGCATCGCCGGCACTTTCCAGAACACGCGGCCTTTCCGCCACCTGCCGATCATCGCCAACGTGATGGTGCCGCTCATAGCGCTCCGCTCGCGCAGCCGCGGCGAATGGGTGAAGCGCATAGAGGCGAAGGCGCTCGACGCGCTCGAGTTCGTCGGCATTTCCGACATGGCGCTCGAGCCGGCCTCGGCGCTCTCGCAGGGCGATCTCAAGCGGCTGGAGGTGGCGCGCGCGATCGCCACCGAGCCGCAACTCTTGCTGCTGGACGAGCCGCTCGGCGGCTTGAATCCCACGGAGTCGGAGCTGCTGGCGAAATCGATCCGCCGCCTGCACAAGGGCGGACGCTTCGGGCGGCTGCATTCCGAGGGCGCCGCCGTGCTGATGATCGAGCACAAGCTGAAGGAGCTGATGTCGATCGTCGACCGGGTGATCGTCGTCGACCATGGCGAGCTCATCGCGGATGGGCCGCCGTCGGAGGTGGTGAAGAATCCGAAAGTGATCGAGGCCTATCTGGGTACCGCACATGCCGCTGCTTGAGGTGCGCAACCTCTCGGTGCGCTACGACAAGGCGCAGATCCTGAACGGCCTGTCGCTCGACGTGGCGGAGGGCGAGTTCGTCGGCGTGGTCGGCCCGAACGGCGCCGGCAAGTCGACGCTGCTGCGTGCGATCTCCGGCCTGGTCGGCTTCGAGCGGCGCATGAAGCGCGGCATCGACGGCGACATCGTGCTCGAAGGCGAGGTGCGGTTCGCCGGCGAGCGCATCGAGTCGCTGCCGGCGCACGAGATCCGCCGCCGCGGATTGGTGCACTGCCCGGAACGGCGGCGGCCATTTCGCGAGCTCACCGTCGAGGAGAACCTGCTCGCCGGCGCGTTTCTGTCGTCGAGCAAATCCGACACGCGGCGCCGCCTCGACCATGCGTTCGCGCTGTTTCCGCGGCTCGCCGAGCGCCGCACACAGATCGCCGGCACGCTCTCCGGCGGCGAGCAACAGATGCTGGCGACCGCGCGAGCGCTCATGTTCGAGGCAAGGCTCCTCGCCATCGATGAACCCTCGCTCGGCCTCGCGCCCCTGATCCGGGAGGAGCTTTTCGCGGCGATCGGCCGCATCCATGCCGAAGGGGTGCCGGTGCTGCTGGTCGAGCAGGAGGTGGCGCAGGTGTTCCGCATGGCCTCGCGCAACTACGTGCTTTCGCAGGGCCGCATCCTGGCGCAGGGCAGCGGCGCCTCACTGATGGCCGACGAGACGCTCCGCGCGGGTTACCTCGGTCTCTAGCGGCGCACCGCACAGGCGGCAGACGCTCTTCCACGCGCCGTTCCTCTGCTTGCAGCGCGGGCATTGCGTCTCGATCTTGTCGCGCAGCCATGGCGCCAGCCCGCGCGGCATGAAGAGCAATACCAGGAGCACGATGGCGGCGAAGATGAGCAGGCGCAGCTCGCCGAAGGCCGTGAAGCTGCCGAGCCACTCAGTCAGCGGGTACAAGAGGAACACGGCGGCCACCGGTCCATAGATCGTGGCGAGCCCGCCAAAGATGCCCCAGATCACGACCTGGAAGGAAAGCGTCACCTCGAGCGTCGAAGGCCCGGCGACCCGCAGGTAGTGCGCGAAGAGCGCACCGGCGAAGCCCGCGGCCGCCGCGCAGATACTGAACACCGCTAGCTTATAGCGCGGCGTGTTGATGCCGGAGGCCCGCGCCGCGACCTCGTCGTCGCGGATCGCGTGCAGCACGATGCCGAACTTCGAGTCGGCGACCGCCCACAGCCCGAACACGATCACGAGCATCGCGATGGCAGCGACGTAATAGTTGGTCGTCGGCGTGAGCGCGAGCCGCCGCAGCCCCGAGATGCCGAGCTCGCCGCCAGAGAAATCGGGAAACGCGAACAGCAGCCCGAGCGCGATCAACGGGAAGGCGAGCGTAGCGAGCGACAGATAGGAGCCGCGCAGCCGCAGGCAGAGATAGCCGCTGGCGAAGCCGAATAGCAGGGCGACGGCGGCGCCCGCCCAGACCGTCGCCCACGGCGTGATACCGAGCTTATGGGATATCAGAGCGGAGGTGTAGGCGCCCGCGCCGAAGAAGAGCGCATGGCCGAAATTCACCTGCCCGGTGTAACCGGCGAGCAGATCCCAGCTCGCGGCGAAGATGGCGAAGATGCAGGTCATCGTCAGGATGCGCAGCACGTAGGCATCGGCGTACACGAGCGGCAGCACGAGGAGCGCGAGCATCCAGATGAGCACGGCAATGCGAGACGGCAGGACGAATACTTCATTGCGCAGCTCGGCCCAGGCGCGTCGCAGCAGATACATCAGCGCTCCTCCTCGAAGGCCACGCCGAACAGGCCCTCGGGCCGCGCGAGCAGCACGGCCACCATGATCGCGAGCGCCACCGCGCCCTTTAGATAGGCCCCTGCAGGGAGCGCGAAGACGGTGATCGCCTCCACATAGCCGATGATGAGCGCGCCGATCAGGCTGCCCTTCATGCTGCCGAGGCCGCCGAGCACGACGATCGCGAGCATGGTGACGAGCGGCGCGAGCCACATGAACGGATCGACCACGAACACCGGCGCCACCACGACGCCGGCGACCGCGGCGAGCGCGACGGAAAGCGCGACCGTCGCCATGGCGATGCGCCGCACGTTCATCCCCATGAGATTCGCGACTTCGAGGTCATTCGCCGTCGCGCGGATCGCGAGGCCGAGCCGCGTGCGGTAGAGCACGAACCACACGATGCCGAGCATTGCGGCCGCGACGACCAGAATCAGCAGCCGCTGGTACGGAATGCTCACGCCGAGAACCTGCACCACTCCCTCGAGCGTGGACGGAATGCCGAGATAATGGCCGCCGAAGGAGAAGAGCATCAGTTCCTGGAAGATGAGCGCCAGCGCGATGGTCGCAATCAGCACTGCCGCCTCGTGCTCGCGCACCGGCTCGATCACCAGCCGGTAGCACAGCACCGACAGCAGCGTGACGGCCGCGACCGAGATCACGGCGGCGGCGGCGAAGCCGAGCCCGCCTTTCACCAGCAGCGCATAAAAGCAGTACGCCGCCAGCATGTAGAAGGCGGTGTGCGCGATGTTGACGATGCGCGCGACGCCGAAGATCAGCGAAAAGCCGGTCGCCAGCAGCGCGTAGACGCCGCCGTTGACCAGCCCGGTGACGAGGATGTCTTGGAGCAGCTAGCGCGCCGGCATCTTGAAGGGTTGCATCCCCTTTACCTGCGGCGGCCAGAACGGCACCTTCCTGCCGTCCTGCCATTGCACCGCGATGCCGGCGGTCTTGCCCACCGCCCACACCAGGTCGTGGCGCTTGTCCCACGTGTCGACGCCGGCGGTGCCGACGTGTTCCATCTTCTCGATCACCGGCACCAGCTTGTCGGCGTTGGTCGTGCCCGCCTGCTCGATGGCGGCCTTCAGGATCATGATCGCGTCGTAGGTGGCGGCGTTGTAGGTGGGCATCTTCTTGTAGCGTTCCTTGAACGCGCGCACGAAAGGAATGGTCTTCGGCGTCATCTCGACTTCAGCATACGTGTCCAGCGTCGACACGAACTGCGCCTTGCCCGCTGCCGCGTCCCAGAAGCCCTCCTTTTGCCCTTCGACGTTGATGCCCCAGGCAACGGCCTTCATGTTGCGCTCGCCCATCTGGCGGCCGGCGGAGATGCCCACCGGGCCCGAGAGCAGCGTGAAGACGATGTCGGCCTCGGCGCGGTCGATCGCCGAGAGCTCGGCCGTGACGTCGGTCGCCACCGGCGAGGGCTGCCATGTGCCGACGAGCTCCATGTTCATCTTCGGCAGGGTCGCCTGGACCCCCTTCACGATCGCCTCGGTCCAGAGTGCCTTCTCGGCGACGAGCGCGACCTTCGGCTTGTCCTTCTTCAGCGACTGGCGCACCTGGTCGCCGATGGTGTTGAGCACCGCCATCAGGGTGCGGAAAAGATCGGGCGACTTCACCGGGGTGATGCGGAACCAGTACTTGTAGCGCTCGTAGTCCTTCTCGACGTTCTCGCCCAGCTTCGCTTCGGCGGCGCCGGCGCCGAGGAAGATCTTCTTGTAATCCATCGCCACTTCCTGCATCGCCAGCACCGCCTCGGAGCGGAAGCCGCCGATCAGGAAGTCGGCCTTGTCGCGCGTGATGACGCGCTCGATGGCGTTGGTGGCATCGGGCACCGACTGGATCTCGTTGGTGTCGGCGCGGATGAGTTCCACCTGCATGCGCTTGCCGCCGACGTTGATGCCACCGGCCTTGTTGATCTCGTCGCGCGCCATCTCGGCGCCTGCCCAGTGGTTCTCCCCTTGCACGAAAGCCATCGGTCCGAGGATCGCGATCTTGATGACGCCCTGCGCGCTCGCGCCGAACGACAGCGCCAGCGCCGCGCATAGCATTGCCCAGCGGATCATGCCGCCCTCCTCCTGTGGATTAGACTGCGCGTCGATGTTGCCAAAGATCGAACTCAATCACAAGGTTCACGTGCTCACGCGCAAAGAGGAGCTCGACAGCGTGCGCGTCGCAGGCAAGGTGGTGGTGGTCATCGACATCCTGTTCGCGACCACCACCATGGTCGCCGCTCTCGCGCATGGCGCGACCGAGGTCATTCCGGTGCTCGACGAATCGGCAGCGCGCGCCGAGGACGCGCGCCGCGGGGCCGGCAGTTGCGTGCTCGCCGGCGAGCTCTACGCCGAGACGCTGCCGGGCTTCGTCCACCCGGCGCCGCTCGCGCTCATCGAGCACGGCATCCAGGGCAGGACCGTGGTGTATTCGACGACCAACGGCACCGTCGCCATGTCGCTCGCCGCCGGCGCGCGGCGCGTCTATTGCGGCGCGCTCCTCAATGCCGCGGCGCTCGTCGAGTACATCGCGCGCGAGCACGCGCGTGAAACGGTGCTCCTGGTCTGTTCGGGCTCCGGCGCCAATTTCAACTTCGAGGATTTTTACGGCGCCGGCTGCTTCGTCGAGCGCTTCGGCGAGCGCCTCGGTCCCGCGGGCGATCTGTCGGACGCGGCGCGCGCCGCGCGCACCGTCTATCGCAACTCGCTGCTGCCGCAGGCGCTGCTCGAGTGCCGTCTCGGGCGCATGATGAGCGCTCGCGGCCTGCGCCATGAAGTCGAGTTCGCCTGCCGCACGGACGAATTCCCCGTCGTGCCCGTGCTCGAGGACGGGCGGCTGCGCCTGATCGCCTAGACGCGCTCGAGCTCGGCGCTGACCGCGAGGTGGTCGGAAAGCATCGACCAGGGCTTGCCGCGGTGCACCTGAGAAGCGACCACCTTGAAGCCGCGGACGTAAATACGGTCGAGCTGCAGCATCGGCATCATCGCCGGGAACGTGCGCGCTGCTCTTCCGAAGCGGGCGAGAGAGACCTCGGTCATCCCCAGGCGCCGCTCGAGGATCGAAGAAGCGCGATGGCGCCAGTCGTTGAAGTCGCCGGCGACGATGATCGGCACGTCGCGCGTGGCCAGCTCTTCAAGGCGCCCCGAGATCGCTTCCAGCTGGCGACTGCGCCCGCGCTCGTGCAGCGAGAGATGCACGCACACGCAGTGCAGGTTTCGGCGCCAGCCGGGAACTGCCACGACACTGTGCAACAGCCCGCGGCGCTCGTAGCGGTGATCGGAAACGTCCTCGTTCTCGAACGAGAGAAAGCCGAAGCGCGAAAGGATCGCGTTGCCGTGATGGCCGTGGTCGTAGACGGCGTTGCAGCCGTAGACATGCTGCCAGCGCTCGCCGGCGAGGAAGGCATGCTGCGGCTCGACCGGCGCCCCCGCGAAGCGCAGGGCGAAGCGCTGATTGAGTCCCTGCACTTCCTGCAGGAAGACGAGATCCGGATCCAGCGATTCCAACCCCTCGCGCAGGTCGTGGATCACCATGCGCCGGTTGAAGTGCGACAGGCCCTTGTGGATGTTCAAGGTGACGACTTTGAGCCGCTCTCTCTTCATTGCTCGCCGAGCATCACTATTGCATCGCGATTGGACCACGAGAAGCACTTCGCCGCCGCCTCGGGCCAAGGCAGCCAGGCAAAGGCGAGGTGCTCGTCCGCCGCCAGCGTCACCGGCAGGCGCGCGGGAAGCTCGAGCGCGAACAGTTGCTCGACGTTGTGGATCACGCCCGGCGCGAAGCGGTGACGCCATTGCCGGTAGATCTCGAACGTGTACACCACGTTCCAGCGCGTGAGCCGCCCGGCGGATGCGTCGATGCCCGTTTCCTCTCGCACTTCGCGCTCGGCAGCCCGCTCCAGCGGTTCATTCATATCGTCCAGCGACCCGGTGACCGATTGCCAGTACGCCGGACGCAAAGCGCGTTCCAGCAGAAGCACTTCGCGTTCCGTCGTGTGGACCACGACCAGCACCGACACCGGCAGCTTGTAATTCATGCCTCGCGGTAGAGGTCGGGCAGCGCGAGCCTTTTCGCCGGGTCGATGAATACCGCGAAGAACGGCTTGCCGCGGCTGGCCCAATACTCGGCCGTGGATCGGAGCACATCGAGCAAGATGCCGAGATCCTCGCCCGCCGGGTAGCTGCGCAATATGAGCACGTGGCCCTCGCCTTTGCGCCACGAAAGATCGCCGAGCACATCTTCCAGCGCATCCCAGTTGCGCCCGAACCATTCCGGAAAGGCGAGCGCCCGCGACAGGCTGTCGAACAGATTCTCCCTGGCCTCGATCGGCACTACGTCCAGTTGCCCGCCGCGCGTCGCGTCCATGATCGCGCGCTCGTCGCGCGTGCGGTAGACGCCCGAGCGGCTCGGATCGCGCAAACGCTGCAACAGTTTGCTCATTCGTCGTGTGATGCGCGCTCGATGATGCGTCGGAACGTGCGGTAGTGATCCTGGGTGTAGTACCGCTCGCCGCCGCGCCCCACTATGATGCGCCGCGCGCCGCGGTCGCGCGCGCCCGGCGTCTTCACCGTGTATTCGCGATAGTAGCCGCGCGCCTGCTTCGGCAATTGGGCTTCACGATTGTTGAAGACCACCCCGTCGCGGGCATACGGGAATGGGCCCCCGGCCTCGATCAGCCCGAGCGTCTGGCGCGCCTCGGGCGGCAGCTGGTCGATGCGCACATCGCCCGAGAAGGCGAGCGCGGCGCCACCAGCGAACAGGAATGCGAGCGCAAGCGCCCGCATCAGGCTTTCGGCTTCTCCCGCAAGCGTATGCCCAGTTCGCGCAACTGCGTCTCGTCCACGGGGCTGGGCGCGCCGACGAGCAGGTCCTGCGCGCGCTGCGTCTTCGGGAACGCGATCACGTCGCGGATCGACTCGGCCCCGGCCATCAGCGCGACGATGCGGTCCAGCCCGAAGGCGATGCCGCCGTGCGGCGGCGCGCCGTACTGCAGGTTGTCGAGCAGGAAGCCGAACTTCGCGCGCGCCTCCTCCTCCGAGATGCCGAGCGCCTTGAACACCTTTTGCTGCACATCGGCGCGATGGATGCGGATCGAGCCGCCGCCGATCTCCCAGCCGTTCAGCACCATGTCGTAGCCTTTGGCCAGCGCGCGCGCCGGATCGCTTTCCAGCAGGTTCTCGTGGCCGTCCTTCGGGGCCGTGAACGGATGATGCATCGCCGACCAGCGCTTGCCCTCCTCGTTCCATTCGAACATGGGGAAGTCGAGCACCCACAGGGGCCGCCAGCCTTGCTCCACCAGATTCTTGTCCTGCGCCATCCTTACGCGCAGCGCGCCGAGCGCCGCGTTGACGACGGCGGCCTTGTCGGCGCCGAAGAAGATCAGGTCGCCGTTCTGCGCGCCGGTGCGCTCGAGAGTCTGGCGCAGCACGTCCGCTGGCAGGAATTTCACTATGGGCGATTGCAGCCCTTCCGGGATCTTCGAGCGGTCGTTCACCTTGATGTAAGCAAGCCCTTTCGCTCCATAGGTGGCGACGAAGGGGGTCAGGTCGTCGATCTCCTTGCGCGTGAGCTCCGCGCTCACTTTGAGCGCGGCGACGCGGCCGCCGGCCAGCGCGGCGGCCTGGCGGAACACCTTGAAGTCGACCGTGCGCATGAGGTCGGTGAGCTCGATGAGCTCGAGCGGGATGCGCAGGTCGGGCTTGTCGACGCCGTAGCGCGCCATCGCCTCGGCGTAGGCCAGGCGCGGAAACGGATTGGGCAGCTCCACGCCGAGGACGTCGCGGAAGACATCGCGGATCAGCCCTTCCATCAGGTCCTGGATGGCGCGCTCGTCCAGGAACGAGGTCTCGACGTCGATCTGGGTGAACTCCGGCTGCCGGTCGGCGCGCAGGTCCTCGTCGCGGAAGCATTTCACGATCTGGTAGTAGCGGTCGAAGCCCGCGACCATCAGGAGCTGCTTGAAGAGCTGCGGCGACTGCGGCAGCGCGAAGAACTCGCCCGGATGCACGCGGCTCGGCACGAGGTAGTCGCGCGCGCCCTCGGGCGTCGAGCGCGTGAGCATCGGCGTCTCGATGTCGAGGAAGCCATGGGCGTCGAGGTAGTTGCGCACCGCCATCGCCACGCGGTAGCGCAGGCGCATGTTCCGCTGCATCGGCTCGCGCCGCAGGTCGATCACGCGGTGCCTGAGCCGGGTGTCCTCGTTGAGATTGTCCTCGTCGAGCTGGAAGGGCAGCGGCGCGGCGGGATTCAGGATCTCGACTTCGTGCGCCAGCACCTCGATCTCGCCCGAGCGCAGCTCGGGATTCAACGAGCCTTCCGGCCGGCGGCGCACCTTGCCCGTCACGCGCAGCACGAATTCGTTGCGCACGCGCTCGGCCGCGGCGAACGCCTCCGCGCGGTCCGGATTGCACACCACCTGCGCGAGGCCCTCACGGTCGCGCAGGTCGATGAAGATCACGCCGCCGTGGTCGCGCCGCCGGTGCGCCCAGCCGCACAGCGTGACCGTGCGATCGACCAGCGCGGCGCTCAGCTCTCCGCAGTAGTGCGTGCGCATTACTTGGACTGGGGCGGCACCACGCCCATCGAGATGATGTACTTCAGCGCCTGGTCGACGCTCATGTCGAGTTCGATCACGTCGGCGCGGCGCACGATCACGAAGTAGCCGCCGGTCGGGTTGGGGGTCGTCGGCACATAGACGCTGACGCAATCGGGCGGCAGGTGATTCAGCACGTCGCCGCCCGGCGTGCCGGTCATGAACCCGATGGTCCACATGCCCGGATGCGGCCATTGCACGAGCAGCGCCTTGCGGAACGCCTCGCCGCTCGAGGAAAAGAGCGTGTCCGAGATCTGCTTGACGCTCGAATAGATCGAGTTGACGACCGGGATGCGGTGCAGCACGTCGTGCCAGAACTCGACCAGATGCGCGCCGACGAAATTGGTCGCCAGCACGCCGGTGAGAAAGATGACTAGTATGGTGAGGATCGCGCCGAGTCCGGGGATATGGACGCCGAGCCAGTGCTCGGTCTGGAACGACTCCGGCAGGAGCAGCAGCGACGCATCCAGCGTGTCGAAGATGACCTTCAGCACCCACAGCGTGATGATCAACGGGATCCAGATCAGCAGCCCGGTGATCAGGTACTTCCTCAACGCTCCGGAAATGAAGTGCTTTTTCACGGCTTCTGCAATGAAAAGGCCCGGACGCGTGCCGGGCCGGTCAGGTCACGTAAGGTCGACGCGGCCGCTCAGGCGGCGGCCTTGGATTCGGTTTTGGTCTCGGGCTTCGCGTCCGGCTTGGACTCGGTCTTGCTATCGGTCTTGGTATCGGCCTTGGTGTCGGCCTTCTTGTCGGCGGATTTCTTTGCCCCGCCCTTGAAGTCGGTGGCGTACCAGCCGGTGCCCTTAAGCTGGAAGCCCGCCGCGGAGAGTTGCTTGCGGTATTCGGGCTTGCCGCAGGCCGGACATACGGAGAGCGGCGCATCGGACACCTTTTGCAGGTGTTCGTCCTGGTGCCCGCAGATCGCGCAACGGTATTCGTAGATCGGCATGGAGCGCGATTATATCGCTGATTCAGAACGGAATGTCGTCCTCCATGTCGTCGAACTTGCCCGCCGGCTTCTTCGCCGCCGGGGCGCCCGCCGGAGCGCCAGTAGTCGCGCCTCCGCGCTCGGAGGCCTTCATCGGTTCGGGCCGCGGCTCGCCGCTACCGGCGCGCGAACCGAGCATCTGCATGGTGTCGGCGACGATCTCGGTCGTGTAGCGGTCTTGGCCTTCCTTGTCCTGCCACTTCCGCGTGCGCAGGCGGCCCTCGACGTAGACCTGCGAGCCTTTCTTCAGGTATTCCCCGGCGATCTCGGCGAGGCGCCCGCGGAACATGATGCGGTGCCACTCCGTCTCCTCCTTCTTCTCGCCGCTCGCCTTGTCGGTCCACTGGAACGAGGTCGCGAGCGACGCGTTGGTGATCGCCGCACCGTCCGGCATGTATTTGGTCTCCGGGTCTCGGCCCAGGTTGCCGACCAGAATGACCTTGTTTACAGACGCCATTTCATCCCTCCCCGGTAAGCAGTTTGCGCACGCTGCCCTCGTCCCATTGCTCCGGCACGACTTTAAGGCGCGCGATGCGCTCGCGCGCGAGCACCTCGGCTTCGCGCACGCCGCGCACGGCGGCGAGCGCTTCGCTCAAGCCTTCGAGATTCACTCCCGATGCGATGCTAAACGTGAGACTCCAAAGCTCGTTGACCGGACGCGCCACCGGCGGGCGCATGCGCGCGGCCACCGCCAGCCACAGCGCCGATAGTACGGCACAGACGCCGAACACGGCAGCCGGCCCGTACCGGCTGGCGACCCAGCCGCCCACCAGGCCGCCGAAGAAAACCCCGAGCGTCTGTGTGGTGTTGTAGACGGCGATCGCCACGCCGCGGCCCTGCGCGGGCGCCAGGCGAGAGACGAGCGAGGGCAGCAGCGCCTCCAGTACGTTGAACGCCATGAAGAAGGCGAGCATCAGCGCAGCAAGCGCCCACAGTCCCGGCCGCAAGCCGGAGAGCAGCGCCTCGACTGCGCACAGGAGCGCGACCGCCCCGAGCAGCACCGCCTTCGGCTGGTTACCGCGATCGGCGTAGAGGACCGCGGGCACCATCAGCACGAACGAGCCGAGCACCACCGGCAGATAAAGCCGCCAGTGCTCGGCGAGCTCGAGCCCCGCGCCGACTAGCAGCGGCGGCACGACAACGAACATCGCGTAGAGCACGATGTGCAGGACAAAGATCCCCAGGTTGAGCCGCACGAGCTCGGGATCGAAGAGACTCTCGCGGGTCACGCCCCCGCGCCGGCGCTCGGGAGCGCGCGGTGGATCCGGCACCAGCGCCCTCACCACCCACATCGAAATGAAACAGAGCACCCCCGTCAGAGCGAACAGGCCCTCCAGGCCGATCCAGCGATAGAGCAGCGGCGCGCCGACGAGCGACAACGCGAACATGAGGCCGATCGTCGAGCCGATGATCGCCATCACCTTGGTGCGGTGCTGCTCTCGCGTGAGGTCGGCGGCGAGCGCCATCGCCACCGAGGAGATTGCGCCCGCGCCCTGCAGCGCGCGCGCGGCGATCACCATCCCGATGTCGTGCGCGACCACGCCAAGAAAGCTTCCGGCGGCGAAGATCGCGAGACCGGCGTAGAGCACGGGCTTTCTTCCCCAGCGGTCGGACGCCATGCCGAAAGGAATCTGCAGGCAGCCCTGCGCCAGCCCGTACGCGCCGAGCGCTATACCCACCAACGCCAGGTTGTCCCCGCCGGAAAGGCGCGGCGCATGGACTGCGAACACCGGCAGGATGAGAAAGAGCCCGAGCATGCGCAGCCCGAAAACGCCGGCGAGGCTTGTGGCCGCGCGCAGCTCGGCGGCGCTCATGCGATCGGAATGCACTGGGGGTGCGGCGCGAAATTGAAGCGCGCTATAGTAGCAAGTTTCACTTTTTTTGCCGGCGGTTCTTGGACTCGATTCGCATCCGCGGCGCGCGCACCCACAACCTGAAGAACCTTTCGGTTGAGCTCCCGCGCAACAAGCTAGTCGTCATCACCGGCCTTTCGGGCTCGGGGAAGAGCTCGCTCGCCTTCGACACGCTCTACGCCGAGGGCCAGCGCCGCTATGTCGAGTCGCTCTCGGCCTATGCGCGGCAGTTCCTGCAGTTGATGGAGAAGCCCGACGTCGACCTGATCGAGGGCCTTTCGCCCGCGATCGCCATCGAGCAGAAGGCGTCGAGCCACAACCCGCGTTCGACCGTCGGCACGGTCACCGAGATCCACGACTACCTGCGGCTGCTCTTCGCGCGCGTCGGCACGCCTTACTGCCCGGATCACGGCCTCGCGCTGCAAGCGGAGACGGTGGCGGAGATGGTCGACAAGCTGCTTGCGCTGCCCGAGGACACGCGCCTCATGGTCCTCGCGCCGGTGATCATGGGGCGCAAAGGCGAGCAAGTGGATCTCCTGGAAGAGCTGCGCGCGCAGGGCTTCAGCCGCGTGCGCATCGACGGAAGCGTGCACGAGCTCGACGCCGCGCCGCGCTTGAAGAAGAACATCAAGCACACGGTCGAGGTGGTGGTGGACCGCCTGCGCGCGCGCGCCGACGCCAAGCAACGGCTCGCCGAATCGCTGGAAACCGCGCTGCGCCATGCCGACGGACGCGCCATCGCGGTCGAAACCGACACGGGGCACGAGCACCTCTTCTCGGCGAAGTACGCCTGTCCGGTGCCGACCTGCGAGTACGCGCTGCCCGAGCTCGAGCCGCGCCTTTTCTCCTTCAACAACCCGATGGGCGCCTGCCCGCGCTGCGACGGCCTCGGCTCGGTGGAATTCTTCGACGTGAAGCGCATCGTCGCCCACCCGAATCTGTCGCTGGCGAGCGGCGCGATCCGCGGCTGGGACCGGCGCAACCATTTCTACTTCTCGATGCTGCAGTCGCTCGCCAGGCACTACCAGTTCGACATCGAGCAGCCCTGGGAGATGCTCGACGAGCGGCTGCAGAAGCTCATCCTCTACGGCTCGGGCCGGGAGAAGATCGCCTTCCACTATCCGGGCGAGCGCGGCCGTGCCGCCGTGAAGGAGCATCCGTTCGAAGGCGTGGTGCCGAGCCTCGAGCGGCGCTACCGGGAGACCGATTCGCAGGTGGTGCGCGAGGAGCTCGCGAAGCTCATCAACCTGCAGCCCTGCCCGGAATGCGGCGGCGCACGGCTGCGCCGCGAGGCGCGCCACGTGCGCCTCGCCGACCAGACGCTCTACGACATCTCGCGCCTGCCGCTTTCCCGGACTTTGGATTTCTTCAGGAATCTGAAACTGCCGGGCGCGAAGGGCCAGATCGCCGAGCGCATCATGCGCGAGATCGCGAACCGTCTCGAGTTCCTGGTCAACGTCGGGCTCGACTACCTCGCGCTCGAACGCTCGGCCGAGACGCTCTCCGGCGGCGAAGGCCAGCGCATTCGCCTGGCGAGCCAGATCGGCTCGGGCCTGACCGGCGTGATGTACGTGCTCGACGAGCCCTCGATCGGCCTGCATCAGCGGGACAACGCGCGCCTCATCGACACGCTCAAGCACCTGCGCGATCTCGGCAACTCGGTGATCGTGGTCGAGCATGACGAGGAAGCGATCCGCTCGTCCGACCATGTGCTGGACATGGGTCCCGGCGCGGGCGAAGCCGGCGGCCGCGTGGTGGCCGAGGGCACGGTGGACGACGTCATAGCAACCCCGGGCTCGCTCACCGGCCGCTACCTCGCGCGCGAGATGTCGATCGCGGTGCCCGCGCGGCGCCGGCGGCCCGGCGAGCACAAGCTCGTGGTGAGCGGCGCGCGCGGCAACAACCTGAAGAACGTGGAGCTGCGCCTGCCGCTCGGGCTCGTCGTGGGCATCACCGGCGTCTCGGGCTCGGGCAAGTCCACGCTCATCAACGACACGCTCTACGCCGCGGTCGCGCGACATCTCTATGGCAGCGCGGTCGAGCCGGCGCCGCACGATGCGGTGAGCGGCATCGAGCAGCTCGACAAGGTGATCAGCGTCGACCAGAGCCCGATCGGCCGCACGCCGCGCTCGAACCCGGCCACCTACACCGGGCTCTTCACGCCCATCCGTGATCTCTTTGCCGGGGTGCCCGAGGCACGCCAGCGCGGCTACGACGCCGGGCGCTTCTCGTTCAACGTGAAAGGCGGTCGCTGCGAGGCCTGCCAGGGCGACGGCGTCACCAAGGTCGAGATGCACTTCCTCGCCGACATCTACGTCGCCTGCGACGTTTGCCATGGCAAGCGCTACAACCGCGAGACGCTCGAGATCCGCTACAAGGGGAAGAACATCCACGAGGTGCTGGAGATGACGGTCGACGAGGCCGCCGCGTTCTTCTCCGCCGTGCCGACCATCGCGCGCAAGCTCAAGACGCTGATCGACGTGGGCTTGGGCTACGTGCGCCTCGGCCAGTCCGCCACCACGCTCTCGGGCGGCGAGGCGCAGCGCGTCAAGCTGTCGCTCGAGCTCTCGAAGCGCGACACCGGCCGCACGCTCTACATCCTGGACGAGCCGACCACGGGGCTGCACTTCCACGATATCAAGCTGCTGCTCGAGGTCCTGCACCGTCTGCGCGACGCGGGCAACTCCGTGGTCGTGATCGAGCACAACCTCGACGTCATCAAGACCGCCGACTGGATCATCGACCTCGGCCCCGAAGGCGGCGACGGCGGCGGCCACATCGTCGCCGAGGGCACGCCCGAGCAGGTCGCCGACAAGGCCACGCATACCGGGCGCTATCTCCGCCATGCGTTAGGCGAGGCGGCGCCGAAGCCGTCGCGCTTGCCCGCCCGCGTCTGAGCCGCACAGAATTCTTCGCCGCAGCGCCATTTTTTCGGCGGCGTAAGGCCAGTTTGGCCTGCTCCAATGCACTCCGTCACACCTTACGGAGTGTCCATGCCATCGAAAGCAATCGTCCGCACCCTCGCCGCACTCGCCGCCTGCGCCTGCCTGTCCGCCGCTGCGCAGACTGCCGAGCCGCTCGAAGAACCCGATTGCGAGGACGCAGAGCGTGACAGCGAATTACGCGCCGCGTACGAACCACTCCTTGGCGCGTTGCCGAGGGAGGGCGAAGTCCTGCTCGAGCGGGCACAACGCGCGTGGCTCGAGTATCGCGATGCGAGCTGCGAGCTCTACAGCGCGCGCCCCGGCCACCCGGACATCGCCGCTTCGGCGCTCGCAACGTGCCTCGATTTCATGACGCGCGAAAGAGCGCTCGAGCTGCGCCTGGTCGGACGGCTGACCGCCCCTTGACAGAACCGAACGTTCGTACTATTTTATGGTCCGGATGGACAAACTTACCAAGGGCGAGCAGACGAAGGCCGCGATCCTCGACGAGGCGCTGCAGATCTCGAGCCGCCTCGGCCTCGAGGGCCTGACGATCGGCAGCCTGGCCGAAGCCACCGGCATGTCGAAGTCGGGTCTCTTCGCGCACTTCGGCTCGCGCGAGGACCTGCAGCTCGCAGTGCTCGAGCACGCCGCGCAGCGCTACGGTGAGCTGGTGTTCGTGCCCGTCCTGAAGATCGAGCGGGGGCTGCCCCGGCTGCGCGCGCTTTTCGAGCGCTGGCTCGACTGGACCCTCGCCTCCGGGCTGCCGGGCGGCTGCATCATGATCTCGGCCGCCAACGAATACGACGACCGTCCCGGCCCGATCCGCGACGCCGTGATCGCCAACCAGCATCGCGGCAATGCCATCAGCCAGAAAGCGGTGCGCCTCGCCGTCGAGGAAGGCCACCTCAAGCGCGACACCGATCCGGAGCAGATCGCCTTCGAGATGCTCGGCATCGTGCTCGCGAGCCACAATCATCGGCGCCTGCTCGGCGACAAGGAGGCGCGCAAGCGTTCTCTGACCGCATTCGAGGAGCTGATCGCGCGCCACGCCACACCGCGCAAAGCACTCAAAGCCGTATCCCGCTAAGGAGTCCCGCTATGCCTCAAGCCTTTTCGCTGCCCAGAATTAGCACGAACGTTCGCTTTGCCGCTTCCGCGCTGCTCTTTCCCGAGCTCGCCGGCGCGTGGGCCGAGCGCCTGTTCCTCTCGCCGCCGAGGAACGGCGGCGCCGCCGCGGCGCTCGATCTGATCGATGCGCGCTCGTCGCTGTTCGAGCACAAGGGCCGCCAGATCGCGACGTGGAGCTGGGGCAGCCGCGAGGCGCCCGCGGTGATCCTCGCGCACGGCTGGGGCGGCTACGCCGCGCAGATGCGCGCCTTCGTCTTCCCGCTGCTCTCGGCGGGCTACCGCGTCATCGCCTACGACCAGCCGGCGCACGGCGTCTCCGAAGGCAAGCTCACCGGCTTGCCGGATTTCGCCGACGTGCTCGCGGATCTCGCCTGGCAGCACGGCGACGTGCGCGCCTTCATCGGCCATTCGCTGGGCGGCGCGGCCGGCGCGCTCGCGCTGGCCACGGGGCGCGTGCGCTTCGAGAAGGTGGTGCTCGTCAGCCCGCCGGCCGATCTGGTGGGCTACTCGCGGCGCTTCGCGCGCTGGCACTGGATGCCGGAAGCAGTGCGGCGCGCCATGCAGTCCTCAATCGAGGAGCGCTACGGCGTGCTGTGGGAGAACCTCGAGATCGCGCGCCTCGCGCCGCGCCTGCGCGCGGACGCGCTCGTGATCCACGATCGCGACGACCGCATGGTGCCCTGGACCCAAGGGGCGCAAGTCGCGCATCTCTGGCGCGGCGCCCGCCTGATGAGCACCGACGGCCTCGGCCACGGACGCATCCTCGCGGACGACGCGGTGACGCGCGCTGCCGCCGATTTCGTCAGCGGCCGCTCTGCGGTCGCCAACATGGCAGCCCACGTGCCGCCGGCGCCGCTCTACTGATGGCCCGCGCTCTGACCGTCGAATGGAGCGACCCCGCCGCTCTCGCCGCGGCGGGGCGCACGATGGCCGGCATCGATTTCCTGCGCGCCATCCGCGACGGAACGCTGCCGCCGCCGCCGATCGCGCAGCTTCTCGGGTTCCGCCTCGCCGAGGTCGAGCCGGGGCATGCCGTGTTCGAGTGCGTGCCCGGCGAGCAGCACTACAACCCGATCGGCGTGGTGCACGGCGGCCTCGCCATGACCCTGCTCGATTCGGCGATGGGTGTCTGCATCCACTCGCGCATGCCCGCCGGCGCGGGTTATACGACGCTGGAGGCGAAGACCAACCTGGTGCGCGCCATCACCGACAAGACCGGTCGTCTGCGCGCCACCGGCAAACTCGTGCATCTCGGCAACCGCATTGCCACCGCCGAAGGCCGGCTCGAGGACGCTTCGGGCAAGCTCTACGCGCACGCCACAACGACCTGCATCGTTCTAAACGGGAGCTAGCCGCTCTCCCTGCCAGGCGAACTGGCGCTCGTGCTGTGCACGCAGGCTGGCGCGATGGCCGATCGAGACCAGCGTCGTGCGCGGCAGCCGCTCCTTGAGCAGCCGATAGAGCGCCTCCTGGTCTTCCTCGGGCAGTGATGCGGTCGCTTCGTCAAGGAACAGCCAGTCCGGCTTGTTTAGCAGCGCGCGAGCGAAGGCGAGGCGCTGCTGTTCTCCGCCTGAAAGCACCTGCGCCCAGTTTTCGCTGCGGTCGAGATCCTCACCCAACGCCGGCAGGCCGACTGCGCGCAGCGTTTCCCTGATTTCATCGTCACCGAATTGCGCGGGGCCAGCGGGATAGGCCACCGCGCGCCGAAGCGGGCCGATCGGTAGATAGGTTTTCTGCGGCAGGAAAAGAAGCCGAGCGCCTGCGGGCAGCCGAATGCGTCCCTTCCAGTACGGCCAGATGCCCGCGAGCGCGCGGAACAGGGTCGACTTGCCGGCGCCCGAGGCGCCCGTCACCAGCACGTCCTCGCCCGGCGCAAGCTGCAGCGTGCTCCTCTCGAGCAGTGGCCTGCCGTTCGGCACTTCAATGCTGAGGTCCTCCAGTGCGATTGCCTTGTCGGTCCCCTCAATCCGCTCGCCCTCGAGCTTCAATTCTCGGATGCGCTCCAGCGATTGCACGAACCCGGTCAGGCGGTTGACCGTCGCGCGCCAGCTGGCGAGCTCGGGATACGCGTTGATGAACCACGAGAGCGAGTTGCGCACCTGACCGAACGCCGCCACCGTCTGGAAGATGAATCCCATCGGCATCGACCCGGAGAAGTAGCGCGGTGCCACAACCAAGTAAGGAAAGATGATCGCCACCTGCCCATAGAAGGAGGTGAACCAGCCGAGCTGCTTCTGCTTCTTCATGAGGGCCCACCAGTTCGCGATCACCGCGGCGAAGCGCTGTCGCAGCCCGCCGAGTTCCTCGCCCTCACCGCGGTACAGCGCGACGCCTTCGCCGTTTTCGCGCAGCCGTACCAGCGAAAAGCGGAAGTCGGCCTCGAATCGCTGCTGGTTGAAGTCGAGTGCAATAAGGGGCCGGCCGATGACGTGCGTAAGCCAGCTGCCGATCACCGCATAGACCAGCGCGACCCACACCATGTAACCGGGTATGACGAAGCCGCCGATTTCCAGCGCGCCGGAAAGATTCCACAATATCGTGATGAATGTGGCGAGGGTGACTACGGCGGAAAGCAGGCCGAGCGCGAGGGACAGCGTGGAGTCGACGAACAGACGCAGGTCCTCGGCGATGCGCTGGTCGGGGTTGTCGGTGCCGCGGTCGACGAGCGACATGCGGTAGTGCGCCTGGTCCTTGAGCCACTCGGCCAGAAACTTCTGCGTGAGGAACGTGCGCCATTCGATCTGCAGCATCTGCTGGAAGTAGAAGCGGTACACGGCGCTCACGATGTACAGCACGGCGATCAGCGTGAACTGGCCGAACTGGCGGAAGAATTCGGGCTGGTCCTTGTTTTGCAGCGCATTGAAGAAGTCGTTGTTCCAGGTGGTGAACAGCACTTCCACCCACACGAGCATCAGCGAGAGCCCGACCACCATGGCGAGCAGCGGCAGCCCCTTGCGACGTTCCGGCGACGCCCAGTAGGGTTTCACCAACGCCCAGAAAGCCGTTAGAAATCTTGCCTTTTGCATGGGGCACCTCAGGAAGGACGCAAATCAGTTTACAGAACCGTCAAGCTGGCGTAACAATCCCTGTCGCATGTCCTCCGGCCGGGTTTTCCGTTTCACCCCCGCGAAAGAGCACCGCGCCAACCACCTGTTCGTCTTCCTGCACGGCTGCGGCGCGACCGCGCAGTCGATGATCCCGATCGCGTTCAAGTTCCAGGCGCGTTTTCCGAGCGCGGCGCTGGTCGTGCCGAGCGGCTTCGACCCCGACGCGCGCGGCGGCGCGGCGCAGGACTGGTATCCGACGCGCGGCTTGAACTGCGACAACCACCGCGAGCGCGTTGCCGCGGTGCTGCCGGACTTCGAGGACCTCGTGCGCCGCGAGCAGACCAACTTCGGCGTCACGGCCAGCCGGACCGTGCTGGTCGGCTTCTCGCAGGGCGGCACCGTCGCCCTCGAAGCCGTGAAGACCCCCGGGATTGCCGGCGCCGTGGTCGCCTTCTCCTCGCGCTACGCGCAAATTCCGGCGCGCGGCGCGCGCATCGGCTCGCGCATCCACCTCGTGCACGGCGAGTTCGACTCGGTAGTCTCGCGCGTCTATGCGGAGCGCGCCGCGCGCGTGCTGGCCGGCCTGCACGTACCGGTGACCCTCGACATCGTCGAGGACCTCGGCCACGCGCTCTCGCACCGTGCCATCAGCCTCGGCTCGCTGCGCCTGCTGCAGGGCATCTACGAAGGACGGCGCCACACAGTACATTGATGCGCGTTCATTGACGGCCGGCATCGTCCTTTTCGCCCACGGCTCGCGCGATCGCGAGTGGGCCCGTCCTTTTGAGCAGCTCGCCGCGAGCCTTTCCAAGAGCGTGGATGGTCCCGTGAAGCTCGCCTACCTCGAGCTCATGCAGCCGTCGCTGGACGAGGCGATCGCCGGGCTGGTTCGCGACGGCGTCAGCGCGATCCGCGTGATCCCGGTGTTTCTCGGGGCGGGCGGCCACGTCAAGGACGACTTGCCGCAGCTCGCCGCGCGCGCGCGCAAGGAGCACCCGGACGTGATCATCAAGCTCGAACCGCCCATCGGCGAGCAGACCTCGGTGATCGAGGCTATCGCCGCAGCGATCGCGCGCGGAAACTGATCATTCGCCGAGGCGCTCGAGCATCGCCTTGACCGCGCGGATCTGCGCGCCCGCTTTCGTGTGGTACGTGGCGCCGGTGTAGCCCCACCAGTCCCAGCAGCCGCGCGGATTGTAGACGAAGGGGCTGGAGCGGCCGATGGCCTGCGGATAGAGCACGATCAGCGCGTTGCTGTCTGCCCAGCGGTTGTAGCCCGCCTCGCGCACGAAGCGCTCGCCGATTTCCGCCGCGCCTTGCCGGCAGCCATGGAAGGCGACGTGCACGCGGCAGCGCGTGGTCGCGCAGCGCTCGGGCACGTAGACGAAGCCCGTGTCGTCCATGCTGATGGCCTTGGCGTCGCCGCCGGCGTAACCCTTCTGGTCGAAGCGCACGAGCCTGCCGCTCTCCTTTGCCGCCGGCGCGGCGAGCTTGCCGTAGAGGAAGTTCAGGAGCTCACCCGCGGCGTCGTAGTCGCAATCGACGATGAAGGGAGGCTCGGTGGTGCTGCACGCGTTGCCGTGGTCCTCGGTGACCATCGCATGTCCCGCTGGCTTGTCGGCGACCAGGACGACGCTCGCCTTGTAGCCGGCGTAGAAGTCGCGCAGCGCTTCGACCACCTGCGGATAGACCGTGCGATCGTTGCGCCCGGTGAAGAGCCACGCGCGGGACTTCGCAAGATGCGAGGTCGCGTCGATGCGCCCGCTCGAGGCCAGCAGATCCGCCTCGGTCTTGAACAACGCCGGGCGCGGCAGCGGCGTCCACCAGCCGGGCGTCGTGCAGTTGTACAGCGCGGTGAAGAGGCTGCCCTGCGCGCAGTAGTAAGGACCCCCGGCGATGACGCCGACGCCGGACACGATCGCGGAATGCGCGACGTGCAACTGCACTGCCATGTAGCCGCCCGCTGAAACGCCCGACGCGGTGATGCTGTCGCGCGCCGCATGCAGGGCCGGCAGCGGGTCGGCCGCATAAGCGGCCGTAACCCACAGGAGGACTACGAGCGATCGCAGCAGAAGGCCTTACTGCGCGGTCCAGCCGCCGTCGATCGAAAGCGCGGCGCCGCGAATCTGTGCCGCGGCATCCGAGCAGAGGAAGAGCGCAAGCGCGCCGATCTGCTCTGTGGTGACGAACTCCCCGGAAGGCTGTTTCTCGGAGAGCAGGCGCCGCTTCGCTTCGGCTTCTGGAATTTTTTCGCGACGCGCGAGATCGTCGATCTGCTTCTGCACGAGCGGCGTCAGCACCCAGCCGGGGCAGATCGCGTTGCAGGTGATGCCAGTGCTCGCGGTTTCCAGTGCCACGACCTTGGTCATGCCCACCACGCCGTGCTTGGCGGTCACGTAGGCCACCTTGTCGGTCGACGCGACCAGGCCGTGCGCCGAAGCAATGTTGATGATGCGGCCCCAGCCGCGCTTCTTCATCTGCGGCAGCGCCGCCTTGATGGCGTGGAAATTCGCCGAGAGGTTGATCGCGATCACGGCGTCCCAGCGCTCGTCCGGGAACTCCTCGACCGGCGCCACGTGCTGGATGCCGGCGTTGTTGACGAGCACGTCGACCCGGCCAAGCTCGGCGGTCGCGTGCTCGATGAGGTGGCGCACCGCGGCGGGCTTCGAGAGGTCGGCACCGTCGTAGCCCACGCGCACCTTGAGCTCGGCAGCGAGCTGCTTGCGCAGCGCGTCAATCGCCGCCGCTTCGCCAAAGCCGTTCAGCATCAGATCGGCGCCCGCGCCGCCCAGCGCCCGCGCGATCCCCAGGCCGATGCCGCTCGTCGAGCCGGTGACCACTGCCACTTTTCCTGTCAGCGCAGCCATGGCGCGTACCCCGCTTCAAATGTGGAGGACGGAAGTGTAAGGTGGCGTAACGAGGAAAATGCGGAGGAGGCAGCCATGCCGCAACGGCCCGTTCGCAGCATCATCGGCAACCAGGTCCCGGTCACCGCCACCGGCGAGCTCACCGTCGAGGAGGCCGCAAGGCTGATGAAGGAAAGACGCATCGGCGCGCTGCTCGTGCTCGAGGGCGAGCGCCTCACTGGCATCTTCACCGAGCGCGATGCACTCTTTAGGGTCGTCGCCGAGGGGCGAGATCCGGCGAAGACGCACCTGAGCGAGGTGATGACCGCCAACCCGCGCACGATCACACCGGACCGGCCGTTCGGCCACGCGCTGCATCTGATGCACGAGGGCGGCTTCCGTCACGTGCCGGTCGTGGACCACGACCGGCCGGTCGGCGTCGTCTCGGCGCGCGATGCACTGGGGCCCGAGCTCGAGCAGTTCGTCTCCGAGCTCGACACCCGCGAGCACATCGGCGAGGTGATGCGCTAGCCGCTGGGCGCTAAGTCAGGAGCTCCGGGACGTTCTCGAAGTAGTCCAGCGCCTCGGGGTTCGCGAGCGCGTCGGTGTTCGGCACCGGCATGCCGTGCACCACGGCTTTCACGGCGAGCTCCACCACCTTGCCGTTCTTGGTGCGCGGGACATCCGGCACCTGCACGATGCGCGCGGGCACGTGCCGCGGCGAGGCCTGGCGCTTGATGTCGGCACGGATGCGGTCCTCGAGATGCTGGTCTAGCGTGTAGCCGGGCCTGAGCTTCACGAAGAGCACCACGCGCGTGTCGGTGGGATTGTCGGGCGGCCAGAGCTGGCCGATGGCGACGGATTCCTCCACCTCGTCGAGGCGTTCGACCACGCGATAGATCTCCGCGGTGCCGATGCGCACGCCGCCGGGGTTGAGCGTCGCATCCGAGCGCCCGTAGACGATCATCGTGCCGCGCTCGCTCAGCTCCGACCAGTCGCCGTGGCACCAGACGTTCGGATACTTGGCGAAGTACGCCGCGTGGTAGCGCTCGCCGCCGCGATCGTTCCAGAACCCCAAGGGCATCGACGGGAACGGCTTGGTGCAGACCAGCTCGCCTTTGCGGCCGACGATCGATTGCCCCGCCTCGTCGAACACCTCGATCGCCATGCCGAGCGAGCGGCACTGCATCTCGCCGCGGTAGACCGGCAGCACGGCGTTGGCATCGGCAAAGGCGCCCATGATGTCGGTGCCGCCGGAGATGGACGAAAGGCAGACGTCCTGCTTCCAGGCGTCGTAGACGTAGTCGTAGCTCTCCGCGACCAGCGGCGAGCCGGTCGAGATGATCATGCGCAGGCCGGCGAGGTCGTGCGTGTCGCGGGGCCGCAGATCGCGCTTCGCGCAGGCGTCGATGAATTTCGCCGACGTGCCGAAGTGCGTGCAGCGTTCCTGCTCGGCGTAATCGAAGAGGATGCGGCCACCCTTCGCGAACGGCGAGCCGTCGTAGAGCAGGAGGCTCGCCTCGGCGGCGAGCCCCGTGAAGAGCACGTTCCACACCACCCAGTTGGTGGTGCAGTAATAGAAGAAGCGGTCGCCTGCCCGCACGTCGAAATGCAGCTTGAAGGTCTTGATCGACTGCAGCAGCGTGCCGCCGGCGCCGTGCACGATGCACTTCGGCTTCCCCGTGGTGCCCGAGGTGAACAGGATGAACACCGGATGCTCGAAGGGCAGTTGCGCATAGTTGATGTCGGCCGGCTGGTAGCGGCGCAGCCATTCCTCCAGCGTCACCGCTTTCGGGATGTCCGAGACGTCGACCCGCGGATCGAGCTGCGGCACGACGACCACCTTGCGCAGCGTCGGCAATTTCTCGGCGATGGCGCGCACGCGCTCGAGCGAATCGTGCTCGTCGCCGTTGTAGCGGTAGCCGTCGGCGCAGAAGAGCACCTTCGGCTCGATCTGGCCGAAGCGCTCGAGCACGCCCTCGACGCCGAAGTCGGGCGAGCACGAGGACCAGACGATGCCCTGCGACAGCGCAGCCAGCGCCAGCATGCCCGCTTGCGGGATGTTCGGTATGAACGCCGCGACCCGATCACCGGCTCGCAGGCCCAGCGCGGTCAGGGCCTGCGTAGCGCGCGAGACGTCGCTCGTCAGATCCGAGTAGCTGACACGGCGTTTAAAACCCGTCTCGTCCCAGAAGACGAAGGCGTCGCCGCGGTCGCCACGGCGGAGCAGGTTCTGCGCGAGGTTGAGCCGCGCCTCCGGATACCAGTGAGCCCCCGGCATCTTGTCGCCGTCGGCGAGGACAGTCGAGCCCCTGCGCGAGGCGATCACGCCGCAGGAGTCCCACACGTCGGACCAGAACTCCTCCGGGTTGGCGACCGACCACTGGAAAAACTCGGGGTAGCTGTTGACGTCGAGCTTGCGCTTCCGGATCACCTGGCGCGCGAACTGGGTAAGCTGCGCCTCCTCGACCACGCGCTCGCCCGGCTGCCAGAGAACCTTCGGTGCAGATGATGCCGCCATGCTTCTTCCGCTAGGATTTTGGCAGTGATTATATTGCCCGAGGCGCTCGCCCACATTCGGCGCCACCACCGCATCGCCGAAGCCGAGGCGCTCGAGCGCCTGCGCGCGCTGCAGCCCACGAGCGGCCCGGCGATCGAGGCCACGGCGCTGCGCCTCGCGCAGCGCGTTCGCGCCACGCCCCCCGGTCCGCTCAGCGCCGAATCGTTCCTGCGCCACTACGGCCTTTCGACGCGCGAAGGCGTCGCGCTGATGTGCGTAGCCGAAGCCCTGCTGCGCATCCCGGACGCGGAGACGGCCGACGCCCTGCTGCGGGAGAAGCTGTCGCAGGGCAACTGGGCCCCGAGCGGGGACGACTCCCTTCTTGCCAGTGCCGCGGACTGGGCACTGCTCCTTACGGGCAAGCTCGCGCGCTGGCACGACGAGCCCTCGCCGCTCAAGCATGTCGTGGCACGCCTGGGCGAGCCGGTGGTGCGCGCGGCCGTGCGCCAGGCGATGCGCATCCTCGCCGAGCAGTTCGTGCTCGCCGAGACGATCGAGGACGCGGTGCGCCGCGGCGCCGAGCACGCGCCGTATCTCCATTCCTATGACATGCTCGGCGAAGCCGCGCGCACCGCGGCCGATGCCGCG
>DASQAW010000566.1:0-1834 GCA_035635495.1 Burkholderiales bacterium
GTGATGACCGATCAGAGCGATCCGGAGTTCGTGGCGGCCTGCGCCGCCGTAGGCGCCGATTACTGGCTCGAAAAGCGCCACCTGCAGGCGCGGCTGCTCGACTTCCTGAAGGAACGCTTCAGTCTCAAGGTGGCGCCCCAGGCCGCCGGCTAGCTGCGGCGGCAACTACGCCTTGGGGCAGCGGTGCAACACTGGACCATGGCGCGGCACGTCCTGGTGGTCGATGAAACGCTCCATTCCCGCGGCAGCATCGTCGGCTGGCTGAGCGCGCTTCTCAGGGAAGTGACGGTGGAGTCCGCCGTATCCGCTAGCGAAGCCCTGGAAGCGATCGAGCGCCAGCGCCCCGATCTCGTGCTCACCGCGCACCGCATGGTCGAGACCGACGGCGTCGAGCTCGCGCGGCGGCTCAAGCGGTTGCCGAATGCGCCGATCGTCGTCGTCATGACCGAGGACAGCGATGCCGAGTTCGAGGCGGCCTGCGCGGCGGCGGGCGCCGATTACTGCCTCGAGAAGCGCCAGCTTCAGGCGCGCCTGCTCGCCATTCTGCAGCCGCACTTCCGCGTCGGCATCGGCCGTCGGGCTATCATCTGAAGGATGCCGCATGCGCAAAGGCTCGCCGGCGCGGGCCTGTTGCTCGTCGTCCTGACCGTCTGGCAGCTCGCCGCGCTCCGCGGGCTGCCCGCCTACCTCCTCGGGCCGCTCGAGATCCTTAAGCACTTCGCCGCGGCGCTCGGCTCGCAGGAGCTCTATGAGCACGCCGCGGCGAGTCTGCTGCGCGCGCTGCCGGGGTTCGCCATCGGCACGCTGCTCGGCATCGCGCTCGGCCTCGCCGCCGGCATCGCGCGCAATTTCGAGCAGATGCTGAGCCCGCTCGTCTTCCTCACCTACCCGGTGCCGAAGATCGTGATGCTGCCGGTGTTCATGCTCTGGTTCGGCATCGGCGACCTCTCCAAGATCCTGATCATCGCGCTGGCCTGCTTCTATCCCATGTTCATCAACGCCTACTACGGCGCGCGCGCCACGCCGCGCATCCTGGTCTGGTCGGCGCGCAACATGGGCGCGAGCGAGGCGCAGATCTTCCGCCGCGTGGTGCTGCCCGCCGCGCTGCCGCTGATCTTCGCCGGCATGCGCGTGTCGCTCGCGCTCTCCTTCATCGTCATGTTCGCCACCGAGATGATCAACGCGCGCTCGGGGCTCGGCCACCTGATCAGAGAGGCCGAGAACGGCCTGCGCTTCGACCTGATGTACGTCTCGCTCCTTGCCATCGCCATCCTCGGCTACGCCGGGGATCGCCTCCTTCGCTTTTCTCGCAGGTACTTCCTGCCGTGGGACACGAGCCACGCATGAGCCGAAAAACAGGGACAGTCCCTATTTTTCTCCCGCTCATCCCGATCGCCGTCATCCTGATCGCCTGGGAGGCGGCGGCGCGGAGCGGGCTGTGGAGCAGGATCGTCTTCCCATCGCTGGTGAGCATCGGCCGCGAGTTCTTCCTGTTCTTCGCCCGCGCCGACGCGTGGGAGCAGATCTGGACTTCGCTCTATCGCGCGTTCGGCGGCTTCGGGCTGGCGGCGGTCGTGGGCATCTTGCTCGGCATGGTGATGGGCCGCTCGCAGCTCGTCGCCGGGCTGCTGGACCCGCTGTTCTCCGGCACCTATGCGGTGCCGAAGCTCGCGCTCTTCCCGATCTTCATCTTCGTCTTCGGCATCGGCAGCCTCTCCAAGGTGGCGCTGATCTTCCTCGAGTGCCTCTATCCGATGGTGATCATGACCTACCACGGCGCGCGCAGCGTGAACCCGGTGCTGGTGTGGTCGGCCGAGAACATGGGCGCCTCGCG
>DASQAW010000567.1:0-12867 GCA_035635495.1 Burkholderiales bacterium
CTTGATCACCAGCGCGGCGAGCGCCGGCGACAGCGTCAGCGCCATGACTCCGGAAATGACCATGGAGATGGCGATGGTGATGGCGAACTGCTTGTAGAGCATGCCGGTCACGCCGCCGAGGAAGGCCACCGGCAGGAACACCGCCAGCAGCACCAGCACGATCGAGATCAGCGCGCCGGCGATCTCGCTCATGGCGCGCTTGGCCGCCTCGAGCGGCGTGAGCTTGTGCTGGGTGATGTTGACCTCGACGTTCTCGACCACCACGATCGCGTCGTCGACCACCAGGCCGATGGCGAGGATCATGCCGAACATCGTCAGCATGTTGATCGAGAAGCCGAGCATGTACATGCCGGTGAACGTGCCCACGATCGACACCGGCACCGCCAGGATCGGGATGACGGTGGCGCGCAGCGACTGCAGAAAGACGAACACCACCAGCACCACGAGTATCACGGCCTCGAAGAAGGTGTGCACCACCTTGTCGATCGAGTAGACCGTGAACTGGCTCGTGTCGAGCACGATCTTGTAGTCGAGGCCGCTCGGGAACTTGGCCTTCAGCTCTTCCATCTTCTTGCGCACGCCGCGCGAGGTCTCGATCGCATTCGCCCCGGGCCGCTGGTAGATGCCGATGGTGGTTGCGGTGCGGCCGTTCAGCCGGCTCGACATCGAGTAGTCGCGCTTGGCAAGCTCGACGCGGCCGATATCGCGAAGGCGCAGGCTCGACACGCCTTCCTTCGCGCTGCGCACGATGATGTTCTCGAACTCCTCGGGCTTGCTGAGCAATCCCTGCGCCGTGACCACGTACTGCTGCTCGACCCCGGGCAGCGAGGGCGGCGCGCCGAGGCTGCCGATGCCGAACGACTGGTTCTGGCTCTGTATCGCTGCCGCCACCTCCTGCACCGTGACGCCGAGCTGCGCCATGCGGTCGGGGCGCAGCCAGATGCGCATGGCGATGTCCGGCGAGCCGAACACCGAGGAGCGGTTGGCGCCCGGGATGCGCTTGAGCTCCTCGAGGACGTAGAGGTTGGTGTAGTTGTCGACGTAAGCGGTGTCGTAGCGCTCGTCGGGCGAATAGACCGACACCACCATCATGATCCCCGGCATGTTCTTGTCGACGATCAGGCCCTGCTGCACCACCGCCTGCGGAATCATCGGCGTCGCCTGGGTGAGCTTGTTCTGCACGTTCACCTGGTTGATGTCGGTGTTGCTGCCCGGCTTGAAGGTGACGACGATCTGCGCGTTGCCGGTGGAGGAGCTGGTCGAGTAGTAGTAGAGCAGGTTGTCGATGCCGTTCATCTGCACTTCGATCGGCGCGGCAACGTTGCTCGCGATCACTTCCGCGGTCGCGCCCGGATAGATCGCGTCGACCGTGACTTCGGGCGGCGCCATCTCGGGGTATTGCTCGATCGACAGCACCGACAGCGATACCGCCCCCGCCAGCACGATCAGGATCGAGACGACCGACGACAGGATCGGGCGGTCGATGAAGAAGTGGGTGAACATCTAGGGCTTCTGCTTCTGTGCTGGCGCGATCTGCACCGGCTTGCCGGGCATCACCTGCAGCACGCCTTCGGTCACTACGCGCTCGCCGGACTTCAAGCCGTCGACGATGATGATGTCCTTGTCGCCGTAGTAGTCGCCGACCACGACCGGCCGCACTTCGGCGACGTTGTCGGCCTTGACCACGTACACGAGGTGTCCCTTCGACCCCTGCTGCACGGCGAGCTGCGGCACCACGATCGCGCCCGGCCGCACGATGCCCTCGACTCGCGCGGTGACGAACATGCCCGGGCGCAGCGCGCGCTCCGGGTTGGGAATGACCGCGCGCACCAGGAACGCGCCCGTGTCCTGGCTGAACGAAGGGTCGGTGAAATCGATCTTGCCCTTCTCCGGATAGGCCGATCCGTCGGATAGCACCAGCATCACCTGCAGCACCTCGTCCTTGGGCAGCGCCACGCGGCCCGCGGCCATCTCGTTGCGGATGCGCGCCATCTGGTTCTGCGAAACGCTGAAGTTCACCCACATCGGATCGATCGCCGCGACGTAGGTGAGCCGCGCACCTTCTGACATCGCGTTGATGTAAGCGCCCTGGCGCTGCGTCGCGCGGCTGGCGAGCCCCAGCACCGGCGCGCGGATCACGGTGTAGCCGAGGTTCAGCTCGGCTTCGCGCAGCTTCGCGCCGGCGGAGAACACCGCCGCCGCGGCCGAGTCGTAATCACCCTGCGCGCGGTCGAGGTCGGCACGCGACAGCGCGTCCTGCTCGGCGAGCGGCTTCACCCGCTCGAGGTTCGCCTTGGCGGTGGCGAAGCGGGCCCGCTGGGCGAGCAGCTCGCCTTTGGCCGAGTCGAGCTGCGCCTGGAAAGGCTTGCGGTCGAGCTCGAAGAGCACCTCGCCCTCCTTCACCAGCTCGCCTTCGCGATAGGCGATCCGGTCGAGGAAGCCCGAGACGCGCGCCACGATGTCGACCTGCCGCGAGCTCTCGGTCTGCGCCACGAAGGTGATCGTGTTCGGTATCGTCGCGGCCGCCACGGTCGTGACGCCGACCTGCGGCGGCGGCCGCTGCGGTGCCGGAGCTTCCTTCGAGCAGCCGGCGGCGATGAGCAGCGTCGCGGCACACAGCATCGGCATCTTGCCCATGGCGCCGATGCTCCTATTGGCCGATGCCCGCAGCTATGGGACCAAGGTCCAATGCCGCGCGCCGACTCTCGCGGCTAACGTAGGAACAATGTCCCGCGCCCTGCGCATGCTAGGCGCCGCCCTGGCCGCGCTCTCCGGCGCGGCCGGCGCGGAGGACGTGATCAAGCCCGGTGACGAAAAATTCACCGTCATGCTGGGGGCCTTTCTCCCCGCCTTCCGCTCCAAGATGCAGGTGGACGGCGAGCAGACCGGCACGGGCGATCGCTTCGACCCCGGCGACGACCTCGGCGTCGACCAGAACACCTCCGGCGGCTGGTTCGGCGTGGAATGGCGCTTCGCGCCGCGCCACCGCCTGGGCTTCACCTACAGCCGCTTCACCCTGCGCGGCGAGCGCGCGATCGACCGCGACCTGCACATCGACGACAAGATCTTTCCGATCGGGGCCAACCTGCAGTCGCAGCTGCGGCTCGAGATCCTGCCAATCACCTATTCGTACTCGCTCGTCAAGCGGGAGCGCGACGAGTTCGCCCTGACCGCGGGCCTGCACTGGAGCCGTCTCAGCTTCCGCGTGGAGGGGTCGACGTCCTTCGGTCCACGAAGCTCCTCCAACGAGGCGAGCGCCAACGCCAACGTCCCGCTGCCGCTGTTCGGCCTGCGCTACGACCACCATTTCTCCGAGCGCTGGTCGGCGGGCGCCACGGCGGCGGCCTTTGCGCTGCAGTTCGGCCAGGAGACGTGGCATTTCAAGGGCAACCTGGTGAGCGCGCGATTGCACGCCGAATACCGCTTCACGCGCCATCTTGCCGGCGGCGCCGCGCTCGACGCGTTCAAGGTAGACACCAAGCTGAGCAGGAACGACTGGCAGGGCGGCTTCGACTACGGCTACTGGGGACCGCAGGTCTACCTGATGGTGCGCTTCTAACCGGAGACAAGGGAATGAAAAGACACTGCTTCGCACTCGCGCTGTGCCTCATGGCAAGCGACTGCCTGGCGCAATCACCAACGCTCGACAAGATCCGCAAGAGCGGGACGATCACGCTCGGCTACGTCGAGGGCGCGGTGCCCTTCTCCTTCGTCCACGAAGGCGAGCCGCAGGGCTATTCGGTCGAGCTCTGCAGGCGCATCGTGGGAGACCTGCGCCGCCAGCTCAAGCTGACCAAGCTCGACACCCGCTGGGTGGCCCTCACCGTCCAGAACCGGCTAGAGGCGGTGCGCAAGGGGCAGGTCGACCTCGAATGCAGCACTACCAGCCGGACGCTCTCGCGCCAGGAGCTGGTCGATTTCAGCCTGATGACCTTCGTCGACGGCGCCAGCGTGCTGGTGCGGGCGAGTGAGACCATGCGCCGCCTCGGCGACTTCGGCGGCAAGCGCATCGCCGTCCTCTCGGGCACGACCACCGAGCGCGGCATCCGCCAGACGCTCGACAAGCTGCGCGTCGACGCGCAGCTCGTCCCCGTGACGACGCGCGCGGAAGGGCTCGAGATGCTCGACAAGGGTACGGTCGACGGGCTGGTCTCCGATCGCGTCGCTCTCTTCGGCGCGGCGGCGACCAGCGCGAATCCGAACTCGTACCGGCTGCTCGACGACATCTACACCGTGGAAGCGTACGCGTTGCCCCTGCGCCGCGGCGATTCCGACTTCCGCCTCGCCGTCGATCGCGCGCTCGCCGGCCTCTACCGGGAGGGCGGGATCAGCGAGATCTACGGCAAGTGGTTCGGGCGCCTCGGCCCGGCGCCCGCCATCCTGGAGGCGCTCTACCTGCTGCAGGGATACGCCGAGTAGGACTACACCGGCGGGCGCGGCCGGCGCGCCAGTCCCTTTTGCAGCCCTTCCTTGTACGCGGTGGCGTTGTACAGCTCGCCGCAGATGTGCGCGTAGCGATCGGCCATCGTCGTTGCGCCTTCGACGCCGTCGCGCTCACCCACCATCGCCCAGTCAGCCTTGTGGCAGCGCTCCTGGCGCGACGCGTCGATCTTCTGGCTCATGCTCTCGCATCCCAAAACGAGCACCGTGCAAGCGGTGACCAGCAACAGTCGCATGGCGCCTCCTTACGAGACCGGTTTCGGCCGGCGGGCGAAGCCCTTGGCGAAGCCTTCTTTGTAGGCTTGGTCGTTGTACATATCGCCGCAGATGTACGCGTACCGGTCGCTAAGCAAGGTCTGGTTTCCCGACGTCGCGCCGTCGCGCTCGCCGACCATTGCCCAGTCGGCGCGCTGGCAGCGGTCCTGGCGCGAGGCATCGACCTTCTCGTTCATGGCGGCGCACCCGGCGATGAGGGGCATGGCAAACGCAAGAGCGATGATTTTCATGCCCCAGTTTGCGCAGGCCCGCGGACGGGCGAAATTGGACTTTGGTCCCAGGTCGTCGATGGAAGAAAAGGCCGGGTGCAGGCGTTCTCCCGGGCTGCGAGTCGCCGAGGTCCAATGGGAGGGAGATGTGTCCGCTCGGCGCGTTGGTCGCCGCGTTGTTCCGGGGCCCGCACCCGACCAGAGCAGTCAGTGTGGGCTGCCGCGGCGAAGAGCGAAATGGGACCTTGGTCCCACCGCTGACCGGGTCCGCACTAGCGACTGAGTACTTCGCGCGCGTTCAGCGGCTGTACCGGCCGGTTGTTCGGAAAGCCGATGGCTTGGGCGAACGCGTCGATCTGCGCCTTGGATGCGGTCACCGGCTTCTGCATGATCAGCCACAGAACTCCCTCGGAGCAGGGCGGCGTCGTCAGCGAGCCGGTGAACAGGTAGTAGTGGCGCTCCGAGGGAAGCATCTGCACTGCGCTAAGCGGCTGTGCCAGCGCCTTCTTCTCGTCTTCCTTGGCCGGCATCACCTTCCACAGCGAGGCGAGCAAGGGGTTGGCCACGCCGTCGGTGAACATGACTGCAACCACCACGAGGTTGCCGTTCTTGTCCGCGTGCACCATGTGGCCTTCGAGCGGAAAGTGCTTGCCGTTGAACGTGTTCTCGCTGGGCGCGTGGAAGTGGAACTGCTTCAGCTCGAAGCTGCGGCCGTCGACCGTCAGCGAGCTGCCCGGCTGGTAGTTGACCTGTACGGTGTGGCCGTTGTTCAGGATCTCCGTGGTGCCCTTCTTGTAGTCGAGCCGGACCGGCGTCGGGGCGTGCTGGGTGGACTTGCTGATGTCGATCGGCGATTGGCTCTTGCCGATCGCGCACGTGGCGAACTCCGGAGCGAGCTTGCCCCAGTTTTGTGGCGCGGCTTCGCCGCTGTAGCCCCAGTGGTGCTGCGCTATCGCCGGCGCGCTCGCGCTTAGCGCCAGCCCTACCGCGGCGGCCGCTGCAATCTTCCAGGCCATCTTGATCTCCTTCGCTCTCGATTCTTGACCGACCGCCATAAGCCCGCCATGGGACCTTGGTCCAACCGTCCTATTCCCGACTTAGCGCCACGCGCTCCCCGCCTGGATGTATAGCGCGGTGTCCTCCGGCCCCTTGGCGATATCGACTCCCGCGTACAAGCCCAGGCGGCGCGCGATGAGGTAGCGAAAGCCGGCGCCCTTGGTGGTCACGGAGTCGGCGTCGCCGAAGCTCGTGCTCGTACCCCAGGCGCGGCCGTAGCCGAGGAAGCCGATCAGCGCCCAGCGCGGCGTCACGTTCCAGCGAAGCTCGGTTTCCAACGCGCCCGCGCTCTGGTCCTGGTAGCGCACGACCGGAATGCCGCGCAGCTCGATGAAGGGCAGCTGGTAGAACGGGACGTCGCCGCGTGCGGTGCGCGCGTCGATGCGGCCGCCCAGCACGAACTCTTCCCAAAGCGGCGCGTAGCCGAACGCGAGGGCGCGGTAGGTCTGGTATTTGGCGTCGCTGCCATAGTCGGGCGAGTAGAAAATCCCTTCGATCGATCCCTTCCAGCCGCTCGCCGCGGTGAAGAAGTTGTCGCGCGAGTCGTGCTCGAGCGAGCCGCCGAGGCCCGAGCTGCGCGCGGCGCGCGAGCGCGGCGGCAGCACCGGCTCGGGACGCGAGGAGTCGAAGCTCGCGTCGAGGTCGAGGTAGACCCACCGCGCGACGATCCAATTGTTGCTCTCGCCGAGGCGCCGCATCACCTGCTGCGTGGAGAACAGGCCGTCGATGTTGTAGCCGATCTTGTGGTCGCCGGTGCCGAGCTTGCCGCCCGCGCCGTAGAAGTCGAGGTTGACGTCGGGCAGCCCGATGCCGCCGCGCCAGCGCCAGCGGTCGTCGTCGAAGGTCACCAGGCCTCCCGCGCCGACCACCTTGGTGCCGTTTTCGGTTGCGGCGAACGCCGCGAGGTAGATATCCGGCGGCGTGAGGCGATGGCCTTGACCGGCTTTCTCCGTGCGCTCGCGGATCGACTCGCGGAAGAACAGCAGCGCCGCGCCCGCACCGTAGCCCACCGCCGGCTCGGTGATGACGATCGGCACCGGCAGGAAGCCCTTGCGGTCGAGCAGCCATTCAGACGCGTCGAGCGCGCCGTCCTGCGGGTCGGTGAAGAGGCTGCGCTTGTCCTTTTCCTGCGCCGTGGCCTGGCAGGCGCAGGCGAGCGCCGCGGCGCAGATCAGGAGGCGAGCGTTACCAGAGCGGGCGCGGGCGCCGCGAGAATCCCTCGGCATAGCCTTCCCGGTAGCGCCCGGCATCGAAGGTCGCGCCGCAACGTGCGGCATGGCGCTCGACTTCGTTGGAACCGAGCACGCCGTCGCGCTCGCCGAGCTGGAACGGGTCCGCCGCGCAGTCGCTCGCGCCCATGCCGGCGCAACCGGATGCGAGCATCAGCAGCATTACAGCGGGAAAGAGCCGCATGGCGCTCAGGCGGCCTGCTCGCCCGTTATGGCCGGCAGCCGCGTCGCCGCCGCGGCCACCGCGACGTCGCCGCCGCCGCCCGCGATCTGCACCGTCGGGAAGGCGAACTTGATGCCGTTCGCGTCGAACGCCTTCTTGATCAGGGCGTGGGCCTTGCGCTTCAGCCCGAACTGCTTGTCGCCCGGCCGCGTCATCATCTTCATGCGCACCTGGATGGCGAAGTCGCCGAACTCCTCCACGCCCTGCATCTTGAGCGGCTCGAGGATGGTGTCCTTGTATTCCGGGTCCTCGGCGAGCTGCTGGCCGATCTTTTTCACCAGCTTCCTCGCCTTCTCGAGGTCGCTGTCGTAGGTGATGCCGATGGTGAATTTGTGGATCACCCAGTCGCGCGCCAGGTTCTGCACGCCGCGCAGCTCGCCGAAGGGCACGACGTAGATCGGGCCGCGGTGGTGGCGCAGCTTCACCGAGCGCAGGCCGATCGACTCCACCGTGCCCTTGTAGTTGCCGCTCTGGATGTACTCGCCGACGCGGAAGGCGTCGTCCATGATCAGGAACACGCCGGTGATGATGTCGCGCACCAGGGTCTGCGCGCCGAAGCCGATGGCCAGGCCGAGGATCCCGGCGCCGGCGAGTAGCGGTCCGATGTTCAAGCCGAGTCCGGAGAGCACCAGCATCACGGTGGTGGCGATCAGCGCGGTGACCAGGAACACCCGCGCCAGCGGCAGCAGCGTGCGCAGCCGCTGGCTCGGCTCGACGCGCACGCCGTCGACCTCGTGCACCTCGAGCCGCCGGTCGATCGCCACCTTGATGAACTGCCAGCCGAGCACCGCTACGGCAAACGCCGCGATCAGGTCGAAGCTCGCGCCGAGCAGCGCATGGCGCAGGCTCGCCTGCCATTCGAACACCTGGAAGCCCCACAGCTCGTTCGCGGCGCTGACGAGCAGCACGGCGAGGAGCACGCGCATCGCCCAGCGGAGCGGCTGGCCCGCTCCATGGCGCCGCAGAGCGCTGTCGCTTCCGGACTGTCCAACCAGGTCGTCGATGGCACGGCCGATCCAGTGATCGAACAACGGGAAGGCGAGCAGGATGCCGAGCGACGCCGCGGCGGCGCCGACGCGCGCCGGCTTGCCGTCCAGCACCGCGGCGGTCCAGAACAGCCACACGCTGAGCACATAGAGGATCGCCAGCGCGGGCCAGGTCTTCGCCAGGAGCGCCGGCAGGCGCGCGCCGGTGGCGACGAGCGGACGCGCCGCGACGATCATCGCGATCAGGGTCGCGCCGACCGCCGAGCCGGCGATCACCGTCAGCATCATCTGCGCCTCGCGCGCGGCGCCGGCACCGATGAAGAGCTCCGCACTCAGCGAGGCGAATACCATCAGGGCCCACACGGCGAGGAGCCATCGGTAGAGGAAGCGGGCGCCGGGTTCCGACAGCGGGACGAGGCGCAGGGGCGACGAGTCCGGTGCGAGCAGGGCGCGCAGCGCGACGGCGCCAGCCGAGACAAGGATCGCGCCGGTCACATAGGCGACGACGAAAGTGCGCGCGGGTGTTCCCGCGCCGGTGAATGCATGCGCAAAGGCGAGCGTGACGAGCGCGAATGCGGCGAACGTCAAGAGATCGAGCACGAAGCGCAGCGCGCCCGTCGAGACCCGTGCCACCGCCTTGGCATCGGCGCCGACCTCGGGTTGCAGCCCGTGCGGCCGCAAGGCGCGCCGCGCCGCCCACGACGCCGCGGCGCCGGCGAGCAGCACGGCCGCGAGGAGCGCAAGCTGCAGCACGGCACTGCCGCCGAATACCTGCGCCGCGCCGGAGGCGAGCGCGGCGGGGAGCAGCGCCGTTCCTTGTGCCACCACCGCCCTGCGCTTGTCGCTATCGACCTGCGCGCTGTCGAGTTCCCCGGCCACGCGCACGACCAACGAGCCGAGGCCGCCGCTCTCCGCGGCTGGGGGTGCGCTCGCGCGCTTCTCCGCGCTCGCATGCAGCTGATGCGCAAGCAGCGCGCGCGCCTGGGCATCCGTGAGCTTGGCGAGAAATGCATCGGCCTGCTCCGGGGTGAGCGTTGCCGGCACCTCGGGCAACTGCGACCCGGATGCGTGCTTCTTGTCTGCGGCGCACGCAAGGCCGCTCAGCGCACCGAGCACGCCCGCAATCAAGCAGAGGCGTAGCCAGGTCAACGGGTGCGGATCGCGACGCCGACGATCTTGCGTTCCTCCACCACGTCGACGGTGCGCGTGTACCAGCCGCCGCTGACGAAGGCGCCGACCGGCTGCATCCGGTCGAACACCACCACCACGGCGCTGGCACCGAGCGTCGCTGCTTCCTCGCGCAGGCGCTGCTCGATCTCTTCGACCGGCGGCCCGGGTTCGGTCGGCACCTCCAGCATTACCTCGCCGAGCTTGTCGTGCGGCTGCGTCGGCTCGGCGCGGAGGATCTGCACCGTCTTCGCATCGCTCGGGGCGAACCTCGGCGCGCCCACGTATTGCGTCGTCTTGGCATCGATGCTTGCGCAGGCGGCCGCGAGCCAGACGAGCGCGGCCAGGGCGAGTGGCGGTCTCATGCCGAGCACCTTAGTCAATCCCCGCGGCGCTCGATATGGGACCTTGGTCCTAGAGCCGCTCCTGCAGGAACTGCAGCACGATAACCTCGTCGCGCCGCAGCGCCGCGCCGCGGTGGCGGCGCGTGCGGCGGATCGGCGGCGACTGCGGGATGGTCTCGCCCATGAGGTAGGCGCTGATGAGCACCGGGTGCACGTAGTACTTGCGGCACACGGCGCGCGTATTCCCCAGGCGTTCGGCCACCGCGTCGATCGCCGCGATCACGTTGCGGTCCGCTTCGCGGCGGCTCGCCGCCTCGCCGAGACGGCGCAGCTCCACCGCGGCGAGCATGGTCCCGCCCCAGGTGCGGAAATCCTTCGCCGTGATGTCGCGGCCGGAGATCTCGCGCAGATAGTCGTTAACGTCGTCGGAGGAGACGAGGTGGCGCTTGCGCCCGTCCAGATACTGGAACAGCTCCTGCCCCGGCAGGTCGCGGCAGCGCTGGATGATGCGCGCAAGGCGCGGGTCGGACACGGCGATGGTGTGCTCGACGCCGCTCTTGCCGCGGAAGCTGAAGCGCAGCACCGAGCCGTCGATCTGGAGGTGCCGGCGCCGCAGCGTGGTCAGGCCGTACGAGCGGTTCGAGCGCATGTACTCGTCGTTGCCGACGCGGATCAGCGTCTTGTCGAGCAGCATCACCACGGTCGCGAGGAGCTGCCTGCGGCTCAGATCCGCGGCGCGCAGGTCGCGCTCGATCCGCTCGCGCAGGCGCGGCAGCACCTCGCTGAATTCGAGCATGCGCCGGAACTTCGAGCGGTCGCGCGCTTCGCGATAGCCGGGGTGATAGCGGTACTGCTTGCGCCCGCGCGCGTCGGCCCCGGTCGCCTGGATATGGCCTTCCGGATCCGGACAGATCCAGACATCGGTCCATGCCGGCGGTATCGCAAGGCGGTTAAGCCTTTTACGCTCGCCCTTGTCCCTGATGCGCACGCCGCCCGGCGCGTAGTAGGCCCAGCCGCCGCCGACGCGCTTGCGGCGGATGCCGCGCACGCCGTCGGTGACGTAGCGCAGGCCCGCGTGCCGCGCCGCCTTCCGGTACGTGACCTCGCGGGCGCTTAGGCGCGGCATGGGAACAAATACGAACGCCTAACGCGTCGCCGGAAGGTAAGGCGCGACGAGCGGGCTCATCGGCGGCAAGCTCGTGGTCCCGGCGCTGGTACTCGCCACGGAATAGCCGGTCGATTGCGGCGCGAGCACCTGCTGCACCATCGCACGAAGCTGCTCGCCGGATGGATGCGGGTTGCCCACCGCGATCAGGTGCTGGTGCGCGAGCTCCACCTTCAGCAAGGCTTCGCGCGGCGGCATGCCGGCCAGCAGGGACTGGATCTCGGTCGGCAGCCGCGCGAATGCGCGCTCGTCGGCCGAAGGCGGGTTCAGGTCAGGCTCGAGCTGCGAGCGCACTTCCGCACGCGGGCCCTGCGGCAGCACGCCGCGCATCTGCGTGCGGCCCGTGGGGGTATCGAGCACGCCGCCGGCGAGCACGACGCTGAGCTGCTCGGGTGTGGGCCGCAGGATTCCGAGGAGCTCGAGATCCTGGCGCGCGCGCTCGAGCACTGCGGCGGCCTGTCCGGCGCTGAGCTTGGTCCGCGGGCTGAAGGTGGTGACACGCCTGAAGCCCTCGGTGCCCGGGGCGGCAAGCTGCGCGGGCGTGCCCTCGGTCAGGCCGATGACCAGGCTGTAGAAGTTCTCGGGCGACCCGGCGAAGGCGACGAGTTGCGGCGCTGCCCGCAGCACGGTCTGGACCGCATCCTGTGCGTGACCGGTGCTCGCCACTCCGAGCAGCAGCGCGAAGATGAAGCGGTTCATGTGGGCCTCCTTGTTAGGTTCACCGGCACCTAGGCGCGGCATACGAACATGTAGTTCTGCGGCCGCGGCGTGTCGAGCACCTGGATGCTCTTGAACCCCGCCTCGCCCAGCATCTCGCGCGCCGTCTGCTCGCCCCATACGGTGCCGAGGCCCTTGCCGCCCACCGCGAGCGACACCGGCATGCAATGCATCAGGCTGGTGCCGTAGTAGAGCGGTGCATAGGGATTGGCCAGGTTGTCTTCGACACGGCTGGAAAACTTGAAGTCGATCATCAGGAAGGCGCCGCCATCGTTCAGCGCGCCGCGCACGCCGTGCAGCACCGCGTCCGGATCCTTCTGGTCGTGGATCGCGTCGAACGCGGTAATCAGGTTGAATTTCGGCGCGGCAGGCAGCGCTGCCACATCGCGCACCTCGAACCGGGTGTTCGTGAGCCCCATCTCGCCCGTTTCCTTGCGCGCGGCGTCGATCGCGTCCTCGCCGATGTCGTAGCCCGCGAACCTCGACTTCGGGAAGCGCCTTGCCAAAACATTCGCGGCGTGCCCGGTTCCGCAGCCGACGTCCAGCACGGTGATGCCGCGCTCGAGCGCGTCGGTGAGTCCCGGCACCGCGCCGATGAAGCCAGGGACGAGCATCTGGTCGTAGATCCGGCGCCAGACGTCGTCCATGCATTGCGTGAACACCGGCCGGTACGCCGAATACGGAATGCCGCCGCCTTCGCGGAAGCAGGCCTTGAGCTTGGCGAGATGCGAGCCGAAATGCTCGATGATCTTCGCGTGCGGCGAGAGGTTCTGCGCCGACTGGCCGGTGAGCAGCGCCGCGTGCTCCTCCGGCAACGCGTAACGCTTGCTCTTGGCGTCGTAGCGATAGATGCCGCTCGTAGCCATCGCGCCGAGCCATTCGCGCACATAGCGCTCTTTCAAACCTGCGCGCCTCGCGAGCTCTTCGCTCGTCGCCGGACCGGCGCGCGAGGCTTCGAACAGCCCGGTGTCGTAGCCGATCTCGATCAGCTTGGTCATCATGCTGCCGGTGAAGTAGCCGAGCAGCTTTGCGCCGAAGCTCACTCGGCGACGATC
>DASQAW010000568.1:0-2146 GCA_035635495.1 Burkholderiales bacterium
AGATGGGCATCGAGCGCGGCGTGGTGGTGCAGTCGGCTGCGCATGGATTCGACAACTCGGCGGCGGCCGACCTGCTCGCCGCGAACCAGAACTACCGCGGCGTGGCGCTGGTTCCCGCCAGCACCGGCATGAAGGAATTGAAGCGGTTGCACGAGCAAGGCTTCCGCGGCGTGCGCTTCCACTTCATGGAGCATCTCGGCAAGGGCGATTCGATCGAGGACGTGCTGGAGATGGCGAAGCGGCTCGCCGAGATCGGCTGGCACCTGCAGATCCATACGCATGGCCCGCGCATCGCCGAGCTCAGCCCGGCGCTCGCGCGCTCGCCGGTGCCGGTGGTGATCGACCACATGGGCCGCATCGACGCCGGCAAGGGGCTGGAGCATGCCGACTTCCGCGCGCTGCTGGCGCTGATGGGCAAGAAGCACCTATGGGTCAAGGTGAGCGGCTCCGAGCGCATCTCACGGCAGAGCGCGCCGTGGAAGGACGCCGTGCCGTACGCGAGAAAGCTGGTCGCCGACTTCGGCGATCGCGCGCTCTGGGGCACCGACTGGCCGCATCCGAATCTCAAGGAAGTGCCCGACGACGGCGAGCTGGTCGACTTGCTGTCGGAAATCGCGCCGGGCGAAGCCGAGCGCCGGCGGCTCCTGGTCGACAATCCACGGCTCTTCTATGGGTTCGCGTCTTAAGGACAAGGTCGCGATCATCACCGGCGCCGGATCGATCGGGCCGGGCTGGGGCAACGGGCGCGCGACGGTCGTGCGCTTCGTCGAGGAAGGCGCGAAGGTTTTCGCGGTCGATCGCGATGCCGCGAGCCTGGGCGAGACGATGAATAAAGCGCCCGGCATCGCGACGCACCTGTGCGACGTCACCGACGGCAAGGCGGTGGCCGCCATGATCCGGGCGTGCGTCGACAAGTTCGGGCGCCTCGACGTGCTGGTGAACAACGTCGGCGGCTCGGCTCCCGGCGGGCCGGTGGAGATGACCGAGGAGGTCTGGGACGCGCAGGTCGATCTCAACCTGAAAAGCGTGTTCCTCGCCTGCAAGCACGCCCTGCCGGTGATGGAGAAGCAAGGCTCTGGCGCGATCGTGAACATCGCCTCGGCCTCCGGCATCCGCTGGAGCGGCTCGGCGCAGGTCGCCTACGCCGCCACCAAGGCTGGCGTGATCCAGCTGACGCGCGTCGTGGCGGTGCAGTACGCGCCGAAGGGCATTCGGGTCAACAGCGTGGTGCCGGGACAGCTCCACACGCCGATGGTGGAGGCGCGCCTGGCGAAGCAGCGCATGGGCGGCGATGTCGAAGCCCTTTTGAAATCGCGCCAGAAGAGGATTCCATTGGGCTTCGCAGGCGACGGCAGGGATACGGCCAATGCCGTGCTGTTTCTCGCCTCGGACGAGGCGCGCTTCATCACTGGCGCGGAGATCGTGGTCGATGGCGGCATGACGGTTCGCTGTGATTAGAAAAGGAGGAGAGATGAGACTGCTTGGATTTCTGGCGCTGCTGGTGCCCCTGATGGCGTGGGCGCAGAGCTATCCAACCAAGCCGGTGCACATGGTGATCGGCTTCCCGGCGGGCGGGCCGGCCGACATCTTTGGCCGCGCGCTGGCGCACGGGATGGCGGGGGATCTCGGCCAGCCGGTGGTCGTCGAGAACATTCCCGGCGTCGGCGGGGTGCTCGGCGTCGAGCGCGGCGTGAAGGCGGCGCCGGACGGCTACACCATCGTCTGCAACAGCGCCTCGCCCCTGGTGATCGCGCCGTTCTCGCTTACACGGCTGCCCTACGACATCAAGAAGGACATCGCGCTCATCACGCTGGTCGTGCGCGTGCCGGAAGTGCTCGCGGTGCATCCCTCGATGCCGGTCAAGGACTTCGCGGATCTCATCGCCTATGCGAAGGCGAATCCCGGCAAGGTCAACTTCGGCTCGGCCGGCGCCGGTAGCATCACCCACCTCGCAGGCGAATTGCTGAAGGCCGAGGCCAAGATCGACATCGTGCACGTGCCCTACAAGGGCGCGGCGCCGGCGGTGACCGACCTCGTCGGCGGGCAGGTGCAGATGGGCATCTTCGACGTCCCCATCCTGCTCTCGCACATCCGGGCCGGCAAGCTGAAGGCACTCGCGATCACGAGCGTGAAACGTGCCGACACG
>DASQAW010000569.1:0-1778 GCA_035635495.1 Burkholderiales bacterium
GCGTAGAGCTTGCCGTCGCGGTCGTAGGTCCAGCCGTGATAGAAGCAGGTATAGCGCTCGGCGTTGCCCTCGGTCTCGCGGCACACGACAGTGCCGCGATGGCGGCAGGTGTTCAGAAAGACGCGCAGCTCGTTCGTGCTGTCGCGGCAGAAGAGGATCGGCCGGCCGCAGATCATGCGCGTCCTGAAATCGCCGGGCTTGCGCACCTCGGACTCGTGGCCGACGTAGAGCCAGCAGCGCTCGAAGACTTTCTCGCGCTCGGCGGCGAAGATCGCGGGATCGACCAGCGCGGCGCGGTTGATTTCGAAACGCAGGGCCTTTGGTTCGTTGAGGACCAGCGCTCGCGTACCCATTTGCGCGCTCATGCTTCCATAATATTGGCATGGCGCGCCTGCTGGCTGGACTGTTTCTCGTCTGCGCGATTTCCGCGGCGGCACAGGACTATCCGTCCCGGCCGATCCACATCATCGTTCCCTATACGCCCGGCACCGGCGCCGACATCCTGTCGCGCGTGCTCGGCCCGAAGATTGCCGAGCGCTGGAAGACGGCGGTGGTCACCGACAACCGCCCCGGCGCGACCGGCAACATCGGCGCGGCCGAGGCGGCGAAGGCGGCGCCCGACGGCTACACGCTCCTCCTTACCGCGACGTCGTTCACCACCAACCCGGCGCTGAAGCCCGCGCCCTTCGACCCGGTGAAGGACTTCGCGCCGATCGCGCTGCTCGCCACCGGCGCGCTCGGCGTCTACATCAACCCGCAGGTGCCGGCGAAGTCGATGCGCGAGTTCGTCGGCCTGGTCAAATCGCAGCCGGGCAAGCTCTACTACTCCTCGCCGGGCAACGGCGGGCCCCAGCATCTGGCGATGGAGCTGCTCAAGCTCGAGACCGGCATCGACATCGTCCATGTGCCGTACAAAGGCGCGGCCGGCGCGATCTCCGATCTGGTCGGCGGGCACGTGCAGGCGATGGTCTCCGCGCTGCAGACCGTCGCGCCGCACGTGCAGTCGGGACGCCTGCGCATGCTCGCGGTGATGAGCGCGAAGCGCTCGGATGCCTTCCCCGACGTGCCGACGATGAGAGAAGCGGGCCTGCCCGAGATGGAAGTCGAGACCTGGTACGCCATCTTTGCGCCGGCGGAGACTCCCGCGGCCATCGTGGCGAAGGTGAACCGCGAGATGAACGAGCTCCTCCAGGAGGCGGACGTGAAGGACGTGATCGCGAAGCAGGGCCTGGTGCCCGAGGGCGGCACGCCCGGAGCGCTCGGCGAGCGGGTGAAGCGCGAGCTTGCGGACTGGACCCGCGTAGTGAAGGCGGCCGGAATCAAGGCGGACTGACATGGACCATCTCGACGACCTCGTTGCCGCATATCGCATCCTCGCCGAGTACGGCGTGATCGACGCCTACGGGCACGTCAGCCTGCGCTCGCCGACCAACCCGCAGCGCTACTACCTCGCGCGCTCGCTCGCGCCGGAGCGCGTGCAGGGCGAGGACATCCTCGAATACGATCTGGACAGCAATCCGCTCGACGCCCAGGGGCGCGAGTCAGTGACCGAGCGCTTCATCCACGGCGAGATCTTCAAGGCGCGGCCCGATGTGCTCGCCGTCGTGCACAACCATTCGCCGTCGGTCGTTCCCTTCAGCGTCACCGGCGTGCCGATGAAAGCGCTCTGGCACATGGCCGCCTTCATCGGCGATGGCTTGCCGACGTGGGAGATCCGCGACGTGCGCAAAGGCACCAACCTGCTCGTCGGCGACGGCGTCCTCGGCGCCTCCCTCGCC
>DASQAW010000570.1:0-4418 GCA_035635495.1 Burkholderiales bacterium
CACGTCGCTGGCGGTAGAGCTCGGCGAGACCTTTGCCGCCATGGGCGAGCGAACGCTGCTCATCGACGCCGACTTTCGCTCGCCGTCGCTCCACCGGCGGTATTCCCTGAAGAACAGCGGCGGCCTCGCCGATCTGCTGGAGGGGGGCGACGTGCGCCTGGCAGCCTGCCGGGAAAACCTCGCGCTGCTCGTCGCGGGCCGGGTGCGCGAGGACCCGCTCGTGCTCCTGAGCCGCGAGCGGCTGCGCCATTTCCTGAGTGCGGCGGCACGGCCCTTCCGCGTCGTGCTGGTCGACACCCCGGCCGCGGCGCGCGGGCCCGACCTCGAGATGTTCGCGGCGCTCGCCGGCGGGGCGCTGCTGGTCGTGCGGCCGGGCGAGGACGCGGCGCGCCTCGCGCGGCTGCGCCGGCGGCTGGCGCGATGCAATGCACGCGCCGTGGTTACGGTTTTCAACCATAACTCCACCGTGTTCAACCAGACCTGATATGGAAGAGCGCGGCTACGTCGCCGAGGCGCTGCTCGAGCGCCTTCACGCCGACGGCGTCGCGCTCCGGCTGATCGGCGACTCGAGCGGCCTTGCGGAGAGCGCGCCGGAGGAGCTGGCCGTCGCCGTGCCGCGCGAGTTGCTCGGCGAGCTGCCGTCCCTTATCGCACGCTTCGCGCACGACTTCGACTTCCGCCTGGTCGAGCTCGAGCGGCGCGCGCGCGGCGCCTGGCGCGCGATGCTCGCCTGGACCGACGAGGTCGGCCGCCCGCGCTTCCTGGCGGCGCGCTTCTTCGTCGCCGAGGAGGAGGGCAGCTCGCCCGCCGCGCTCTTCATCAGCGGCCTGATCGACGCGATCGAGGGCGGCGCGGTCAGCGACGAGCGCGGCGCCTGGCTCGCGCAGCTCTGGCGCGAGGATCCGCAGGGGGCGATGGACCGCCTGGCGCGCTGCTGGCGCGACGAGCCGCACGCGCGCCTCATCGCCAACGCCGCGCGCCACGGCAACTGGCTTGCCATCCGCTCGCGCCTGGCCGAGCTGAGGCGCGGCCTGCGCCGCTGGCGCCTGCCACGGCTGCCGCAGCCGCGGCCCGCGGTGCTCTTCACCGGCCGCGACAGCGCGCAGCGGGCGAACCTGCTGGTGCACGTGCAGGGCCGCCTTGCCCCCCTCGAGCTCAGCATGGCCGAGCAGCCCGCCGGCAGCGGCTTCCGCGTCGTCTTCGACGGGCCGCCGGACCTCGATCATCCCGATGCGGTGGTGGTGAACGGCGACCAGCCGCTCCCCGCCATGCTGGTCCACGTCGAGCGCGCGATCCTGCGCTGGCTCGAGTGCCGGGTCGAGCGCCGCTACCCGGATGCGGTGGTGGGCGTGAACCCGCTCAGCGCCCGGCTGCTGCAGATGCCGCTGATCGGCCGCCTGGCCGGCCTGGTGCTCAATTGCCGCCTGGAGTGCCGCCTGCGCTCCCCCCTCCTCATGCCGGTGCCAATGGGGATCGTCATCGAGCGGGGGGTGCAGCTAGGCAGCCGGGTCACTGTCATGCACCAAGTGACAATAGGCCGAAGGGACCTTGTCGTGCCCCGGCAACACGGCGGAAATCTTGCAGTGATTGAAGATAACGTCTTCATCGGCGCGGGCGCTAAAGTGCTCGGTCCGGTGCGCATCGGCCGTGGTGCCACCGTGGGGGCGAACGCCGTGGTGACGCGCGATGTGCCGTCGCATTGCACGGTGGTCGGGGCCAATAGAATCCTAGGCCACGACCAGCCGGATGTCGCTGCCCGACGACGGGAAGAGGAATACACTGTCGTGAACACGTGACATTGGCCGCGGTCGAAGGTCATGGAACGATTGCACGATGCTAGAAGCAGTAAAAGCCGCCGCCCGAGCGGCGGCTTCCGCCCTGCCGTACCCGCGGTCCTTCCTGGGACTGCTGCTCACTGGCTTCACGCTGGTGATGATCCCGCTCGTCGGCGCGCTGGCGTATTCCGCGTGGAATACCGAGCGCCTCGCCGGGCTTAGCCGCAGCGCCGTCTTCAACGCCTCGCAGGCCGCGCGCGCGAGCCGCTCGCTCGTCGATCGCATCGCCGCGATCGAGCGCGTCGCGCAGCAGATGGCGGTGCTGAACGATCCCGAGCTGGCCGTCGACTACGCGCGCGTGCACCGCAGCTTCAAGCAGCTCGCCGAGGAAATCGCGCAGCTGCCGCTCGACGACTCGCAGACCGCGGCGCTCTCGCGCACGGTCGAGCAGGAGCAGAGCCTCTACGACCTCCTCACCGAGCATCCGCGCCCGAAGATCGACACGAAGGCGGTGTCGAGCCGCATGGACGGCCTGATCGAGAGCGCGCGCGAGGTGCTCGCGATCAACAACCGCATCGTCGATCGCGAGGTGCATCGCCTGAGCCTGAAGGTCGAGCAGGTGCAGCGCGGACTGGTGGTGCTGGTTTTCCTGAGCACCGCGGTCGCTCTGACCATCGCTCTGGCGCTGACGCGCTATATCGCGCGGCCCATCTCCGAGATCGACGGCGCGATCCGCCAGCTCGGCGGCGCCGACTTCTCCAAGCCGATCGCGGTGCGCGGGCCCGAGGATTTGCGCTATCTCGGCCGGCGGCTCGACTGGCTGAGGCGCAGGCTGGACGAATTCGAGACGCAGAAAAACCGCTTCCTGCGCCACGTCTCGCACGAGCTGAAGACGCCGCTCACCGCCATCCGCGAAGGCGCCGAGCTCCTGAACGACAAGGTCGCGGGTCCGCTCGCGCCGACGCAGGTGCAGGTCGTCTCCATCATGCGCGACAACAGCGTGAAGCTGCAGCGCCTGATCGAGGAGCTGCTCGACTACCAGCGCGCGCTGCACGCCGCGGCTTCGCTCGAAGTGCGGCTGGTCGAGCTGAACGAGCTGGTACGCGATGCCGCGCAGTCGCACGAGCTCGCCGCGCAGGCGAAAGGGCTGCGGCTCACCATCGACGCGCAGAGCGCGACGCTCGAAGCCGATCCCCAAAAGCTGCGCTCGATCGTCGATAATCTCATCTCCAACGCCGTCAAGTTCACGCCACCCGGTGGCACCATCTCCGTGCGCGCGAGGGCACTTGCCGGCGAGGCGGTGATCGAAGTGATGGACACCGGCCCCGGCGTGCCGGCGGAAGAGCGCGAGTCGATCTTCAACCTCTTCTTCCGCGGACGCACGAAGTCCGACCGCGGCATCAAGGGCTCGGGCCTCGGCCTCGCGATTGCGCGCGAGCTGGTGGAGGCGCACGGCGGCCAGATCGCCGTCGTGGCCGGTGGCGGCGGCCATTTCCGCGTCACGCTGCCGCGCCGTTCGGCGCGTGCGCTGGCCGACGCCGCGTAACGACGGCCGGGCGAGAATCGCGTGGATTTCTGAGGAGATAGGGGCAAAAAGATGAGCGGTGAGAATCCCAAGGTCCTGCTGGTCGACGACGACAAGGACCTGCTGCAGCTGATCGCCATGCGGCTCTCGGCGGCCGGCTACAACGTGAATGCCGCGCAATCCGGCGAGGCCGCGCTCGCGAGCCTCGCGGTGTCGCGGCCGCAGGTGGTGGTGACCGACCTCCGCATGCAGGGCATGGACGGCATGGCGCTGTTCGACGCCATCCACCGCGACTCGCCCTCGCTGCCGGTGGTGATCCTCACTGCGCACGGCACGATTCCGGAGGCGGTGAGCGCCACGCGCCGGGGCGTGTTCAGCTTCCTGACGAAGCCGTTCGAGCCGAAGGTCCTGCTCGACACGGTCGCCGAAGCGATGCGCCTCTCGAGCCCGCCGACCGGCGAGCGCGAGAGCTGGCGAGCCGAGATCATCACGCGCTCCTCGGCGATGGAAGACCTGCTGGCGCAAGCGCGCCGGGTGGCGGCTTCCGACGCCAGCGTCTGCATCTTCGGCCAAAGCGGCACCGGGAAGGAACTGCTGGCGCGCGCGATCCACAGGGCGAGCGCGCGGCGCGAAGCGCCGTTCATCGCGGTGAACTGCGGCGCGATTCCCGAGGGTTTGCTGGAATCGGAGCTCTTCGGCCACAAGAAGGGCTCGTTCACCGGCGCAGTCGCCGACCGGCGCGGCCTGTTCCAGGCCGCCACCAGCGGCACGCTGTTCCTCGACGAAGTCGGCGACATGCCGCTCTCGCTGCAGGTGAAGCTGCTGCGCGCCCTGGAGGAAAGAAAAATCCGCCCCGTCGGCTCGCACGAGTCGCACGACATCGACGTGCGCGTGATCTCGGCGACGCACCGCAAGCTCGAGGAGCGCATCGCCTCGGGCGAATTCCGCGAGGACCTCTACTACCGCCTGAACGTGGTGAAGCTCTACATCCCGTCGCTCGCCGAGCGGCGCGAAGACATTCCGCTGCTCGCCAACCACTCGCTGACGAAGCTGGCCGAGCGGTACCGCCGGGGGCGGCTGCAGTTCGCGCCCGAAGCGATGGAGATCCTGGTCTCCGC
>DASQAW010000571.1:0-6389 GCA_035635495.1 Burkholderiales bacterium
AGCTACGAGTCGCGGACGTGCCGAAGACGGCGGAATTCTTCGAGAAGGTCTGGGGACTGACGCCCGTGGGAAATGGCAAGCTCCGCGGCACGGCCGGGCTGCCCTACATCATCGGCCTCGAGCAGGGCAAGCCGTCGGTCCGCAGCATCACCTTCTGCGGCTCGCGCGCAGAGGTCGGCAAGGCGCGCGAGGTGAAAGGCCCCGACGGCGAGACCTACCGGTTCGTCTACGAGACCCCGGTCGCGCCCGTCCCCGCGCATCGCGACCGGCCGATCCAGCTCTCGCACGTCGTGCTGAACTCGAAGGACGTGGACGCCGCCGAGCGCTTCGCCACCGGCACGCTCGGCTTCAAGGTGACCGACCGTACGCGCATCATGAACTTCGTGCGCTGCAACCGCACGCATCATTGCATCGCCTACGCCCGGGCGGATGTCTCGACGCTGCACCACATCGCCTTCGAGATGGCCGACATCGACGGCGTGATGCGCGGCATCGGCCGCATGCGCGACGCCGGCTACGCGCCGGTGTGGGGACCCGGCCGTCACGGGCCGGGGAACAACGTCTTCGGCTACTTCGTCGGCCCGCACGGCGGCGTCATCGAGTACACCGCCGAGGTCGAAGAGGTCGGCGACGACTACAAGGTCGGCGGCCCGAACGACTGGGGCTGGCCGCCGGGGCGCACCGACCACTGGGGCATAGCGAGCCGCGATACCGAGCGGATCACCGCCGCCGAGCACGCGTATCCTTGGGGCTAAGAGGAGGAGGAAACATGGGCAAGGCATTGTGCGCGGCGTTGGCGGCGGCGCTGGTTGCGCTGGCGGCGCCGGCGGTGGCGCAGGACGCGGTCAGGATCGGCATCATCGTCGACCGCATCGGCTTCGCGAAGGCGTGGTCGGAGCCGATCTCGCAGGGCGCGGTGTATGCCGTAAAGGAGCTGAACGCAAAGGGCGGGATCCTCGGCAAGAAGGTCGAGCTGCTGGTCGAGGACGACCAGTCGAAGCCCGACCTCTCGGCCACGGCGGCGCGCAAGCTGTCCGAAGCCGGTGCCGACTTCATCCTCTCGCTCACGCACACGGTGGCGGCGCTGCAGGCGCAGACGGTGACGGTCGAGACGAAGACGCCGCACCTCGCGCCTTCCCTCACGGTGGATACGCTGACGACCCAGGTAAACAACCCCAATTTCTGGCAGACCGGGCCGCTGGCCTCGACACAGATCGCGACGCTGCTCTCCTACGCGCGGCACAAGAACTACAAGCGCGTCGCCCTCTTGTCCGACAATTCGGCGATCAGCCAGGCGACGGCGAAGGCGTTCAAGGCGGAGTTCGACAAGACCGGCATCGAGGTGGTGACCGAGGAGACGCTGCCCGCCGGCTCGACCTCGGCCGAGGCGCAGATGCAGAAGGTGCGCGCAGCGAAGCCCGACGCCATCTTCCTCGCCACGCTGCTGACGCCGGAGAACCTGCTGATCCTCAAGTCGTACCGCCAGCACGGCATGAAGACGCCGCTCGTGGGCAACTACAACCTCGCCGTGCCGGTGTACATGACCGTGGGCAAGGGGTTGCTCGACGGCATCACCTTCGTCGACGCGTGGGATCCGGCGAAGCCGCAGGTGAAGCAGTTCGTCGCCGGCTTCGCCAAGGAGATGGGCTACGAGCCGCACAACATGATGGGCTACGGCTACGACGGCGTGATGCTCGCCGCCGATGCGATCCGCCGCGCCGGCAGCACCGACAAGGAAGGCGTGCGCCAGGCGATGCAGGCGACGCGCGGCTACAAGGGCGTGCTCGGCAGCCTCGAGTCCTCCTACGGCTTCGCCGAGGGCAAGCGCATCGGCTTCGACCCCGAAGGCATGGTGGTGCGCATGTATGAAGGCGACAAGCAGGGGCGCGTGCTGCATGTCGGCACCAAATAAGGAGAACACCATGGAGAAATTCGTCCCGATCCGCGGCCTGCACCACTGGGCCTACCGCTGCCGTGACGCCGAGGAGACGCGCCACTTCTACGAGGACCTCCTCGGCCTGCCGCTGACGCATTTCATCCGCGAGGACCAGTACACCGGCACGAGCGGCGAGCGCGTGGAGAAGTTCGCGCACGTGTTCTTCCAGATGGCCGACGGCAGCTCGCTCGCTTTCTTCGACCTCGGCGACGACGTCACCGCCGAGCCCTCGCCCAACACGCCCCGCTGGTGCAACCACATGGCGCTGGAAGTGGCATCGCTCGAGCACCTCGAGAAGGCGCAGAAGCGCCTCAAGGCCGCGGGCGTCGACGTGCTCGGCCCCGTCGACCACGACGGCTGGGTGAAGTCGATCTACTTCTTCGACCCGAACGGCGCGCGCATGGAGCTCACCACCGTCACCGGCAGCGCCGAGCAGATCGCCGACTACCGCAAGAAAGCGCGCGCCGAGCTCGACGCCTGGACGCGCGAGAAGCGCCAGAGGACCGCGAAGGCTGCGTAACCGAATTCGGGGTCAGGGTCGTAATTATTCCGACCGTGACGCCCATCGAAGAATAATTACGACCCTGACCCCGAATTCATGAGTTTCGCCCTCGGCGTAGTGCCGGTGGTGCTGCTGCTGCTCGGCTTCCCGATCTTCATCGTGCTGCTCGCGGCGGTGAGCGTCGCGCTGGTGTTCTTCATGCACGTGCCGCTGGCGGCGCTGCACCAGAACCTGTTCGGCGCGATCGACGCCTTCGCGCTCCTCGCCGTGCCGTTCTTCATCTACGCGGGCGAGCTCATGTCGCGCGGCAGCGTGGCGCAGCGCATCGTCGACTTCGTGCAGGCGGGCGTCGGCCGCGTGCCGGGCAGCCTCGGCGTCACCTGCGTCGGCACCTCGGCGATCTTCGGCGCCATCTCCGGCGCGAGCGCCGCGACGGTCGCCACCGTCGGCAAGGCGATGCTGCCGCCGATGCGCAAGGCCGGCTATCCCGAGACCTTCTCCGCCGGCCTGATCACCTCGGTCGGCGCGATCGACATCATCATCCCGCCGTCGATCCCGATGATCGTCTACGGCACCGCGGCGCAGGAGTCGGTGCCGCGCCTCTATGCGGCGGGCGTGCTGCCGGGGCTGCTGATCGCCGCGATGATCGCGGTCTACGTCGTCTGGTACGCGAAGCGCCACAACTTCGAGCACGGGCACCGGTTTTCATTGCAGCAGTTCGGAAAAGCATTTGTGCGCGGCATCTGGGCGCTCGGCGCGCCGTTCATCATCCTCGGCGGCATCTACGGCGGCGTGTTCTCCCCGACCGAGGCCGCCGCGGTGGCCTGCGTGTACGCGGTGCTCGTGACCTGGCTCGTGTTTCGCGAGCTCGGCTGGCGCGACGTGCTCGAGGCCGCCTCGACCACCGCGCTCTTCACCGGGCAGGTGCTGATCATCGTCGCCTGCGCCAGCGTCTTCGCCTGGCTCCTCACCGTGAACCAGGTGCCGGCGGCGATGGTGGCGTGGATCCAGTCGCTGAACGTGTCGCCCTGGGAGCTCCTGCTGGCGATCAACCTGCTCCTCCTGCTGGTCGGCTGCTTCCTCGACCCGCTGAGCGCCATCCTGCTCCTCACGCCGCTCCTGATCCCGCTGGTGAAGGCGGTCGGCATCGACACCGTCCACTTCGGCATCGTCTTCACCGTCAACCTGGCGATCGGCCTGTTCCACCCGCCCTTCGGCATCAACATCTTCGTCGCCCAGTCGGCGCTGAAGTTGAAACTGGACGTGATCTACCGGGGCATCATCCCGTTCATCGTGCTATATCTCGTCGCGTTGCTGCTGATCACCTACGTGCCTTGGATCTCGCTCGTGGGCGTGCGGCTGTTTCTGGGGCACTGAGTGGGAGGAGGAATGAGGACCATCGCGCTTGTTGCGGCGCTCGCGCTGGCGGCGCCCGCGACTGCACAGCACACCATGAAGCTGTCGTCGCCGACGATCAACGACGTCACGCAGGAGTGGATGACGGCGTTCAAGAAGGGCGTCGAGGCGCGCAGCGCCGGCAAGGTGAAGGTGGAGCTCTATCCGGCGGGCCAGCTCGGGCCGATCCCGCGCACGGTCGAGGGCGTGGCGCTCGGCACGATCGAGATGACCCTGCCGGCGACCGGCTTCCTCGCCGCGCTCGAGCCGCGCTTCGTGGTGTTCGACGCGCCGGGCCTCTTCGACAGCATGCGGCACGCCGAGCGCGTCTTCGCCGATCCGCAGGTCGCCAGGCGCCTCTCGAGCTTCGGCTCGACCAAAGGCGTCGAGCCGCTCATCACCTTCGTCCACGGGCCGCTCATGCTGCTCGCGCACCGGCCGATCCGGGCGGTCGCCCACTTCAAGGGGCAGAAGATCCGCGTGCCGGGCGGCGCGCCGATGCACATCGAGCCCTTCCGCAAGCTCGGCGCATCGCCCGTGTCGATGCCGCTCGGCGAAGTCATGCCGGCGATGCAGAACCGCACCATCGACGGCTTCATCGGCGGCCTCACCGTCTTCACCTCGTTCAAGTACTACGACGTGGCGAAAGGACTCACGCGCCTGCCGGGCTCGCACCTGATCGCCGCCGGGCTCGTCAACCGCAGCTGGATGAAGTCGCTCGGACCCGAGCTGGAAGCGATCGTGCGCGAGGAGGCGCGCAAGGCCGAGAGCCTCTTCTCCACCTGGGGCGTCGAGGACGTCGAGCGCGGCCGCAAGGTCTGGGCGCAGAACGGCGGCGAGAACATCGAGCTGCCGCCCGCTGAAGCGGGCCGCTATCTTGCAGAGACCACCTCCGTGCTGCCCGGCCTGCTCGCCGCCAATCCGCAGCTCAAGGAAGACTACGAAGCCCTCGTCGCTGCCGCCAGGAGAAGCCGCCAATGAAAGCAGCGCTCGCATTTGCCGTCTGCGCCCTCGCCTCCACCGCGTGGGCGCAACAGTTCACGATGAAGCTCTCGGCGCCGACGGTGAACGACATGAACGTCGAGTACATGAAGGCGATGAAGGCCGGCATCGAGCCGCGCAGCAACGGCCGGATCAAGGTCGAGATCTACCCGGCGAACCAGCTCGGCCAGATCCCGCGCACCGTCGAGGGCGTGGCGCTCGGCACGATCGAGATGACGCTGGTGGCGAGCGGCTTCTTCATCGGCATCGACCCGCGCTACCTCGTGCTCGACGCCGCGGGCCTGTTCGACGACATGGACCACGGCAACCGCGCGTTCCAGGACCCGGCGATCCGCAACCGCCTGTCGCAGTTCAGCGCCGACAAGGGCATCGAGCCGCTGATCGTCTACTCGGCCAATCCGAACATGGTGCTCTCGCACAAGCCGATCCGCATGCTCGCCGACTTCAAGGGCCAGAAGATCCGCGTGCCGGGCGCCGCGCCGCTGCACGTGCAGCCCTTCCAGCACTTCGGCACCTCGGCGATCTCGATGCCGCTCGGCGAGGTGCTGCCGGCGATGCAGAACCGCACCATCGACGGCGCCGTCGCCGGCCTCACCGTGTTCCCGGGCTTCAAGTACTACGACGTCGCCAAGGGCATGACCTACCTGCCGGGCTCGTACCTGATCCTGGTCGGCGGCGTGAGCCGCTCGTTCATGAAGCAGATCGGACCGGAGCTCGAAGCCATCGTGCGCGGCGTGTCGCGCGACGCGGAGAAGCTCTTCTTCACCTGGCTGCCCGAGGACGTCGAGCGCGCGAAGAAGATCTGGACCTCCAACGGCGGCGAGCTCATCTACTTGACTGCGCCGGAGCAGAAGCGCTACGTCGACGACGTGACCAAGGTGACCGAGTCGATCCTCGCCGGCCAGCCGGCGGTCAAGGCGGAGTACGACGCGCTGCGCGCGGCGGCGCAAAAGCATCGCCGGTGACTACAATGGCGGCAGAGGTGGAGCCATGGATTTCGTAAGCTACCAAACGGCGCCTTTGCATACCCGCGGTGTCAATCATCGCCAGGGCAGCTTCCGCTACAAGGACCTTGGGCAGGGCACGCCTCGGCGTCCCGGAAATTTCTACCTGCGGATGGTGTGGACCGAGGGCGACTTCTTCTCGCCGCGTCACATGCACAACTTCGACCAGGTGCGCGTGCAGCTACAGGGCAAGTTCAGCTTCGACAAGGACGGCACGATGCACCCTGGCTGCATCGGCTACTTCCCTGAAGGCACGCCTTACGGCCCGCAGACGTCCGCCGAGGACACCGTGCAGCTCGCCATGCAGATCGGCGGCCCGAGCCGCAGCGGGTATCTCTCGGAAGAGGAGCGCACCGCGGCGGTCGATGCGCTCGCGAAGCACGGGCGTTTCGAGGGCGGCCGCTACTTTGCCGCCGACGACAAGACGGGCGCCGGAAAGGATGGCTTCGAGGCGGCGTGGGAATTCGCCAACGGCCGCCGCATCAAGTATCCGAGGCGGCGCCTCGAGAAGCCGCTGCTCGTCAATCCGGAAGCGTTCGAGTGGCTCGAC
>DASQAW010000572.1:0-3451 GCA_035635495.1 Burkholderiales bacterium
GACGCCGGGCAGGTGGAAGTGAAGCCCGGCGACTTTGTCAGCGTTTCCATCGAGGCCCTTGAAGACGGTTACGGCGCCACGCGCCTGTCGCGCGACAAGGCGAAGCGCATGGCCGCCTGGCTCGAGCTGGAGAAAGCGCTCGAGACCGGCGAGAAGGTGCAGGGCGTGATCACCGGCAAGGTGAAAGGCGGCCTCACCGTGATGACGCGCGGCATTCGCGCGTTCCTGCCCGGGTCGCTGGTCGACCTGCGCCCGGTGAAGGACACCACGCCCTACGAGGGCAAGGAGATGGAGTTCAAGGTCATCAAGCTCGACCGCAAGAGGAACAATGTGGTCGTGTCCCGGCGCGCCGTGCTGGAGGAGACCGCCGGCGCCGAGCGGCAGAACCTGCTCGCTTCGCTGCAGGAAGGCGCGACCGTGAAGGGGATCGTCAAGAACATCACCGACTACGGCGCGTTCGTGGACCTGGGCGGCATCGACGGCCTGCTCCACATCACCGACCTCGCCTGGCGCCGCGTGAAGCATCCTTCCGAGGTGCTCAACGTCGGCGACGAGGTGACGGCGAAGGTGCTCAAGTTCGACGCCGAGAAAAACCGAGTGTCGCTCGGCCTGAAGCAGCTGGGCGAGGATCCGTGGGTCGGCATCGCAAGGCGCTACCCGCAGGGAACAAGATTATTTGGAAAAGTGACCAATTTGACGGACTACGGCGCGTTCGTCGAGGTCGAGTCGGGGATCGAAGGGCTGGTCCACGTCTCGGAGATGGACTGGACCAACAAGAACGTGCATCCGTCCAAGGTGGTGCAGGTCGGCGACGAGGTCGAGGTGATGATCCTCGAGATCGACGAGGAGCGCCGGCGCATCTCGCTCGGCATGAAGCAGTGCATGCCGAACCCGTGGGAAGACTTCGCGCGCGAGTACAAGAAGGGCGACCGCGTGAAGGGCCAGATCAAGTCGATCACCGATTTCGGCGTCTTCGTCGGCCTGCCGGGCGGCATCGACGGCCTGGTGCACCTGTCCGACCTGTCGTGGTCGGCGGCCGGCGAGGAAGCGGTGAAGAACTTCAAGAAGAGCGAGGAAGTCGAGGCAGTGGTGCTGTCGATCGACGTCGAGCGCGAGCGCATCTCGCTCGGCGTCAAGCAGCTCGAGGGCGACCCGTTCACCAACTTCATCGCCAGCCACGAGAAGAACAGCCTGGTCAGCGGCACGGTGAAGTCGGTCGACGCCAAGGGCGCGGTGATCGCGCTTGGCGGCGACGTCGAGGGATATCTGCGCGCCTCCGAGTTCTCGCGCGAGCGCGTCGATGACCTGCGGACCCACTTGAAGGAGGGCGATACGGTGCAGGCGATGATCATCAACGTCGACCGCAAGAACCGGTCGATCAACGTGTCGGTCAAGGCGAGGGATCTCGCCGAGGAGACCGAAGCGATGAAGCAGCTGCGCACCGAGCAGGCGGCGGCGAGCGCGGGCGCGACCAACCTCGGGGCGCTGCTGCGCGCGAAGCTCGACAAGAGCGGATCGAACCCGCAGGAATAAGCGGCACCAGCCGGGGGAAAAGGTCACCATGACCAAGTCCGAACTGATCGCGCGCCTCGCCCAGCGCTATCCGCAGCTGGTCGCGAAGGACGCCGAGTACGCGGTGAAGATGATTCTCGACGCGATGACCCAGGCGCTGCTCGCCGGCAACCGTATCGAGATCCGCGGCTTCGGCAGCTTCGGGCTCAATTACCGGCCGCCGCGCACGGGCCGCAACCCGAAGTCGGGCGAGAAGGTGCAGGTGCCCGAGAAGTACGTGCCCCACTTCAAGGCCGGCAAGGAACTGCGCGAGCGGGTAGACGGTGCGACTCCCGCCCCGGCCGCGCCGCCGCAGCGCGCTTCGCAGCCCGTTCGCTAGGGCGCTCGCGAAGCCGGCGGCGCCATGCGCATCGTCACCTGGGCGATCCGCCTAGCCGTTTTCTTGCTGCTGGTGGCGTTCGCGGCGAAGAACGCCGAGCTGGTGACGCTGCGCTTCTATTTCGGCCTCGCGCTGGAGGCGCCGCTGGTGCTGGTGCTGTTCGTTTTCTTCGCCGCCGGCGCGCTGTTCGGCGTGCTCGCGCTTCTCATGCCGCTCGCCAGGCAGCAAAGGCAGATTGCAGCTCTCAAGAAGCAGGTCTCCTCGGCCGAACCGCCGGCGCCGCCGGTACCGGGCCTCTAGCGATGGAGTTCGATTTCTGGTGGCTGCTCGGCTTCCCGCTGTTCTTCGGCCTGGGCTGGGTTGCGGCGCGCATCGACATCAGGCAGATCGTCTCCGAGTCGCGGGCGCTGCCGCGCTCCTACTTCAAGGGACTCAATTTCCTGCTCAACGAGCAGCCCGACAAGGCGATCGAGGCGTTCATCGAGGTGGTCAAGGTCGACCCGGAGACGGTCGAGCTGCACTTCGCGCTCGGCAGCCTGTTCCGGCGACGCGGCGAGTATGACCGCGCCATCCGCATGCACCAGAACCTGCTCGAGCGCGCCGATCTGGGTGCGGAGCAGAAAGTAATAGCGCTCGCCGAGCTCGGCCAGGACTACCTCAAGGCCGGCATCCTCGATCGCGCCGAGGAGGTGTTTGGCCGGCTCACCGACGGCCCGCAGGCGATCCAGGCGCGCCGCCACCTGCTGCAGATCTTCGAGCAGGAGAAGGACTGGCTGCGCGCCATCGAGATGACCAAGCGGGTGGAATCCGACCCGCGCGACCTTGCCCAGTACTTCTGCGAGCTGGCCGCCTCGGAAGCGGCGCAATCACGCCCCGACGCGGCGCGCCGGCACCTGGAGGCGGCGCTCGAGGCCAACCGCAAGTGCGTGCGGGCGAGCCTCCAGCTGGGAGATCTGGAAAGAAGCTCGAGCAACCTGGACGGCGCGATCGAGCACTGGAAGCGCATCGAGTCGCAGAATCCGGCGTACATCGCGCTCGCTGCGCAGCGGCTGCTCGAGGCGCATGGCGCGGCAGGACGGGGCGAGGACGGACTGAGGCTGCTCGCCGGCTATCTCGAGCGCTATCCTTCGCTCGACCTGCTCGACACCGTGTTCCAGCAGACGCTGGAAGAGAAGGGCGCCGAGGAGGCGTACACCCTGGTGCGCGACGAGCTGCGTCGCAACCCGACGCTGCTCGGCCTCGACCGGCTGCTCGAGGCGCAGATCATCGCCGCCAGCTCGCCCGAGCGGCGGCGCGACCTGGAGCTGGTGCGCAACCTGGTCCACGGGCACACCCGGCGCCTTGCGCGCTACCGCTGCGAGAACTGCGGCTTCAAGGCGCGCCAGTTCCACTGGCATTGTCCCGCGTGCGGCGGCTGGGAAACCTACCCGCCGCGGCGTACCGAGGAGTTCGATCTAACGCCATGAATGTCACCGTAATAGGAACGGGGTATGTCGGACTGGTCACCGGCGCCTGCCTGGCGGATGCCGGCAACACCGTCTTCTGTCTCGATGTCGACGA
>DASQAW010000573.1:0-7770 GCA_035635495.1 Burkholderiales bacterium
CCCGAGGCGGTGGCCTATATCAGCGCGGCGCTGATGGAGGGCGCGCGCGAAGGGCGCGGCGTCCAGGAGCTGATGAGCTGGGGCGCGACGCTGCTCAAGCGCGATGACGTGATGGAAGGCGTGCCCGAGATGATCCCCGAGATCCAGATCGAGGCGACGTTTCCCGATGGCACCAAGCTCGTGACGGTCCATAACCCGATCCCATGATTCCCGGCGAAATGAAGGTCGCCGCGGGCGACATCGAGCTGAACCGCGGGCGCAAGGCGGTCACCGTGGAGGTGACGAACAGCGGCGACCGGCCGATCCAGGTCGGCTCGCACTACCACTTCGCGGAAACCAACGCGGCGCTCAAGTTCGACCGGAAGAAAGCGTATGGCCATCGGCTCAACATCGCCGCGGGAACGGCGGTGCGGTTCGAGCCGGGGCAATCGCGCACGGTGGAGCTGATCCCGGTGGCGGGGGCGAGGCGGATCTATGGATTCACCGGCGCCGTAATGGGCAAGCTGAAATGAAGATCACCCGACAGGCCTATGCCGAGATGTTCGGCCCGACGGTCGGCGATCGCGTACGCCTCGCCGACACCGAGCTCTGGATCGAGGTGGAGAAAGACTTCACGACCTACGGCGAGGAAGTGAAGTTCGGCGGGGGCAAGGTGATCCGCGACGGCATGGGCCAGAGCCAGCGCACGTCGCGCGAAGTCGCGGATACGGTGATCACCAACGCGCTGATCGTCGATCACTGGGGCATCGTGAAGGCGGATATCGGTCTGAAGAACGGGCGCATCTGGAAGATCGGCAAGGCCGGCAACCCGGACATCCAGCCGGCGGTGACGATCCCGATCGGCGCGGGCACCGAGGTCATCGCGGGCGAGGGCATGATCGCCACTCCCGGCGGCATCGACAGCCACATCCACTTCATCTGCCCGCAGCAGATAGAGGAGGCGCTCATGTCGGGCGTCACCACGATGATCGGCGGCGGCACGGGCCCCGCGACCGGCACCTTCGCCACCACCTGCACGCCGGGGCCCTGGCACATCTACGCGATGCTCACGGCGGCCGAGGCCTTCCCGATGAACCTCGGCTTCCTCGGCAAGGGCAACGCTTCTCTTTCGGCGCCGCTGATCGAGCAGATCCAGGCCGGCGCGATCGGCCTCAAGCTGCATGAAGACTGGGGCACCACCCCGGCGGCGATCGACAACTGCCTGGCGGTCGCGGACCGGATGGACGTGCAGGTGGCGATCCACACCGATACGCTGAATGAATCGGGCTTCGTCGAGGCGTCGGTCGCCGCGTTCAAGGGGCGCACGATCCACACCTTCCATACGGAGGGCGCGGGCGGCGGCCATGCGCCCGACATCATCAAGGTCTGCGGCGAGCCGAACGTGCTGCCGTCCTCCACGAACCCGACGCGGCCTTACACCGTGAACACGATCGCCGAGCACCTCGACATGCTCATGGTGTGCCACCACCTCGATCCGGCGATCGCCGAAGACGTCGCCTTCGCCGAGTCCCGCATCCGGCGCGAGACCATCGCGGCCGAGGACATCCTGCACGACCTCGGCGCCTTCTCGATGATGTCGTCCGACTCGCAGGCGATGGGGCGCGTGGGCGAGGTGATCATCCGCACGTGGCAGACCGCGCACAAGATGAAGGTGCAGCGCGGCCCTTTGCAAAATGATTCCAAAAACGACAACCAGAGGGTGAAGCGCTATGTCGCGAAGTACACGATCAACCCGGCCATCGCGCATGGCATCTCGCACGAGGTCGGCTCGATCGAGGAAGGGAAGCTCGCCGACATCGTGCTGTGGAAGCCGGCGTTCTTCGGCGTGAAGCCCCGCACCATCGTCAAGGGCGGGATGATCGCCGCCGCGGCGATGGGCGACCCAAACGCGTCCATCCCGACGCCGCAGCCGGTACATTACCGGCCGATGTTCGGCGCGGTGAACCGCGACGCCGCGGTGACGTTCGTGTCGAAGGCCGCGCTCAAGAACAAGCGGCTGGACAGGCTGAGCCGCCGGCTGGTGGCGGTGAAGAACACGCGGAAGCTGGGGAAGAAGCACATGGTCCATAACAGCTACCTGCCGAAGATGAGCGTCGATCCCGAGACCTACGAAGTGTGCGCCGACGGCCAGCTGCTGGTGTGCGAGCCGGCGAAGGTGCTGCCGATGGCACAGCGCTACTTTCTCTTTTGATGGACCGGCTCGAGCTCCCGTTCGAGATGCGTCAGAAGAGCCGGCTGCGCGCGCGGTTGCCGTCGGGCGAGGAGGTTCGCCTGATGCTCGAGCGCGGCACGGTCATGCGCGGCGGCGACGTGGTCAGGACCACCGACGGGCGCGAGATCGAAATCGTCGCGGCGAAGGAGAAGCTCCTGCATATCGAGAGCGACCAGCTCGCGCGCGTCGCCTACCACCTCGGCAACCGCCACGTGCCGGTGGAGGTCGGCAGGGATTTCCTGCGCATCGAGGAAGATCACGTGCTCGAGGAGCTGGCGCGCCAGCTCGGCGCCCGCGTCAGCCACATCGAGGCGCCGTTCGAGCCCGAAACCGGGGCCTACCACCACCATGAATAACCTCGCCCGCCTCCTGCAGCTCGCCAGCCCGACGCTGCCGGTCGGCGCCTACAGCTATTCGCAGGGGCTGGAGGCGGCGGTCGAGGCGGGCATCGTCACCGACGCGGCCAGCGCCGAGCGCTGGATCGCCGACGTGCTCGAGCTGTCGGTCGGGCGGATGGAGCTGGCGGTGCTGCGCCGGCAGCTGGAGGAGCCGGCGCAGGAGACCAATGACCTTTTCCTCGCCGCCCGGGAGACGGCCGAGCTGCGCGCGGAGACGGTGCAGATGGGCCACTCGCTGCAGAAGCTCCTGGCAGAGCTGGGCGTCGACGTGCCGATCGAGCAGCCCGCGTTTCCGACTGCCTACGCCTGTGCGGCGCGAGCATGGGGCCTAGGGGAGCGCGATGCGGTCGTGGCGTATCTCTGGTCGTGGCTCGAGAACCAGGTGATGGCGGCGGTGAAGGCGGTGCCGCTCGGGCAGACCGCGGGCCAGAAGATCCTGCTGGCGCTCGGCGCCAGATTGGAGGCGCTGGCGCAGGCCGAGCCCCGGTGGTCCAACCTCGCGCCGGGGCTCGCCTTCCTGTCGGCGCGGCACGAAACCCAATACTCGAGGCTATTCCGCTCATGACCCTTCGCGTCGGCATCGGTGGACCGGTCGGCTCGGGCAAGACGGCGCTCACGCTCGCGCTCTGCCGCGCGCTGCGCGAGGAGTACCAGATCGCGGTGGTGACGAACGACATCTACACCGAGGAGGACGCGCAGTTCCTCGTGCGGAACGAAGCCCTCGCCCCCGAGCGCATCATCGGCGTCGAGACCGGCGGCTGCCCGCACACCGCGATCCGCGAGGACGCCTCCATCAACCTCGAAGCGGTGGCGCGGCTGATGCAGCGGTTTCCGAAGCTCGACGTGGTGTTCATCGAGTCGGGCGGCGACAACCTGGCGGCCACCTTCAGCCCCGAGCTGTCGGACCTGACGCTTTACGTCATCGACGTCGCGGCGGGCGACAAGATCCCGCGCAAGGGCGGTCCGGGGATCACCAAGTCGGACCTGCTTGTCATCAACAAGATCGACCTCGCGCCGATGGTCGGCGCCTCGCTCGAGGTGATGGCGCGCGACGCGAAGAAGATGCGCGGCGAGCGGCCGTTCCAGTTCACCAACCTGAAGACCGGCCACGGCCTCGCGCAGGTGATCCGGTTCATCGAAACGGAGGGGATGCTGTGAATATTCACTACCGGCGCTGTGACCCAGGCCGTCGCCCGCGGCGACGGCGCGCCCTAGACTGACGCCATGGACTACCCGATCTGGAACGACTTCGCCGCGCTCGCGCTGACCGTGGCGCTCGTTCTCATCGCCTTCCTGTAAAAGCGCCAGCCGGTCCCGCCGGGCATTGGGGGGTGAGGCGCCCGGCGGGGCGGCTGGCTTGCTGCATTTTTCTTCGCGCCGGCCCTCCCGGGCCGGTGCACTGCGGGGAGACTTAAGCGGCCTTGCGCACCGAGGTCTGCGACTTGTCGAGCATCGAGATCTCGCCCGACAGCTCCGCGCCTTCCTCGACCTTGATCTTGGCGTAGCGGATCTTGCCGGACACCTTGCCCGCGCCGTAGATCACGAGCTGCTTGCGCACGGTGAGCTCGCCCTCGAAGCGGCCGTGGATCTCGGCGTTGTCGACGGCGATGGTGCCCTGGAACACGCCGTGGGGCGTGATCTCGAGCACGCGCGAGTCCAGCGTCGCCTCGACGCGGCCTTCGACGATCAGCGTGTCGCAGTCGCTGATCTCGACGCCCTTCAGCTTGATGTCGGGGCCGACGACGAGCTTGGCTTCCTTGCGCTCGCTGGTGCCAGTGGTGGAGGCGCCGGACATGGTGGCGTCGGTGTCGGTGTTGGCGGCGGTCGATGCAGGAGCAGTGGAGGCTGATGCCTGGCTCGGACGGAAAAGATTGTCTTCGCGCTTTTCATCGCGTTTACGGAAAAACCCGTCTTTCTGTAGCACTCTCTGCTCCCTCTGTAGTAGTGGATAGGACAGCCGGGTCCCTATAAGCACGAGCCATACCTGCGGCTAAGTCCCTGAGCGATAACACTTCACCACACGAGTGAAAAAACGACTCCGTCGCCCGCAGGCGACGCAAAAACGCGTCGTTCGACCGCTACACTCTGAGCGGCACTGTCGGGCTGGCGCTACGCCGCGAAATCGCGCAGCAGGCGGCCCGGCAGCTGGTCCGATTTGCGCAAGCCGTTGGAATCGGCGATGCGCCTTCCATTGACCCACACTCCGTGCACGCCGATCGCATCGGCGGTGAGCCGGGGCTGCCCGGCGGGCAGGTCGAACACGCGGCGGTTCGGCCCGCGGTTCACGGTCTGCGGATCGAAGAGCAGGAGGTCGGCTTGATAGCCCGGGCGCAGCGCCCCGCGGCTGCGGATGCCGTAGATCTTCGCCGGATGGCCGGTCAGCCGCCAGGCCGCCTCGGCGAGGGAGAGCACGCCGAGCTCGCGCGACCAGTGGCCGAGGAGGTGCAGCCCGAAGCCCGAGTCGTTGAAGAAGGTGAGATGCGCGCCGGCATCGGAGAGCGACACGAGCGCATGCGGGTCGCGCAGCATGCGCCCCACCGCCGCCTCGTCGGAGTTGAGGAGGAGCGCGCTGAACACGGTGTCCAGGTTCTCCGCCAGCGCGAGATCGAGCATGGTGTCGAGGGGATCCTTGCCCGCCTCGGTTGCGAGCTCGGCGATCGAGCGCTGCTCGGCGTGCGGCCGGGCCGACTCGACGACGTGCACCTTGTGCCATTCGCCGTTGAAGAGGCGGAAGTGCGCGGGGCGGTTTATTTCCTCCCGCACCGCGCTGCGGAATGCCGGATCGGCGAGCTTGCGCGCGTAGTCGTCGCCCTTGAGCGGCAGCGCGGCCTGCCACGCATCCAGGCCTTCGAACGTGTAGGGCGAGCGCAGCGTGAAATCCATCGACAGCGGGCAGCACGACACCGCGCCGACGAGCCGGCGGCCGCGCGCATTGGCGGCGGCGATCGCCTCGAGGTCCTGGAACACGCCGTCGGGCTGCGTGCTGCTGTGGAGGAGGGCCGCGACCACGACGGGGCGCCCCGATTCGGCGGCGAGCCGCTCGAGGAAGCTCATCTGCGTGTGGCCGCCCTTGGTCAGCATGAAGAGCCCGCGCCCCGCTTCGCCCAGCGAGCCCACCAGCACCGAGAGTTCCTTCTCATCGGCGAGCCGTGACGGCATCGGCAGGCCGTTCGCGCCGTTGTGCGCGGGCGAGGTGCTGGTGGCGAAGCCGATCGCGCCGGCGCGCACGCCCTCCAGCACGATGTTCCGCATCGCCTCGATCTCCGCATCGTTCGCCGCGCGCGCCGTCGCCGCCTCGCCCATCACGTAGGTGCGCACGCTCGAGTGGCCGACGAAGGCCGCGATATTCACCGCCGCGCCGCGGCGCTCCAGCATGTCGAGGTACTGCGGCACCGTCTGGAAGTCCCAGCGGATCCCGGCGCGCAGCGCGTCGAGCGACATGCCTTCGACCTGCGTGAGGTTCCGCATGACCCGCTCGCGGTCGGCGGGCCGGCACGGCGCGATGGTGAAGCCGCAGTTGCCGATCACCGCAGTGGTCACGCCGAGCGCGGGCGAGGGCGACACCCACGGATCCCAGGTGATCTGCGCGTCGTAGTGCGTATGGTTGTCGATGATGCCCGGCATCAGCGCGAGGCCGCCGGCATCCAGCGTTTCTTTGCTCGCACCCTCCACCGCGCCGACGGCAACGATGCGGCCATCCTGGACGGCGAGGGCGCCGCGCGCCGGCGGCGAGCCCAGGCCGTCGAGCACCAGCGCGTTGCGGATGAGGAGGTCGTACAAGCCCAGTGAGTATACTTTTCCGATGGAGGAGTTCCGGCTGGAGGGGAACGTGGCCGTCGTGACCGGCGGCGCGAACGGCATCGGCGCGGCGACCGTCCGGCTGCTGCAGAAGGCCGGGGCCAAGGCGATCAGCCTCGATATCACGGCCGGCGTTGACGTTACGGATGAAAAGGCGGTCGCCCGCGCCTTTGCCGAGGTAGAGCAGCAGCACGGCGGCATCGACATCCTGGTCAACAACGCCGGGCGCGCCAACCGCAAGCCGGCGGTCGAGCTGACCCGCGAGGAATGGCAGGCGGTGGTCGATCTGAACCTCACCGCGGTGTTCCTCTGCTCGCGCACCGCCATGCCTTACATGAAGAAGCGCGGCGCCGGGGCGATCGTCAATCTGGCATCCATCATGGGCTTCTCGGGCGGCATTTTCCCGAACGCTTCCTACCAGGCGACGAAAGGCGGCGTGGTCAACCTGACGCGCGCGCTCGCCCTCGAATGGGCGCCGGACAACATCCGCGTCAACGCCGTGGCGCCGACCTTCGTGCGCACGGACCTGACGGTGCCGATCTTCTCCAACCCGGATCTGGTGAAGCGCGTCATGCACCACACGCCGCTCGGGCGGCTGCCCGAGCCGGAAGAAATCGCCGCCGCTATTGTTTACCTTTGCAGCCCGGCGGCGCGCTCCATCACCGGAGTCACGCTGCCGGTCGATTCGGGGTTCCTTGCGCGATGAGAGGTCTTGTTCTGGTCTGCGCAGCGTTCGTCGCTCCGTGCTTCGCCGCCGGCGCGCCAGCCAGCGTAGCGGGCGGCAAGGGCGGTGCCCTGCTCTCGTCCGCACCCGCATCGAGCACCACCTCGTCCCGCCATGGCGGGGGCGGTGGCGGCGGCCGGCAGCGGGTTGACCCGCGTCAGGTGCCGCCGCTCGATCCTGACCGCAGCGTCACCGAGCAGGATTGCACCAAGCCGGTGGACGTCACCCGCGGCAATCTCAAGTGCAAGTGAACCAGGATTGGAATAACCCGCCGGCGCAAGCCATCATATGTCCGGCATGCGCTTGAAAAAGCTCGGCTCCTGGCTCGCCATCCTGGCGATTGCGCTGCAGGCGGCATGGCCGCTGCTCGCAGCGGCAAAGCCGCGTGCGGTCGCGCTGGTTCCGCTCTGCACGGTCGACGGTGTCACGCATTACGTCGAGGTGCCCGTCGGCAAGACGCCGCTCGACGATTCCACGGCGAGGCACCACGACCACTGCGCATTCTGCTCCCTCGGCGTCGGCGGTCTGTTGTCGTCTCACGCCGAGGTCGCGCTTCCCCTCGGCGCTGCTGCTGAGCGCATCGCTCCGGCCGTTGAAGACGTTTATTCGCACGCGATACTCAATCTCCACGGCGCGCG
>DASQAW010000574.1:0-9290 GCA_035635495.1 Burkholderiales bacterium
TCATGGCTCGTACTCCAAATGGGCGTATTCCGCGACGATTGCGACCGTTGTAACCTCAGCGCGAGGTGCCGTTAAAGAGAGCGCCGCCGCCACAACAACAGCTACGGTTGGCATTAGCAGCGCCGCAAAGACCAGGTGCTCGGTGAATCTCATGGTGCACCTCCGCTATGGCGTCTCAAGCTTAGGCGGGAGAGATGGATCTCTCAGTAGCGCAGTGTGTGGCCTAGTTGTGCGAAATTCACCAGCGGCGTATCTCGGAGGGCGAGCTTGGCAAGGTCACGGCCCGGATTGCGTCCCCGCCACGGTAAGTCTCTCCAAGACGTGTGTTCAGTCACGCCATGACGAACCTTGACGGCGAACCCAGTGAACGTTCAACACTGTCAGAACCGCGCCGGGACAATAGATCTCCTAAATCCGCTGCTCTCCAGTGAGGATTTGTTACGGCGACACGCGCGCCGACCTCCCTGTGGAAAGATCCGGAGGTCAAACTTCTTCCGGGGGTTGGATGAGCGCTCGGTCCGCTACGGTTACGAAGTCCACTCACCCTAAGCACGCGAAGCGGCGTGCCCTTCTCGCTGTATTCGCGTCCCTCCCCTTCGCTAACGCGATGACGGCTCCGTCGCGGCCGGACTTTCAGCTCGTCGAGCGTATCGCGCGCCGGTATCGCGTCGAGTCATCCGCGGTGGAGCGCGTTATTACACTTGCCGAGCGCCACTTCCCCACGGATCCCGTTCTGCTTTTAGCCATAGTAGGGGTGGAATCGGCGTGGCGTCCATGGGCCGTCGGTTCGGTAGGCGAAGTAGGGCTATGCCAAGTGAGGCCGGACATGCATGGCGCGAGTGCAACCGAGCTGGCCGATCCTGGAATCAACGTTCGCGTTGCTGCACGGGTTCTGCGCGGATGCCTGAAACGATCAAACGGTGATCTGGCACGCGGCGTGGCCCGATATAACGGACGAGGTGATGCCGCTCAGGAGTACGCCGTGCGCGTGCTCGAGGAGCGAGATAGGCTCATAGCGGGTGAGGCGTAGTGACTTGCGTCCGCTCATACCCCGCAGTTGCTCGAAACAGCCGCTAGCTACACGGCTGGCTACAGCGCCGGAGTCGTCGCCGCTCGAGCTTGCTTACGAGTGCGGCCGGAACAATGCCTTCTGGGCCAACTCGCCCCGCCCGGTGAAAGACAAATCCGGATAGGCGTAGCCGGAGAGGAGCCATACGATCGAGAAGCTCACAGCTACGGCAGCGACAGCGGCGCTAAGGCGCTGGAATTTGCTAACGCGTTTCATTTTTCGCCTCCCTAAATTGGTATTACGCCAGCCAGTCTAGGAATCGATGGAAGGTTGCGAAATGTCCGACGTCACATCACCAACGTGACCTATTCACTGCGTTATTTTTGCGCTTCACCGCGACACCGCCGAAGCTTCTCCTAGTTGATGGACCAGTCGCACGCGCGGCAGTACAGGTAGAACGGGAAGTGCGCCACGGGACGCGGAAGTTCCCGGATCTCCTCGTCCAAGCATCGTGCCTAAGAGGCACCATGCTCGACGCCGCGCGGCTATTGGAAGTCGAGCCCCTCGTCGCGGGCTGGACGTCCTCCGCGGGCGGTCGCATCATTGAGCCGTGGGCCACCTCCCCACCGGCACGGTCACCTTCCTGTTCACGGACATCGAGGGGTCGACCCGGCTGCTGCGCGAGCTGGGCGAGAAGTACGCCGAGGTGCTGCGGGAGCATCGGCAGACGTTGCGGGAGGCATTCGCCCGTCACGGCGGCGTCGAGGTGGATACGCAGGGAGACGCCTTCTTCTTCGCGTTTGCGCGCGCGTCGGATGCGCTCGCAGCTGCGCGCGAAGCTCAGCACGGGCCGGACGGTCCGATTCGGATGCGGATAGGTCTGCACACCGGCGAACCGCTCGTCACGGATGAGGGTTACGTCGGGATCGACGTGCACAGGGCGGCACGGATCGCGGCCGTCGGCCACGGCGGGCAGGTGCTGATCTCACGGTCGACGTGCGACCTCGTCGGCGCGGATGGCTTGCGCTATCTCGGCGACCACCGGCTGAAGGATCTGACGGCGCCGGAGCGGATTTACCAGCTCGGCGACGGCGACTTTCCGCCGCTCAGGAGCCTGAACGCGACGAACTTGCCGGTTGCGTCGAATCCGCTCGTCGGCCGCGTGAGGGAGCTCGCCGAGTTGTCCGCCATGCTTCTCGGCTCCGAACGGCTGGTGACGCTCACGGGGCCTGGAGGAAGTGGCAAGACCCGCCTCTGTCTGCAAGTCGGGGCGGAGCTTCTCGAAGCGTTTCCGGGCGGCGTCTTCTTCGTTCGGCTCGCGCCGCTCTCGTCTCCCGAGCTCGTTCGGCCCGCAATCGCGCAAGCAGTCGGACTACCCGACCTGCGCGAGATCGCCGATCGCGACGCGCTCCTCCTGGTCGACAACTTCGAGCACGTCCTCGACGCCGCGGCGGACGTTGCGGCGCTGCTCGAGGCAGGTGGAGCAGTGAAAGTGCTCGCGACGAGCCGTGCGCCGTTGCGGCTGCAGGCGGAGCGCGAATATGCGGTGGAACCATTGCCGGAGGACGACGCCGTCGAGCTGCTGGTACAGCGCGCACGTTCGGTGCGGCGCGACTTCATCCCGGACGAGTGCGCGCCGGAGATCTGCCGCCGTCTCGACGGTTTGCCGCTTGCGCTCGAGCTCGCAGCCGCTCGGCTACGCACGCTCGATGCGCCCACGCTGCTCCGCCGTCTCGACCATCGACTGCCACTGCTGACGAGCGGCGCGCGCGACGTGCCCGAGCGCCAGCGGACGCTCCGCGCGACGATCGAGTGGAGCTACGACCTCCTCCCCCACGAGCTGCAAGACCTGTTTGCCCGGTTCGCCGTCTTCGCAGGGTCCTTCTCGCACGAGGCCGCCGAGGCGGTTGCGGGCGGAACCGTCGACACCTTGGGCGCAATCGTCGAAGCGAGTCTCGTGAAGGCGCCCGGGGATGCTCGCCTGCTGATGCTGGAGACGATCCGCGAGTTCGCGCTCGAGCGTCTCGCCGGCGTACCCGATGCTGAGGCGCTGCGACGACGCCACGCGGAGTACTACCTCGCGCTCGCCGTGAGCGCCGCGCTCGACACCGACGTGCCCGGTGAGCAGCGGCCCGAGATCGTCGTACCCGACGTGGCCAACATGCGCGCGGCGCTGACGTGGGCGCTCGAGAACGATGAGATCGACTTCGGTCTCGAGCTTCTCGTTGCGCTGGAGCAGTTCTGGGTGTTCGGCTATACCGCGGAAGCCTTGCGTTGGTACGGCGCCTTCCTCGAGCGGGCGGATGCGGCACCAGCGCTGCTTCGCGCCCGGGCGCTCCGATCGTTCGGCAGCTCCGCGCACTTCGACGGGCAGTTCGACCTCGCCGAGCGGTTGTGTGAGGAGAGCCTCGCGCACTACGAGCGGCTCGGCAACGAGCACGGCGTTGCCGTGTTGCTGCACCGCCTCTCCATCTCGGCGCTAAATCGCGGAGACGTCTCGCGAGCGCAGGAGCTGAGCGAGCGAAGCCTCGAGATCCATCGACGCCTGGAAAACGACAAGGGCGCATGCCAGCCGTTGTCCCTGCTCGCGGCGATCGCCCTCCAGACGGGCGACCGCGCGCGTGGTGTCGCCTTGCTCGAGGAGAGCGCCGAGCTCGCGGCGCGGGTGCCCTGGCGCTGGTGGCGCGCCGGAACGGTGAGCGCGCTCGCTGGCGTCGCACTCGCCGAGGGGCGCGCCGCCGAGGCGCAACGGCTCGTTCGCGAAGCAATCGACGTGGCGTTGCAGATCAGCGACCGCGTGGGTCTGTCGTGGTATCTGAGCCAGTTCGCGCTGGCACTGGCGCTCGAGGGACGCACTGCGGAGGCCGGACGCGTCTGGGGCGCAGTGGAGAAGGCCGCCGCCTTCGTCCCCGGCGGCCCGTGGCTGCGCGATGCTGGGCGGTTACGCGACGAGATCGGAAAGCTCGTGGACGACGAATTCGAGGACGGCCGCCGCGCCGGTCGAGCTTTGTCGCTCGAAGAGGTTGCGACCTCCATCGAGCATCGGGCGGTCGCGTCCGAGTGCTGTAGCGGACTCACTGTCCGCCAGTCTTGAGGAGCCGGGCGAGGGTGGCCGGCTCGTCGTCGAAGGTCCGGAAATCCAGCCCGCGCTGCCCGGCGAGGAGCGCGATGTACTCCTGCGACATCGCGACCTCCTTGCTATCGGCGATGAACGCCACGCGAAGCCCCATGCCCGCCACCTGCACCAAGGCATTCGAATGCCCGTACTGCTCGACCTTGAACATCGGTCGCGACGAGCGCATGGAGATCAGCACGCGCGTCAGCTGGTGTTGCCGCAGCGCGGAAAGGATTGCCGGCCTCGCGCTCGCGCATTTCCGCCCTGATGTAATCCGGATGGACGTCGACGCTGGGACCTCTTCTTGCTTGGCCCCAGATGTGGACGCGACGCACCTCTACTGCGCCAACTGCCGCGCGATCCGGCCGGTGGAGTTCGAGCGGCTGCTGGCGAGCGAACCCTCGCTCGGCACCGCCGCGCGCTGCGCGCGCTGCTCGTGGCTTGCGCTGACGATGATCGGCCCGGCGCGCGTGTACTGCGACGTCTGCGACGAGATCCGGCCGGCGGTGCTGCACGAATACCGACCCGCGGGACTGCTCTCCGGCGGGCTCGTGCGCTGCGCGGTGTGCTACGCGAGCCGCGCGCGCCTCTACGGCACCAAGGTCTCCGCCGCCAAGGGGTAGCTAAGGGGCAGGGCGCCGCGGCACCATCAGGTTGCCGACGCTGACCTGGACGGCCTTGCCGTCCTGGTTGTACGTGGTCGTGCGCAGCTTGACGACGCCGATGTCGGGGCGCGACTTCGACGGACGCACCTCCAGCACCTCGCTCTCCACGCGCAACTCGTCGCCCGGCCGCACCGGCGTCGGCCAGCGGAACTCGTCGAAGCCGGCGCCGATGATGCCGCCGGCAGGCTTGAGCTCGCTCGCCACGAGCAGCTTCATGGTCATCGCCGCGGTGTGCCAGCCGCTCGCCGCGAGGCCGCGGAATATCGAGGCGTGCGCCGCCGTGTCATCCAGATGAAAGGCTTGCGGGTCGAATTCCGCGGCGAAGCTCTTGATGCGCGCGGCATCGACGCGCAAGCGTTCCGCGCCGCCGAACTTCTGTCCCGGCGTGAAGTCTTCGAGATAGCGCACGTGCGGGCGACTATACGCCGCGGCGCTGCTACACTAAACCCGCTCGGGCCATGAGAAGACGCACTGCCGTCTACAGCGGTTCCAGGGCTGCGCAGCCGCGCCAGGCGCCAAAGCCTGCACCAGCGGCAAAAGCGGCGCCGCGGCCGCGTTTTGCATGGCGCAGGGCTCTCGTTCCCTCGCTCGTCGCCGTTATCGCCCTGCTGCTCGGCGCGCTTTGGTTCGCGCCACCGCGCGGCTTGACCCACGCGCAGGTCGAGGCGGTGGTGCATCGCGCGATCGAGGAGATCCCGCCGCGGCCGACGGCGACCGAGGCCTTCGAGAAGATCCTGCCCTCGGTCGTCGCCGTGCGCGCGATGGCCGACGACGGCGAGGAAGGCACCAAGGGGATGGCGGAAGGCAAGGCCGACGTGCAGCGCGGCACCGGCGTCGTGATCGTAGAGTCCGGCATCATCCTCACCAACCTGCACGTCGTGAACGGCGCGCGGCGCATCCACGTCACCTTCTCCGACGGGCACGAGTCCGAGGCGCAGGTCATCGGCCAGCGCGCGGAGCACGACCTCGCCGTGCTGCAAGCGAAAACGCTGCCCGACGACATCATGCCGGCTACGATGCGCTCGACCGCCGGCTTGCGCCCGGGCGACGAGGTGGTCGCCGTCGGCTTTCCGTTCGGCATCGGTCCCTCGGCCTCGGCCGGCGTGGTCTCCGGCCTGAAGCGCGACTACGTCTCGCCCGACGGCAAGCAATCGCTGTCCAACCTGATCCAGTTCGATGCCGCGGTCAATCCGGGCAACTCGGGCGGTCCGCTGGTCACGCTCGACGGCGAGGTCGTCGGCATCGTCACCGGGCTCCTCAACCCGACCGAGCATCGCGTGTTCATCGGCATCGGCTTCGCCGTGCCGATCGAGAACGCGGCCTCCGCGATCGGCCTCTCTCCCTTCTAGAAGGAACGCCATGGAACACGCAGCCACCCTCATGGAGCGCGTGCTCTACGAGGTCAAGAAGACCGTCGTCGGGCAGGACCATTTCCTCGAGCGCGTGCTGGTGGCGACGCTCGCCGGCGGGCACCTGCTGGTCGAGGGCGTCCCCGGGCTGGCGAAGACGCTGACGGTGAAGACGCTCGCGGCGACGGTGCGCGGCTCGTTCCGGCGCATCCAGTTCACGCCGGATCTGGTGCCGGCGGATCTGGTGGGGACCCGGATCTACAACCAGAAGACCGGCGACTTCTCGACGTCCCTGGGCCCAGTGTTCTGCAACCTGCTGCTGGCCGACGAGATCAACCGGGCGCCGGCCAAGGTGCAGAGCGCGCTGCTGGAAGTCATGCAGGAGCACCAGGTCACGATCGCCGGCGAGACGCACAAGGTGCCCGATCCGTTCCTCGTCATGGCGACGCAGAACCCGATCGAGACCGAAGGCACCTACGCGCTGCCGGAAGCGCAGGTCGACCGTTTCCTGATGAAAGTCCTCGTCGGCTATCCGAGCGAGGAAGAGGAGTTCGTCATCGTCGAGCGCGTCACCGGCCCGGTGCACGAGCCGATGGCGGTCGCCACGACCGAGCAGCTCGGCGAGCTGCAGCGCCAGTGCCGCAAGATCTACGTCGAGCCCGCGCTGATCCAGTACGCGGTGCGGCTCGCCGCTGCCACGCGCCAGCCGGACAAGTATCTGACCTATGGCGCGAGTCCCCGCGCCTCGATCCACATGATCGAGTGCGCGCGCGCGCTCGCCTTTCTGCGCGGCCGCGACTACGCGCTGCCGGAAGACGTGGTCGATCTGGTACCCGACGTGCTGCGCCACCGCCTGGTGCTGTCTTACGAGGCGCTCGCCGAGGGGCTCACGGCCGATGAGCTGATCAAGCGGCTGATGCAGAAGGTGCGCCCGCCCGACAAGCCGATGGCCGCCCATGTCAAAGTCGAAAGCCGCGCCCCGCAATCCTGAGGCGATCCTGCGGCGCCTCGAGTGGACGGTGGTGCGCCGTCTCGACGGGCTCCTGCACGGCGACTACCGCACGCTGTTCCGCGGCTTCGGCCTGGATCTCGCGGACATCCGCGAATACCAGTACGGCGACGACGTGCGCCATATCGACTGGAACGTCACCGCGCGGCTGCAGCAGCCTTATGTGCGCGAATACCACGAGGACCGCGAGATCACCGCGTGGTTCCTGCTCGACCTCTCGCGCTCGATCGATTTCGGCTCGCAGGACGTGCAGAAGCGCTCGCTGTCGGCGGATTTCGTCGCGCTGCTCGCGCGGCTCCTCACGCGCCATGGCAACCGCGTCGGCGCGATCTTCTACGGGCTGGACGTCGATCGCGTGATCGCGCCGCGCGCGGGCCGGCGCCAGGTGCTCGCCATCCTGCACGCGATGGAGCAACGCCCGCCGCTGCCCGAGGGCAAGGGCACGGCGCTCGACGCGCTGCTCAAGAGCGCGTTCAACTTCATCCACCGCCGCTCGCTCCTGTTCATCGTCTCGGACTTCATCAGCGCGCCGGGCTGGGAGCGGCCGCTCGTGCAGCTCGCGCAGCGCCACGAGGTCATCGCCGTGCGGCTGAACGATCCTCTCGAGTCGGAGCTGCCCGACCTCGGCCTCCTGGTTTTCCAGGACGCCGAGACGGGCGAACAGGTCTTCGTCGACACGCACGACGGGCGCTTCCGCAAGCGCTTCATGGACGCGGCCGAGCGCCGTGAGGCCGAGGTGCGCGCGGCGCTGCGCGACTCGGGCGTGGATGCGCTCGAGCTCTCCACCGGCGCGGACCTCGTCGACACGGTGCTGCGCTTCGCCGACCTGCGCAAGCGCAAGAGCACGGTGAGGGTGCATGACGTTCCAGTGGCCTGAGTTTCTCTCGCTGCTCGCCGCGCTGCCGCTGCTCGCGGCGTTCTACCTCTACGTGCTGCGCCGGAAGAAGAAATTCGCCGTGCGCTACTCCAACATGGCGCTGGTCAAGGAGGCGATGCGCGGCCCTAGCTGGCGCCGCCATGTGCCGCCGTTTCTCCTCGGCCTCGCGCTCGCCGCGCTGATCGTGGCCATCGCGCGCCCGAGCGCGATGATGACGCTGCCCTCGCAGCACGAGACCGTGATCCTCGCGATGGACGTCTCGGGGAGCATGCGCGCCAGTGACGTCGAGCCGAACCGCCTCGCCGCCGCGCAGGCGGCTGCCAAGGCCTTCATCGCCGACCAGCCCGAGAGCGTGCGCATCGGCATCGTGGCCTTCGCCGGTACTGCGACCGTGGCGCAGGCGCCGACGAAAAACAAAGAGGACCTGTACGCGGCCATCGACCGCTTCCAGCTGCAGCGCGCCACCGCCATCGGCAGCGCGATCATCGTCTCGCTCGCCACGCTGTTCCCCGACGGCGGCTACGACGTGTCCGCGTACAGCTACGGCGCCGAGAAGCGCAAGCCGCCTGCCAATTTCAAGCCGGTGCCCCCGGGCTCCTACGGCTCGGCGGTGATCATCCTGCTCAGCGACGGCCAGCGCACCACCGGCCCCGACTCGGTGATGGCGGCGCGCCTCGCGGCGGAGCGCGGCGTGCGCATCTTCACCGTCGGCGTCGGCACGCCCGAGGGCAAGATCGTCGGCTTCGACGGCTGGTCGATGCACGTGCGCCTGGACGAGGAGACGCTGCGCGCGATCGCGGACCTGACGCGCGGCGAATACTTCTACGCCGGCAACGCGGTGGACCTGAAGAAGATCTACCAGACCATGAACTCGCGCATGGTGATGGAGACGAAGAAGACCGAGCTCGGCGCCTTCTTCTCCGCCGCCGCGGCGCTGCTGGTCCTCGCCGGCGGCCTCCTCTCGCTCGCCTGGTTCAACCGCATCGTCTAGTGACGTTTACCCGGGAGCGTCTGATCCGGTTCTCGCATTGCGACCCGGCGGGCATCGTCTACTTCGTCAACTTCTTCGACATGGTCGGTGGCGTGGTCGAGGACTGGTTCCGCGAGGCGATCGGGCTGCCCTTCCAGGAGATGCACCTCCAGCGGCGCATCGGCTTCCCGATCGTCAACACCGGCTGCGAGTTCTTCCGCCCGGCGCATCTCGGCGACACGCTGCGCCTCGAGCTCTCGATCGCCAAGCTCGGCCGCTCGTCGATCGAGTTCGCG
>DASQAW010000575.1:0-10779 GCA_035635495.1 Burkholderiales bacterium
CGCTTCCGCGGCATCTATGGCGCGGCGCTGGCCGGCGAGATGTCGGGCGACGCGAAGGCCGCGCGGCGCCACTACACGCGGCTCGTGCAGATGGCCGGCAAGGGAGAGCCGCGCGCCGAGCTTACGCTCGCGCGTGCCTACCTGAGCCAGTAACCCAATCGGGGCCAGGACCGCATTTCATTCCGGTCCTGGCCCCGAATTCCTCAGGTCAGCAGGCGCTCGAAGTCGTTGTCGACGCCAAGGATGTAGCGCGCGAGGTCGTCGCCGACGTCCTTGAACTTGTCGGCGGCGATGCGGCCCTTGCGCAGGCCGGGACGGCGGACGTTGTGAAGCTCGAGCGCGACGCTGAGCTTCTCGTAGTCGGCCAGCAGCTCGATCTCGCAGCGCAGCTTGCCGTTCACCGTGAACACGGCGCGCCGCGGCTCGCCGAAGTCGGTGCGCGCCTCGACGTTCAGCGCGTAATCGGCGCCGAGCGACTTCAGGTGCCGGTCGCAGTTACTGATATCGGCGCCGAACAGCGTCACGCGCGCCGCCGGCTCGGGATTCACGCAGTAGCGGAGGTAGACGCGATCATAGCGGTCGCGGCCGGCGATGGGGCGCAGCCGGCTGTCGTCCCAGGCCTGCGACAGCGACACCGCAAACCGGCCGAGGTACAGGATGTCGTACGGCTGGCTCGACTGCGGCCCGACCGAGTTCACCTCGGCGGCAAACTGCGCCAGGTACTTGTAGGCCGCGCGCAGCTCCGCGTCGAGCGCCTCGACCGCCTTGGCGCGCGCGGCGGCCGGGTCGTCCTTCCGCGCCTTGACCTCGGCCTGCTTGCGTAGCGCATCGAGCGCGCTCGGCCGGCGCGCGTCGGCTGCAGCGGTCGGCTGCGCCGCCCGCTGCGGCTGCGCCGCACGCTTGCGCGCCTCCTCGGCGGCCGCGCGGAGGTCCTGCTCGCGGCGCTGGCGTTCGGCCTCCGCTGCGCGCAGCTCGGCCTGCTGCTCTTCGTCGAGGCGCCGCACGAAGGTATCGAGGTCGCCGAGCAGATGACTGCTCGTCGTGTCGATCTTCATCGTCTTCTCGTAGGCGGTGCCGGGGTCGACCTTCATCGTCTTCTCGTAGGTCGTGCCGACCCCGGTCGCTTCGCGCGCCGCCTTGCGCAGCTCGTCGGCCATCTCCGAGGCGCGCGCATAGCGATCCTGCGGCTTCTTGGCGAGCGCGCGGTCGACGATGCGCTCGAACCCCGCCGGGATCGCCGGGTCGAGCGCGCGCACCTTCGCATGCGGCTCGACCGAGATGCGGTGCATCACCGGCAGCGGCGTCGTGTCGCCTTCGCGCACGAACGGGTTGCGTCCGGTCAGCATTTCATACAGCACGACGCCGAGCGAGAACAGGTCCGCGCGGCCGTCCACCGGCACGCCCGCGACCTGCTCGGGCGACATGTATTTCGGCGAGCCGAGCGCCGCCCCGGTCTGCGTCATGCTCGAGGTCGGCACGTAGGCGATGCCGAAGTCGGTCAGCTTGCAGCGGCCCGAGGTCGCGACCATGACGTTGGCCGGCTTGATGTCGCGGTGGACGATGCGGTACTGCTGCGCGTGGTCGAGCGCATCGGCCACCTGCGCGGCGATATCCGCCGCGGCGGAGAGCGCGAGGCGCGGCTGCTTGCGCAGCATCTCCTGCAGCGAGCGTCCCTCGAGCAGCTCCATCGCGATGTAGGCCACGCCGGCGTCCTCGCCGACGTCGAAGATGGTGACGATGTTGGGATGATTCAGGCGCCCGGCAGAGCGCGCCTCGCGCAGGAAGCGCTCGCGCACCTCGTCGAGGATCTCGGGCGGCAGGTCCTGCAGCAGCGTCTTGATGGCGACCTCGCGCTCGATCAGCGGATCGACCGCGCGGTACACCGCCCCCATCGCGCCACGACCGAGCTCGCCGACGATGTTGTAGCGCCCCAGTTTCTTGTATTGCACGCGGCCCCCGATGCGAGTAGCTATCATGACACGATGTCGCGCTTGATGGCTGTTGCCTTTGCCCTGTGCAGCACCGCGGCGCTGGCGCAGAGCTTTCCCAGCCGTCCGATCCGGATTCTGGTGCCGTCCGTCGCCGGCAGCTCGCCGGACATCCGCGCGCGCCAGATCGCGCCGAAGCTTGCGCAAGCGTTCGGGCAGCCGGTGATCGTCGAGAACAAGCCCGGCGCGAACGGACTGATCGCCGCGCGCGAGGCGGCGAAGTCGCCGGCCGACGGCCACACGCTTTTCCTCGCACTCATCAACAACGCCGTCGCCGACCTCCTGACGACCGAGGCCTGCTGCCGGCTCAACCAGGAGCTCGTCCCGGTGTCGCGCTTCTCGATGACGCCGCTCCTGTTCATCGTCAATCCCGCGGTGCCGGCGCACACGCTGGCGGAGTTCGTCGAGCAGGCGAAGGCGCGCGCGGATGCCTTCTCGTATGCCTCGCACGGTCCGGGCAGCGTGAGCCAGCTCGTCGGCGAGCTGCTGAAGATGGAGCGCGGCGTGCGGCTGCTCGAAGTGCCTTACAAGGGCGTGAACTCCGAGCTCGCCGATCTCACCGGCGGGCAGCTGAACGTCGCCTTCCCGGTGCCGCAGGTCGTGCTGGCGGCGATCCGCTCGGGCAAGCTGCGCGCCCTCGCCGTGATGGGCAGCCAGCGCCTGGAGATCCTGCCCGAGGTGCCGACGGTCGCCGAGCTCGGTTTGCCGCAGCTCGAGGCGGTGGCCTGGAACGGCATCTTCGTCCCGGCCGGCACGCCGAGCACCGTGGTGCAGGCGCTGCACCGCGAGCTGGTGCGTGCCTACAACGCGCCCGATGTGCGCGAGCAGCTGCGCGGCGGCGGCGCCTATGCCGCCGCCGACACGCCCGAGGCCTTCGCCGCCTTCGTGCGGGCCGAGAAGGAGAAGTGGGGCCGCGTGATCCGCGAGGCGGGTATCAAGGCCCCCTAGCGAATTCGCTTAACAAGCGCGGCGACATTCTCTGTGGGCCATGCCGGGGCGCCGCGCCCCATCGTCGTGCGTAACTTGGTGACGGTAGCGTTACGGCCAAGGAATAACGCCGACCATGGGCCAGAGACTACTGCCGCAAAGCCTGATCGACCTCTACGCGCACTCGCTCGCCATCGAGCGCGAGGCGTACAAGCGCTTCGTCGAGCTCGAGCGCTTCATGCGCGACGCGGGCATGGACCACATCGCCGACGAGTTCGAGAAGATCGGCCGCGAGGAGCAGGAGCAGTACGAGGCCCTGGCGCTGGGCACCGCCGAGCGCCAGCTGCCGCAGATCGAGGACTGGGAGTACGCCTGGCATTACCTCGGGCCCGACGTCGACGCGGTGCGCACGCCGCGCAGCAGCCGAGACGCGCTCGAGCTCGCGCTCGCCACCGAGCGGCGCGCGCAGAACTTCTACATCGACGTGGCCGAGCACGCCGCCGACGACGCGGTGTGCGCCTTCGCCGCGGAGATGGCGGCCGACGAGCAGCGCCACGTCACGCGCCTCGAGCAGCTCCTCGCGCGCGAGCCGGAGGCCGCCAAGAGCGCCGACGAGGACGCCGGCATCCTGCGCCGCTAGAAGGTGGTCTTCGAGCCCCCGGCCGCGGCCGGGGTTTGGACGGGCACCGACGGTGTCAGCTTCGCCAGCCCCGCGTCGAGCAGCTTCTCGGTCTGCTGCACCAGCTCGAGGGCCGTGGCGTTGTCATAGAAGAAGCTCCCGCCCTTGGCGGTGACGCGCACGCGCGTCGCCTGCTTGCTGATCGGCTCGATCTCGATCTCGATATCCCGGTTCTCGGCGCGCGCGAAGAGCGTCTCGCCGGCGTCGAACCGGCTCGTGCTGTCGAGCGCGAGACCCATGCGCTCGAGCGCGGCGAGCGAGGCGCTCTTGACCGCAGCCACCGGCGCGGTGAAGGTGCGCGAGGCGACCCCGTCCATGTTGTACCGGATCGCGGTCGAGGCGCCCGCGCCGAGCAGCGCGATCGCCACGGGCTCGCAGGCGGCCAGCGGCAGGCACGCTCCGACGAGGAAAAATACCGAGAGGCGCACCATCGCGTCACGCTGCCTTTCGGCACAAGACGGATCAATCCGCTGCGCTTAGTTCCAGAGGGTTGACGTCGTTTGGCGACAGCGCCGCTATAGTCCGCCCGGTGGTCCGCCTGCTGCTCCTTTTCAACTCCGGCCGCCCCCGGGGCCGGCTCGCGCTTTCCGTGGCCGGCATCGCGCTCGGCGTGGCGCTCGGCTATGCCGTGCACCTGGTGAACCGCGCCGCGGTCGAGGACGTCGCGGCGGCCGTGCGCTCGGTGGCCGGGGAGGCCGACATCGAGGTGCGCGGCGGGCGCGCCGGCTTTCCGGAGGCGCTCTACCCGCGGATTGCGCGGCAGCCGGGCGTGCGCTTCGTCAGCCCGGTGCTCGAGCTCGATGCCGGGGTCGCAGGCACCGAGCGTACCCTGCGCGTCGTCGGCCTCGACATCCTGCGGGCCGCGGTGCTGCAGCCGGCGCTGGTGATGGAAGGGCGCTACGACCTGATCTCGCCGGACAAGATCTTCCTCTCCGCCGGCGCGGCCGCCGCGCTCGGGCTCGACGAAGGCGACGTCCTGCGCCTGGTCGTCGGATCGCGCCCGGTGGCTTTCGCGGTCGCCGGCGTGCTGCCGGGCTCGGCGCTGCGCGGGCAAGCCGCGCTCGTCGACATCGCCACCGCGCAATGGCGCTTCGGCCGCCTGGGCGAATTGAACCGGTTGGACATTCGCATCCAGGGCGGCCGCGATCGTGCCCAGATGGTGAAGGACATCCAGGCGCTGCTTCCGCCCGGCGCGCATGCGGCGGCGGTGGAGAACCTGGAGCAGGCAAGCGCCTATCCGTCGCGCGCGTACCGCGTGAACCTGAATGTGCTCGCAATGGTCGCGCTCTTCACCGGCGGGTTCCTCGTCTTCTCCGCGCAGGCGCTCGAGACCGCCCGCCGCCGCGGCGAGCACGCGCTCCTGCGGGTGCTGGGCCTCGAGCGGCGCGGCGTCGCGCGCCTCGTGCTGCTGGAGGCGGCCGCGCTGGGAGTGATCGGCGCATTGCTGGGCCTCGTGCTCGGCTACCTGCTCGCGCTCGTCGCCATGCACACCTGGGGCGCGGACCTCGGCGCCGGCCAGTTCCGCAACGTCTTCCCCCAGCTTCGCTTCTCGCCCGTCGGTGCGCTCGTCTACTTCGCTGCCGGCATCGCCGTAGCGGTCCTGGGCGCACTCTTGCCCGCGCGCGATGCGGCGCGCACGCCGCCCGCGCAGGCGCTCAAGGCGGGCGACGAGCAGTCGATGTTTACTCGCGCCTCTTCTGCACTACCCGGCATCGCGCTGCTCATCGCCGGCGCTGCGCTCGCCTTCGTGCCGGCAGTGAACGGGTTGCCGCTTTTCGGCTACCTGGCGATCGGCTGCCTTCTCGTCGGCAGCATCGCGCTCATGCCGCGGCTTTCGCGCACGCTTTTCCATTTGCTGCCGCTGCCGCGCAGCCCGGGGCTCGCGCTCGCGCTGGCGCAGCTCCGTGCCGCACCCGGGCAGGCGGCGGTGAGCCTGGCGGCGATCGTCGCGAGCTTCTCGCTGATGGCGGCGATGGCGATCATGGTCGCGTCGTTCCGCCAGTCGGTGGACGACTGGCTCGCCACGGTGCTCCCGGCCGAGCTCTACTTTCGCACGACGCACGCCGGCGACACCGGCTTCCTGGAGCCCGCTTTCGTCCAGCGGGTCAAGGATGTCCCGGGCATCGCGCGCGTCGACCTCCTGCGCAGCGGCCGCGTGATCCTCGACCCGGCGCGCCCACCGCTCGTGCTCATCGCGCGCGACCGCGCGGCGATCGCTTTTCCGGTGGTCGAGAAGCTGCCGGCGGTGCCGCCGCATCCGGTGTGGGTGAGCGAGGCCGTGCAGGACATCTACGGCTACGTCCCCGGCATGGCGGTCGAGCTTCCGCTCCTCGGGAAGAGCTATCCGTTCACCGTCGCCGGCGTCTTCCGCGACTACGCCCGCCAGCACGGCGCGATACTCGTCGAGCGCAGCGACTACGCGATGCTGACCGGCGACCAGCGGGTGAACGACGGCGCTGTCTGGCTCGCGCCCGGCGCGACGCCGGCGCAAGTCGCCGAAGCCCTGCGCGCGCTCGGCGGCGAAGAGGTAGAAACGTCCGATCCCGGCGAGATTCGCAGCCTCTCGCTCCGCATCTTCGACCGCAGCTTCGCCGTGACCTACGCGATGGAGGCGGTGGCGGTGCTGGTGGGCCTTTTCGGCCTTTCCTCCAGCCTGGGCGCGATGGTCCTCGCGCGCCGGCGCGAATTCGGCATGCTGCGCCACCTCGGCCTCACGCGCGGCCAGATCCGGCGCATGCTCGCCGTGGAAGGCGCGCTGCTCGCCGCGGTCGGCGCGGCCGCGGGCCTGGTCTGCGGCACGGCGATCAGCCTGGTGCTCGTCTATGTAGTGAACCGGCAGTCGTTCAACTGGAGCATCGAGCTCCACCCGCCGTTCGTCCTCTTGACAGCCCTAGTCGCCATTCTCCTGGTGCTCGCGGTCGTCACCGCCATCCTCTCGGGGCGCGAGGCCATGGGGATCGGACCAGTGCGCGCGGTACGGGAGGACTGGTGAGGCGGCGGCTGTTCCTCGCGGGCGCGCTCCTGCCTTTCGCCGCGCGCGCCGAGAAGGTTCAGTACCCGGTCGTAAAGCCGCGCCCGCTCGAATTCCCGCGCGACCACGGCGCGCATCCCGAATTCCGCACCGAGTGGTGGTACGTCACGGGCTGGCTGGACGGACCGCTCGGGTTTCAGATCACGTTCTTCCGCGCGCGGCCCGAGGAGCAAAGCGACAACCCGAGCAGCTTCAACCCGCGGCAAGTGCTCTTCGCGCATGCCGCGCTATCGGATCCGAAGCGCGGCCACCTGGTGCACGACCAGCTCGCCGCGCGCGCCGGGCACTCGCTGGCCGAAGCCGAGACGCAGCGCACCGGCGTATGGATCGACGACTGGGCGCTCTTTCTCGAGGGCAATCGCTACCACGCGAAGGTCGCGGCGCGGGACTTCGACTTGGACCTGACCTTCCTTATCCACGACAAGCCGCTGCTCCAGGGCGATCACGGCTTCAGCCGCAAGGGCCACCGTCCGCAAGAGGCGAGCTACTACTACAGCCAGCCGCAGCTCGCCGTGATCGGCAAGCTGAACGGCCGGCAGATCACCGGCAACGCCTGGCTCGATCACGAATGGTCGAGCGCCTACCTCGCGCCCGAGGCGGCGGGCTGGGACTGGACCGGCATCAACTTCTTCGACGGCAATTCGCTCACCGCCTTCCAGATGCGCGCGAGGTCCGGCGGCATCCACTACGCGCCACCGGGGGTGTCCTTTCGCCCATTGAGAACCTGGAGATCGCCGCGTACCGGTGTCGAGTACCCGGTCTCGATGCAGGTCAACGACCTGCGCCTCGAGCCACTGATGGACGACCAGGAGCTCGACGCCCGCGCCAGCACCGGCACCATCTACTGGGAAGGCGCGGTGCGCGCTTTCAGAGAAAAGGAGGAAGTCGGGCGGGGCTACCTCGAGCTCACCGGCTACTGGAAGCCGATGAAGCTTTGAGCGAGGAGAGCGCGATTCCGCCGAAGATGAGGGCGATGCCGACGAAGTGGTACCACGCCGGGTATTCGCCGAGGAACAGCGCGGCGAAGATCACGCCGAACGCCGGCAGCAGGTGCGAGAAGCCGCCGGTGCGCGCCGCACCCAGCCGCGACACGGCGTAGTTCCAGCCGGCGTAGGCGAGGATCACAGAGGCGAACGCAGAGTAGAGCAGCGCCGCAGTGCCCCTGAGGTTGAAGTGCGCGCGCGGATCGTTCGCCAGGTCCCAGGCGAGCCAGGGCAGCAGTGTGACGAGCCCTACCGCGCAGACCATGAAGAGGACCTGGACCGGCTCGAGCGCCGCGCGCTGCAGCCGCAGGCAGATCGTGTAGCCGGACCAGAAGATCATCGAGATGAAGCACAGGATGTCGCCGGGGTTGAACGACAGGCGCGCGAGCGCGTCGGCCTCGCCGCGCAGCGCGATCATCAGCACGCCGGCGAACGACACCGCGACGCCGATCCACTGCATGGCGCGCACGCGCTCGCCGAGGAACAGGCCGGCGAGCACCATGATCGTGACCGGCGAGAGCGAAAAGAAAAGCGTGCCGTTGGTGGCGGTGGTGAAATGCAGGCCCAGGTACTGCATTGCGTTGTGCACGCCGCCGCCGAAAAGGCCGAGGCCCGCGAGCACCGCCCAGTCGCGCGCACGGAACTCTCGCAGCCTGGCGGCGAGGCCCGGCAGCGCGAGTGGCGCGAGCACCAGCATCACCAGCACGACGCGGCCCGAGGTGATCAGGCCGGGAGAAATATCGTCGCGCACCGCGCGCGCCACGGTCCAGTTTCCGGCCCACAGCGCCAGCGCCGATACCACAGCGAAATAAGCGAAGGCGCGCATGCGGCCGGATGATATCTTTGTGCCGATGCCTGTTCTGAACGCGGCGGGCCACTCGGTCAATTACGAGTGGATCGAGGGCGACGCCGGAAGACCGCCGCTGGTGTTCCTGCACGAGGGACTCGGCTCGATCCGGCAGTGGCGCGACTTTCCGGCGAAAGTCGCGGCGGCGACGGGCTGCCGCGCGCTGGTGTACGACCGCTACGGCTATGGACAGTCCGACGTGCTCGCCGAGCAGAAGCGCGATGTGCGGTTCATGCACGATGAGGCGCTCGCCGCGCTGCCCGAGCTGCTCGGCTCGCTCGGCGTGGAGAAGCCGGTGCTGATCGGCCATTCCGACGGCGCGTCGATCGGGCTGATCCATGCCGGCGCGAACCATCCGGTGCGCGGCGTGGTGGCGATGGCGCCGCATGTCTTCATCGAGCCGCTCTGCCTGAATTCCATCGTCACCGCTGCCGAGCAGTTCGAGACCACCGACCTCGCCGAGAAGCTCGGCCGTTATCACCGCGACGCCCGCAAGACATTCTATGGATGGGCCGACGTCTGGCTGGACAAGAACTTCAAGAGCTGGGACATCCGCGACGACTACCTGCCGCAGGTTCGCTGCCCGGTCCTCGCGATCCAGGGCTACGACGACGTGTACGGCACGATGGCCCAGCTCGATGAGCTCGAGCGGCGCGTGAAGGGGCCTTGCGAGCTGCTCAAGCTGAAAGACTGCGGCCACGCGCCGTTCCGCGAGCAGCCGGAGAAGACGCTCGCCGCGGTCACCCGGTTCGTGGCCGGCAGATGAAGAGCCGCGACGGCTTCATCATCGCGCTGATCGCGCTCGGGCACTCGATGAGCCACTTCCTACAGCTCGTCCTCGCGCCGCTCTTTCCGCTGATCCGCGAGGACCTCGGCATCTCCTACGCGACGCTCGGCCTGGTGGTGATGCTCTTCTTCGCCATGTCCGCGCTGCTGCAGCCGGTGGCGGGCTTCGTGGTCGACCGCTACAGCGGGCGCGGCGTCCTGCTCGGCGGCCTCGGCCTGATGGTGCTCGGCACCGCGACGATGAGCTTCGCGCAGGGACCGGGGCTGCTCTTCGCCGGCGCCGCGGTCTCGGGCACCGGCAACAGCGTGTTCCATCCGGCCGACTTCTCCATCCTCAACGGCTGCGTCGCGCAGAAGCGCCTCGGCCACGCGTTCAGCACGCACGGCGTCTCCGGCATGCTCGGCTTCGCGCTGGCGCCGGTCTTCAGCGGCGCGATCGGCAGCCTGTACGGCTGGCACAATGCGCTGCTGCTCGCCGCGGCGCTCGCTTTCGCGGTGCTGCTCCTGCTGGGCGCCAATGCGAGGCTGTTCCAGCCGGTCGCGCACGCCGAAAGCAGAAAACGCGGCGGCGCATTGGACGTGCGCGTGCTGCTCGCTTTCTCGGTTTTGATGTGCTTCGCCTTCTTCACGCTGCACGCGGCGGCGCTCGGCGCCCTGCAGAACTTCGGCGTGGCGGCGATGAAGGAGCAGTTCGCGGTCGGTACCACCCTCGCTTCCTCGGCGCTCACGGCATACATCCTCGGCTCCGCGGCGGGCATGCTCGGCGGCGGCTTCCTGGTCTCGCGCACCCAGCGCCACGACCTCGTCGCGGCCGCCGGATTCGCGGTCGGCTCGCTGAACGCGCTGTTGATCGCCATCGGCGTGGTCCCGGGTGCGATGCTGCCAGTGGTGCTCACCGTGTCCGGGCTCGCGGTGGGCATTACGTATCCGTCGCGCGACCTCATCGTGCGCGCGGCCACGCCTCCTGGCGCCACCGGAAGGGTCTATGGCTTTGTGTACTCCGGTCTGGACGTCGGCTCGCTCGCGACGCCGGTGCTCTGCGGCTGGCTGATGGACCACGGCCTGCCGCAGGGCGTGTTCTACATCGTGTTCGCGTGCACCTTCGCGGCGATCCTCACGGTGCTGCAGCTACCGGGACGCGCGCCGGCTACTGTGCGTACTTGATCCCGCGGCGCTCGAGCATGCGCAGGAGCGCCGGCCAGTCCTTGTGCGCGGCCGGCCGCATCGGGCGCTGAAGCGCCGCGGTCGAGACTTCCGCCGCCTGGTCCGACATGAGCTGCACGTTGTGCAGGCCGCCGGCCATCGCGTCGACCTGGATCTGGCAGGCGCAGTCGAGGTAATACATGATCTCGAACGCCTCGCGCACGGTCTCGCCGAGCGCGAGCACGCCGTGGTTACGCAGGATCATGGCCTTGGATTTCTTGCCCAGGTCCCTCGCCATGCGCGCCTGCTCATCCTTGTAGAGCGCGACGCCCTCGTAGTCGTGGTAGGTGACTTCCTGCTGGATGCGCATCGCGTGCTGGCTGATCGGCAGCAGC
>DASQAW010000576.1:0-12152 GCA_035635495.1 Burkholderiales bacterium
GGCGCTCCAGCCGCTGCGGCCAGTTTCTGCCTGGCCGCAGCGGCGAGCGCCTCCCGTCCCCTTGGGCCTTGCTAAATCAGTGGAGTGAGCGTGCGAAGGTCCGGCCGCGCAGGAAGTCGTACGCGTGCGGCTGGTCCTTCACGAGGTCCGAGATCGCGAGCGTGATCTCGTCGTAGATTTCGTCGTACTGCGAGTCGAGCTTCGGAAACACACCGATCTCGGTGACGAAGAGGTCGGCGTCGGGAATGCGGGTCTGGTCCAGGTCGCGCGGCAGCATGGCGCGGTCCTGGATCGAAAAGCCGTGCAGCGTCGGACAGCGCGTGAAGAGCGAGCGGATCTTGGCGTTGACGTCGGCCTCGAGCCGCACGAGCAGGCTGTCGGGGAGGCCGGGCTTGAATTCGAGGATCTTCATCTGTAGCGCCTTCAGGTAACGCAATGTCACCATGAATACTACAGAGCCGCCGAAAAGCGCGACATAGGGGAATACCCGAGCGCACTACAGCGGAAACCCGAGAACGAGAATTGCTACACGAATGTGAAAACCGCTACAGCGAAACCCGCGTGCTCTAGTGCAGCGTCCTCGCGAAGGTGCGGCCCTTGAGCAGCTCGGAGGCGTCGGGCTCCTCGTCGAGGAGCTCGGCGAGCGTGCGTGCGATGTCCTGGAAGATCTCGCCGTACTGCTGCGGCGAGAGCCGCGGCGCGATGCCCACGTCGGAGACGAAGAGCTCGTCGTTCTCGCTGCGCACCGAAAATCCACACAGTTCCGGGCAGCGCTCGAAAAGCGACTCCACCTGCTGGTCAAGCTGGGAGCGGATTTTCATGGCTCTACCGTAGTCCCGGCACGTTGCGCGGGCGCTTCGCACACTGGGAGCCGTGCGGGCTAATCCGCGTCCCTACGCAAGCGTCGTCGTGGCGCGACATGGGCCCATGCTGGGCCTGCAGTACTTACCGGGCGCTTACGGATTGCCCACTTTCGGCTTATCTTTACGATCGTTTTCAGGGGGAGATAGCGAATGGCGAAATTCCTCATCACGCCGCACTTCCGGCTGCACGAATGGGTCGCCGAGGAGAAGGGCTATTTTGGATCTGAGGGCCTGGACTACGACTTCCGCCCGGTATTCAAGACGCACGCGGTGCCGAACAGGGTCGGCGCGTACACGAGCTTCGAGGTGGGGCGCGAGACCAACGTGAGCTGCGCCTGCCACTGGACGGTGAACGTGGCCGCGTCCAAGGGCCACGGGAAGATGTATGCGGACGCTTATTCCGTATCGCCGGCCGCGGTGTTCGTGCCGCCCGAGTCGCCGATCCGCGTCCCGGAGGACCTGCGCGGCGTGCCGATCTCGGTCGGTCATCAATCCGGCAGCCACTACTCGACGATCCAGGCGCTCGAGCAATACATGCCGCCCTCCGACATCAAGCTCTCGTTCGCCGACGGCATCCTCTTCTCGCGCCTGGAGAAGCTGATCGATCGCAAGGTACCCGCGGCATCGCTCTTCTCCGGGCCGTACTACTTCCTCGAGCAGCTCGGCTTCCGCAAGGTGATCGACACCACGTTCATGATGGCGGCGATGCTGAACCACGCGCCGGATCCCGAGGATGTCAAGAAGTACTACCGCGCGCTACGCAAAGCGCAGCGCGACATCGACCTGCGGCCCGAGCTGCACACGCACCACTACAAGAAGGAATTCCCGGCGCGCTTCCTCGAACAGGCCGACACCCGACGCTGGGGTCCTGGCGAGCGCATCGTGTTCGAGCCCTACACCAAGGAAGTGTTCGAGGATTCCTTCAAGTGGATCCGCGAGCACCATATCTTCGACGGCCAGGACATGGGCGCCGGCAAGTACGAGGAGGCTTGCGTCTCGCTAGCGCAATAAACCCGGAAAAGGGGTCAGAGCAATTTTCCTGTAACACCTGCGCGCATTAGTAGTTACCGGAAAATTGCTCTGACCCCTTTTTCTTTGGTTATTGCGGAACGAAGCCGATGTCTTTCACCAGCTTCCCGTACTTGGCGTAGTCGCTCTTCAGGAGATCGGCGAAGAACTCGGGGGACTCGCCGACGATGATCAGGCCGGCATTCACCAGCTTGTCGCTCACCTCGGGATCGCGCATGGCGCGATTGATCTCGGCGTTCAGCCTGAGAATGATCTCGCGCGGCGTCGCGGCTGGCGCCGCGTAGCCGAACCAGCCGCCCGAGTCGTAGCCCGGCACGTCCTCGGCGGCGACCGGCGTGTCCGGCCATAGCGCCGGACGCGTCTTGTTGGTCGTCGCGAGGATGCGCAGCCGCCCCGACTTGATGTGCGGCGTCATGCCGGTGATGCCGTCGATGCCCGCCTGCACCTGGCCGCCCATGATATCGGTGGCGATCGCCGCCGAGCCTTTGTACGGCACGTGCGTGTAGGTGAAGCCGCCCATCGTGCGCAGGTGCTCGAATGCGAGGTGCGGAAAGCCGCCCTCGCCGTTCGTCGCGACGGTGAGCTTCCCCGGATTCGCCTTCGCGTAGGCCACCATCTCGCCGATGGTCCTGAACGGCGCGGCCGGGTTCGCGACGATCGCGAGATAGTTGGTCGTGCTCACCGCGATCGGCGCGAAATCCTTGAGCGGATCGTAGGGGAGGCTCTTGCTCGTGTGCGGCAGCACCACCATGTTGCCGCCCTGCACGCAGGCGATGGTGTAGCCGTCGGCGGGCGACTTCGCCACGGCATCGAGCCCGAGCATGCCGCTCGCGCCCGGGCGGTTCTCGACGATCACCTGCTGGCCGAGCCGCTCGCTCATCCTCGGCGCGATGAGCCGCGTCATGATGTCGGTGGTGTTCCCGGGCGGGAACGGAATCACGATGCGGACCGGCTTCGTCGGGTAGCTCTGCCCATGGGCCGCGCCGACCGCGGCGAGCAAAAGCGCGCACAGCAGGCTTTTCATCGCTATTCTCCTCGGCGGATGATTCTAAGAGCTTTGATCGCCGCCGCGTCGCTCGCCGCCGCAGCCGCCCTGGCGCAGGACTACCCGGCGAAGCCGGTGCGCGTGCTCGTCGGCTTTCCGCCCGGGGGCGCCACCGACCTGGTCGCGCGCATTCTGCAGCCCCGGCTTGCCCAGGCGTTCAAGCGCGAAATCGTGGTCGAGAACCGTCCCGGCGCGAGCGGCGTGCTCGCCGCCGATCTCACCGCCAAGGCGGCCCCGGACGGCTACACCCTCAACCTCGTCAGCCACAGCGCGCTGGTCGTGAGTCCGGCGATGACCAGGGTGCCTTACGACCCGCTGCAGGATTTCACGCCGATCGCGCGCGTCGTCGAGCTGCCCAACGTGATCCTCGCGCGCCCCACGCTCGCGGCGCAAAACCTGCGCGAGCTGGTGGCGCTCGCGAAGGCGAAGCCCGGGAGCCTCAGCTACGCCTCGCCGGGACCCGGCAGCGCCGGCCATCTGACCGGCGAGCTCTTTGCCCGTACCACCGGCATCGACTGGGTGCACGTGCCCTACAAGGGCGGCGGTCCCGCGATGACCGATTTCCTCGGCGGGCAGATCGACCTCTTCGTCGGTGTCGTCTCGACTGCCGTGCCGTACGTGCAGCAAGGCCGCGCGCGTGCCCTCGGCGTTTCGGGCGTGCGGCGCGCCGCTCCGCTGCCCGACGTGCCTACCGTCGCGGAGAGCGGCTGGCCGGAATTCGAAGCGAGCACGTGGTACGCGCTCCTCGGACCCGCTCGCTTGCCGCCAGCCATCGTCGAGCGCTGGCATCGCGAGATCGTCGCCGCGCTTGCCGCGCCCGAGATCCGCCAAGCGCTCCTCGAGCGCGGCTACGAGCCGGCACCGAGCACGCCCGCGGCGGCCATGGCCCTGCTTCGCGCCGAAACCGTGAAGTGGGGACCGGTGGTGAAGGCGCTCGGGCTGCAGACCTCGAACTAGTTCGGAATGATCGGCAGCAGCAGGTAGGGCTGCCGCTCGAAATGCAGCGTCACCTTGCCGCCGAAAATCTGCGGCGGCCGATCGGTCTCGTCATCGTGCGTGAAGGGGCCGCAGCCGCGCATCGGGTTCTTCATGTTGGAGAGCGTCGCCGGCGCGTCGTCGTGCTCGTAGTCGCGCCCGCGGATGCTGAGCGCGATGCGGTAGCCCACCGGCACGATGATGCACGTCGGCCAGATCTCGATGTCGAGCTCCACCGGCTCGCCGGGCTTGAGCGGCTGCTTCTCGTCGTGCGTGTGGTACGGGCGGTACGGCAGCGAGCGCTTCGGGTCGAGCTTGCGGTGCGACGCGCGCAGCCAGCCCTGCCCCACCGGCGTCTTCGGGTCGAGCGCGCCCTGGAACAGCACTTCCTTTCCGTTTGGCTCGAAGATGCGCAGCACGACGAAGAGATCGGCGTCGATGGTCGCGGACGAGACCCGGAGCTTCAGCGCCGACGGGCCGGTGATCTCGGTCGCGCGCTCGGCGACCATCGAAAAGGTGAGGCCGTTGCCCGTCGGGTCGTAGCTCAGCGCCTTTGCGCCGCTCGGCGCGCTGGGCGATAGGCGCATGCCATCCGGTTGCAGATAGAAGGGCGTCCATTTCGTGCGCGCGAGCGGCCATTCGTTCTCCGTGCGCTGCACGAAGCGTTCGCCCGGATGGCGCACATTCAGGAGCACGCGCGCACGGCGGTCCCAGCCGTTCGGCTTGCCCTTGAGGAAATGGTCGAAGAACTCGAGCTGCAGCCTGCGCCCGTAGTCGGTATAGAACGGCGCCCAGTGCGACCCGCCGTGCACCTCGAGCCATTTCTGCGCCGACGCGGCGCCGACGAAGCCTTCGAAGTTGCCGCGCGTGTGCAGGCCCTGCCCGCCCCAGTTCGCGGCCGTGAGGAGCGGCACCGTGACCTTCGACAGCTCGGCGCTGCGGTCGCGGTAGTACGGGCCGTCCATCTCTCGCGAGAGGAACGCCTGCCACATGTCTTCGCGGTTGCGCACGAGCTCTTCTTCGCTGAGCGTCTCGGGGCCGCACACCAACTCGCCCGTGTTGGGGTTCTGCTTGCCGCGCTGGCCCACCCCGTGCTGCACGGTCTTCACCTGCATGTCCTGCCAGTTCTTGCGGAAGCTGCAGATGATGCCGCCGTGGCGCGCGCTCTCGCGGTAGGCGTCGTTCCAGCCTTCCCAGGCGCAGATCGCCGCGAGGTGCGGCGGCCTCGCTGCAGCAGCGCGCCACTGGTTGCTCGCGTAGTACGAGATGCCGTCCATGCCGACGCTTCCGCTGCACCAGGGCTGCGCGGCCGTCCACTCGATGCACTCGTAGATGTCGCGCGTCTCGCGCGCATTGTTGTGCGCGAGATAGCCCGGCGAGCGTCCGGCGCCGCGCGAGTCGACGCGGATGCAGGCGTAGCCCTCCGGCACCCATTTCTCGGGATCGACCACTTCCCAGTTCTGGTAGCGGTTCGACGAGCCCGCGAGCGCGTCGGGGTTCTCCCGCGCCATGATCTCCCAGGCGGTCGTGTAGCCCTCCTGGAACGCGAGTCCCTTGCCGTAGGGCCCGTAGCTCAGGATGGCCGGATGCTTGCCTTCATCCGGGCGGAAGACATCGGCGCGCAGGACGAGTCCGTCGTCCATGCGGATCGGCACATCCCAGTCGAGCTTCATTCTTTGTATTTCGGCGGCGGCGTGAAGGGTCCGGTGACGAGGGCGACTTTCTGCGCGAGCGCGAGGAGCTCGGGCTCGCTCCAGCGCTTGCCGACGAGCTGCACGCCGATCGGCAAGCCGTCCCTGGACCTCGTTAGCGGCAGCACCACGCTCGGATTGCCGGTGAGGTTGAACGGACAGGTGTATGCGGTGCCGGCGATGAAGTACGGCACCTTCTGCTCATCGACGTCGATCGGCGTGCCGAAGGGCACGTGCGGTATCGCCGCGCTCACGGTCACCGGGCAGAGGAGCACGTCCCACTGCCGGAAAAAACGCTCGAGCGCGGTGATCAGCCGGTCGCGCCGCGTGAGCGCCGCCATGTAGTCGGCGATCGTGGCGCGCGCGCCCTTCGCCGAGCCGCGCGCCACCGCCCACGCGTCGCCGAGCGTCGCGTTCAGCGCCGCCACGCGCTCGCGGCTTCTCTCGCCGCCGGTCGCGGCCCGCTCGGCGATGGCGATCTCGCCCCAGGTTTCCCACGCTTCATCGAAGCTGAAGCCTTCGGGATTGCGCTCCTCTACCGCACCGCCGCCATTTGCCAGCGCGCGTGCCAGCTGTTGGATGCCGATCCGTGTGTCCGCGGTGACCGGCACGCCGCCGAAGTCGGTGCTCCACGCGAAGCGATGCGAGCTGAGCGCCCGCTCGAGCGGCTCGATCCAGGGAACCGGCGCGAGGTCCCATTCGGCGTCGTCGGGACCGCTCATGGTTTTTGTCAGCACGATCAGATCGTCGACGGAGCGGGCCAGCGGTCCGAGCACGTTCATGTGGCGCACGGCGCGCGGCAGGCCGGGCGGCTCCGGGATGTGGCCGGTGTTCGCAATGCGCCGCTCGGTCGGCTTCAGGCCGAAGAGGCCGCAGTAGTGCGCGGGCGTGCGCACCGAGCCCGCCAGATCGCTGCCGACGTCGAACGCCGAGAGGCCCGCGGCCACCGCGGCCGCGCCGCCGCCGGTCGAGCCGCCGGGCGTGCGCTCGAGATTCCACGGATTGTTCGTGCGGCCGAAGATCGGGTTGTCCGCGCGATAGTCGGCCGAGAGCGGCGGCACATTGGTCTTGCCGAGCAGGATGGCGCCCGCGCCACGCAACCGGCTGACGGCAGGCGCGTCCACTGTGGGGATGTAGTCCTTCAGCGGCGGGTGACCGCCGGTCGTGCGCAGCCCGGCGGTCTCGAGCGCGTCCTTGATCGTCATCGGCACGCCGTGCAGCGGTCCCCACACCTCGCCGCGCGCCAGCGCGGCGTCGGCTTCACGCGCGCGCCGCGTCGCGCCCGCCGCATCCAGCGTGCAGACGGCGTTCAGCGTCGGGTTATGGCGCGAGATCCGGTCGAGATAGAGCTCGACGAGCTGCGACGCCGTCGTGCGGCGCGCGCGGATCGCCGCGGCGAGCTCGAGCGCGCTGGAGAAGGGGTCGAGCGGCACGCGGGAATTCTAGCCGCGTGCCAAAACCGAGGTCAGTGCAGCGTGCGAACGAACGTGCGGCCGCGCAGCACGTCCTTGGCGCTCGGCCGCTCGAACATGAAGTCGAGCAGCGCCACCGCGATCTCGTTGTAGATCGCCTCGCACTGCTCGGCGTTGATGAACGGGTAGACGCCGATGTCGGTCACGACCAGCTCGCGCTCGAGCGCGAGCGAGCGCAGCTCCTCGGGCAGGGCGGAAGAGTCCTGCACCGTGAAACCGTACAGCTGCGGGCAGCGCTCGAAGATCGAGTCGAGGCGCGCGGCGAGGTCTTCCTCGATCGGCGCCAGTTCCGCGTTCAGGGTTCCTAGCTGGGCGGGCTTCATGCCCCGGCTGCCGCAAGGGGCGTGCCCGTGTAGGGGCGTCAGTGGAGATAGCGGACGAAGGTCCTGCCGCGCAGCCACTCCTTGGCCTCGGGCCAGGACGACACCGCGGAACTGATCGCCGCGGCGATCGTGCCGTAGACCTCGTCGTACTGCGCCTTGCCCAGGCGCGGTGCAAGCGCAATCTCGAAGATGAAGAGCTCGCCTTCGAGCGTGGTCGGATCGATGTGATCGGGCAGGCCCGAGCGGTCGCGCACGCTGAACCGGAACAGCTCCGGACAGCGCACGAACACGGCCTCCATCCGCGCCAGCACGCGGTGTTCGATCCTGCGCATGCTCCCTCCCTAGCGCCAACTATACTTCGCGCATGGAGCATGGCAACGTCGTCCTGCTGCAGACCGCGGTGTATTTCGCAGCCGCGGTGCTCGCGGTGGTGGCCGCGCACAAGCTCGGCCTGGGCTCGGTGGCGGGCTACCTGCTCGCCGGCATCGCCATCGGCCCCTGGGGCCTGAAGCTGATCCAGCAGCCCGAGGCGATCCGCGGCTTCGCCGAGCTCGGCGTGGTATTCCTCCTCTTCGTCATCGGCCTGGAGCTCGAGCCGCACCGGCTGTGGAGCATGCGCACGCGGCTGATCGGCCTCGGACTCTCGCAGGTACTCGGCTCCATCGCCGTCATCGCCGGCGTCGCGCTCCTGTTCCGCGTCGACATGCGCGTCGCGCTGGTCGCAGGCATGGCGCTGTCGCTCTCCTCCACCGCGCTTGCGCTGCAGCCGCTGAACGAGCGCGGCGCGCTCGGCACGCAGGGCGGGCAGGCGACGTTCGCGATCCTGCTGTTCCAGGACATCGCCGTGATCCCGATGCTCACGGTCCTGCCGCTGCTCGGCGAGTCGGGCGGCTGGTCCGGATTTTCCTGGCAGGGCGTCGGGTTCGCCATCGCGGTGGTAGTGGGCACGCTGGTGCTCGGCCACTTCATCGCGCGCCCGGTGTTCCGCCACATCGCGCGCACGCGCCTGCGTGAAATTTTTACCGCCTTCGCGCTGCTCCTCGTGCTCGGCATTGCGCTGGTCTTCGAGAAGGCGGGACTGTCGATGGCGCTCGGCGCCTTCCTCGCCGGCGTGCTGCTGGCCGAATCGGAATACCGCCACGAGATCCAAGCCGCGATCGAGCCTTTCAAGGGGCTGCTGCTCGGCCTCTTCTTCATCTCGGTCGGCATGAGCGTGGACTTCTCGGTGCTGCTCGCGCGGCCGTGGGTGGTGGTCGGGCTGATCGTCGGGCTCTTCATCCTCAAGAGCCTCGTGCTCTGGATCATCGCCGCGCGCGCGCGCCTGCCGGCGAGCGAGCGGCCGCTCTTCATCCTGCTCGTCGCGCAGGGCGGCGAGTTCGCCTTCGTCATCCTGGGCCTCGCCGCGGCGCGCGACGCGATTCCCGACCAGACTGCGCAGGCGACCACGCTCGCGGTCGCGCTGTCGATGCTGCTGACGCCGTTCCTGCTCGTCGTGCACGACCGCTTCATCGCGCCGCGCTTCAGCGACGCCGTGGCGCCTCCGGCGGAGGAACCCGAGCCCGGCAAGGTGATCGTCGCGGGCCTCGGCCGAGTCGGTCAGGTGGTCGCACGCCTCCTGAATGCGAGCGGCTTCCACCCCACCGTGCTCGACGACGACCCCGATCACGTCGAGGAGTCGCGCCGGTTCGGCTTCCGCGTGTTCTACGGCGACGCGACGCGCCTCGATCTGCTGCACGCCGCGGGCGCCGGCAGCGCCGATCTGCTCGTCATCGCGCTCGACGACCGCGAGGCGATCACGCGCCTCGCGCGCATCGCGCGCACGCATTTCCCGCGCCTGCGGCTGATCGCGCGCGCGCACGACATGCGCCACCTGTTCGAGCTGCGCGACCTCGGCGTGGAGATGATCGAGCGCGAGACCTGGCTCTCGGCGCTCAAGCTCGGCGAGACCGCGCTCGCCGTGGCGACGCAGGACCCCGAGCGCGCGCAGCGCGCCGTGCGCGCCTTCGCCGAGCACGACCACGTCGTGCAGGCCAAGCTTTACGCCGTGCACAAGTCCGAGCCGGACGCGCACATCACCGTGTCGAACGAGCTGCGCGACCAGCTGAAGCGCACCCTGGCGGAGGACGACGCCGAAGTTAGGGGTAAACTCGCGCCATGAGCGCTCCCGCCAAAGACGCCCCGCCGTCCGGCAAGGCCGCCGCTGCCCTGGCCAAGGATCCCTACGTCGACCTGGCGGAGCGGATCTTCGTCAGCCTCGCCGCGCGCGTGTACGGCACGCTCGCCGGCTCGGACCAGAAGAAGCCCGACCCGAAAGCGCTCGCTACCTTCAGCTTCAAGCTCGCCGAGGCCTTCGAGCAGGCGACCAGCGAGACGCCGCGCAAGCGCGCCGAGATCGAGGCGCGCGACAAGGCCGCCGTCAAGCTCGACGATATCGACATGTCGAGCATGTTCAAGCCGACCGCCAAGTCCTGACTTTCGTACTGGTTCACGGCGCGTGGGGCGGCAGCTGGATGTGGCAGCGCGTGGCGCACGTGCTGCGCGCTACGGGGAACGATGTCTTCGCCCCTTCGCTCACCGGCATCGGCGAGCGCGCGCACCTCGCCTCGGCGGCAATCGACCTTTCGACGCACATCGCCGATGTCCTCGGCACGCTCGAGTGCGAGCGGCTCAAGGCGGTCGTGCTCGTCGGCCACAGCTACGGCGGCATGGTGATCACCGGCGTCGCCGACCGCGCGCCCGAGCGCGTCGGCACGCTCGTCTACCTGGATGCGTTCGTGCCGCAGAACGGCCAGGCGCTGATGGACCTCGTCGATCCCGAGCGGCGCGCCGCGTTCTCGACCGCCAGCGAGCCGGTGCCGCCGCTCCCGCCGCCGGCGCAGGGCCTGACCGACCCGCAGGAGATCGCCTGGCTCGAGGGGCGACGCCATCCGCAGCCGTTCAGGACCTTCACGCAGCCGCTCGCGTTGCAGGGCCGCTACCGCGGGCGGCGCGCGTACGTCTTTTGCACCGGCTACCCGCACACGAGCTTCGCGCCCTTCGCCGAGCGCGCGCGAAACGATTCGGCGTGGCGCTACCACGAGCTGCCGACGCACCACTATCCTCACGTCTCGCTGCCGCGCGAGACCGCCGGCATCCTGCTGAACTACGCATAGGAGGATCGATGCAACGCCTAATGTTCATCGCGGCGCTTTTCCTGGCCGCGTGCGTCACGCCCGTGACGAAGGAAGAAATGGCGACCGCCGACTACGGCCCGCGCCCGCTCAACTACCAGGACGAGATCAAGGGCTACCTGAGCCTGCGGCTCACCGACCCGAAGGCGGCGATCGTCGAGTTCCGCGCCGGCCCGCAGCAGCTCTACAACCGCGGCACGCCGGTGCGCGGCGAGCAGTACGGCTGGGGCGTGTGCGTCTGGGTAAACGACAAGAACAAGGCCGGCGCCTACGACGGCTTCTACCCGATGAGCTTCATCATCCGGGACGAGAAGATCGTGCACGTCAACGGCGGCCCCGACGACTCCAACATCATCGGCTCGCGCTACGCGCGCGAGCAGTGCGAGCGCCTGGGGGCGCCCTTCAAGCAGTAATCAGGGTCTGCCGAGAAAGTCAGTCTTGCCGATTTCCACGCCGTTGTGGCGCAGGATGTTGTACGCGGTGGTGACGTGGAAGTAGAAGTTCGGGTAGGCGGAGCCGAGGAGGTATTGCATGCCCTTGAAGCGGCGCTCGCCGCTTCGCATCTGCAGGACGATCTCCCGCTCCTCGCTGCCGTCGATCTTCGCCGCGGGGACGGACTCGATGAAGTCGAGCGTCTTGGCGATGCGGGCCTTCAGCTCGGCGAACGTCTGCTCGGTGTCCTCGTGCTTCGGGATGTCGATGCCGGCGAGGCGCGCCACCACGCCTTTCGCGCTGTCGCAGGCGATCTGCACCTGGCGCGTGAAGGGGAACATGTCGGGGAACAGGCGCGCGGTGGTAAGCGCGGCCGGCTCGATCTTCTTCGCCGTGCAATGCGCCTCGGCCTGGTCGATGAGCGTCGAGAGGTTTCGCAGCATCCGTGCGAAGCACGGGGTTGAAGCCTGATACATTGAAATAGTCATGGCCGGGCATTCTAAGCGCCTCTTCTACGGCTGGTACATGGTTGCGGCGGGCTCCGCGATGCAGTTTCTCCAGGCGGGCCTCATGACGCAGTCCTTCGGCGCCTATGTCGCGGTGCTGCAGGCCGAGCGCGGCTGGAGCAAGACTGCGCTCTCCGGCGCGGCAGCGCTGCAGCAGATGGAGTCGGCGATGCTCGGGCCGCTCCTCGGCTGGTTCATCGACCGCTTCGGGCCGCAAGGCATGATCCGCGTCGGCATCGTGGTGTTCGGCTGCGGCCTGATGCTGCTCAGCCAGACCGACACGCTGCCGACCTTCTACGCGGCGTTCGTCGTCATCGCGCTCGGCGCGAGCTTCTGCGGCATGTTCCCGATCAACACGGCGCTGATCCACTGGTTCGAGCGCTGGCGCGCGCGGGCGCTCTCATCCATGTCGATCGGGCTTGCGCTCGGCGGGATTTCGCTGCCCGTGGTGGCGTGGTCGCTGCAGACCTTCGGCTGGCGCGCCACCGCATTCTCGTCCGGCGTCATCGCCATCGTCGCTGGCTTGCCGCTCGCCCTGGTGATTCGCCGCCGGCCCGAGGACCATGGCGACACCGTCGACGGCGTGCCGCCGACACCGTACACGGCGAGCGGCGAACCGGCGCAAGCGGACCCGCGCCGCGATTTC
>DASQAW010000577.1:0-7483 GCA_035635495.1 Burkholderiales bacterium
ACCACCTGGCGCGTGGCGATGTCGATGCGCGGCTGGTAGACGAGGAACAGCTCGTTGCGCGCCATGCCCAAGCGCAGCTCGTCGACGAGCGCCGCGGCGGCCGCGGCGTCCTCGTTCAGCATCGCCGAGAAGAACTGGTAGCCGTTCCGGCCGAGCTCCTTGGCGCGATACATGGCGAGGTCGGCGAGGCGCAGCAGCGTCGCCACGTCGTCGCCGTCCTGCGGCACGCAGGCGATGCCGATGCTCGCGCCCGAGTGCACCGAGTGCTCGCCGATGCGGTAGGACTTGCCGAGCTCGTGCAGGAGCTTCTGCGCCACCGCCGCCGCCTCGCGCGGGTCGGCGATGTCCTGCAGCAGCACGCAGAACTCGTCGCCGCCGATGCGGGCGGTGAAGTCGTCGCCGCGCACCGAGGCACGCAGCCGCGAGGAGATGATCTTGAGGAGCGCGTCGCCGACGTCGTGGCCGAGCGTGTCGTTGACGGTCTTGAAGTTGTCGAGGTCGAGGAAGAGAAACGCGCAGCTCTTCTGGTGCCGGCGCGCATGCGCGACCGCCTCGCGGGCGCGCTCGGAGAACATCGCCCGGTTCGGCAGCCCGGTCAGCGTGTCGTGGTGCGCGAGGAATTCCAGCCGCCGCGCGTCGTGCTGGAGCTGGATGGCGGCGTAGCGCAGGTCCTCCTGCGCGCGCTTGAGCTGCGTGACGTCGTTCGCCAGCAAATAGAAGCCCAGCACCTCGCCGTCCGCGCCGAGGTGCGGCACGCACGAGACCTGCAGCGTGCGCCGCTTCGCGCTGTCGCGCGCATCTCCTCCCATGGTCAGCTCGAATTGCACGTTGACGCCGCCGAGCACGCGCTCGATCTCGGGCCGCATGCGGCCGTAGGCCTCGTCGCCGAACACCTCCGCGACGGTGCGGCCCTGCATGCTCTCGTAGGGGATGCCGAACCAGTCGTCGTAGGTGCGGTTGGAATACCGGTAGCGCTGGTCGCGGTCGACGTAGGAGATGAGCGCCGGCACGTTGTTGGCGATGAGGCGCAGGCGCTCCTCGCTCTCGCGCAGGGCGGCCTCGGCTTCCTCGGTGCGCTGCGCCGAGCGGCGGTTCATGATCACCGCCGAGGCGAGCAGCAGGGCGGCGCAGGAGATCAGGACGTGCAGCATCAGCTCGCGCGGCCAGGGGCCGCCGCCCGCGAGCCAGGTGCGGATCGCCGAGACGATCTCGGCTCCGGCGGTGAAAATCAGGATCGCGGCGCCGATGGCGACCAGGAGCGGTGCCAGCGGCCGTACGAGATATTTCATGCGCCCGTTATGATCGCCCCTGCGTCCAGAGTGGGCAACGGTTTGTTTTTATTCCTGCGCGTTATGCGTGTAGACGAAACGAGTACTAGCGCGTCGCTGTTCTCCTACGTGCGATAATTCCCGCCCCCGAATTGTGCGTCGTGCGACAGAAGGATAGATGACCTACGTCGTCACCGAAGACTGCATCAAGTGCAAGTACATGGACTGCGTGGAGGTCTGCCCCGTCGACTGCTTCTACGAGGGCGACAACATGCTGGTCATCCATCCGGACGAATGCATCGACTGCGGGGTGTGCGAGCCCGAGTGCCCGCCGAAGGCGATCATTGCGGATGCGGACGGCAAGGCGGAGAAATGGCTGAAGATGAACGCCGAGTTCGCGGTGAAGTGGCCTAACATCACGCGCAAGGGCACCCCGCCCTCGGACGCCGATGCGCACAAGGATGAGCCCGACAAGTTCAAGAAGTACTTCAGCCCCGAGCCCGGCAAGGGCGAATAAGCCCAAGAAAAGGGGTCAGAGCAATTTTCCCGTAACAAAGCTTACGGGATTGGTCATCGCGCTCGCCTTCGCCTTGGCTGGCTGCGCCAGCATTGACGGTCACACGCTTATCCCGGGGCAGTCCACCCAGCGCGACGTCGAAGCGACCATGGGCCAGCCGGCCGACAAGCGGACCGGGCCCGGCGGCGAGACGGTGTACTGGTATCCGCAGCTGCCGTACGGTCACGCCAGCTACGCCGCCCGCATTGCGCCCGACGGCCATCTCATCGCCGTCGAGCAGCGCCTCACCGAAGACAACATCGCGAAGGTCGTCAAGGGCGTGAGTGCCACCGAGGTACGCGACCTCCTCGGCCCGCCCTACCAGCCCGGCGTCTACCATCCGCTAGAACGCGAAATCTGGACCTACCCGATGCGCATCCAGGGCCACATGTACCCGAAGTGGTTCATCGTGCAGCTCTCGCTCGACGACCACACCGTGCGCGAGTCCTACCTGATGGACGACCCGCAGTACGTGCCGAAGGACGGTTGCTGCCGGCACCGCTAGCGCTGGTTCAGTGGAGCGAGCAGCTTCCGCAGCTCCGTCTTCAGCACCTTCCCGTAGTTGTTCTTCGGCAGGGCTTCGACGAAGCGGTATTCGCGCGGGCGCTTGAAGCGCGCGATGTTGTCGAGGCAGAGCTTCTCCAGTTCCTCATCGGACACCTTCGCCTTCGCCACGACGAAGGCCACCACCTCTTCGCCCCATTCCGCATGCGGGCGTCCGACGACCGAGACCTCGGCCACCGCGGGATGTCGCAACAGGACTTCCTCGATCTCCCGCGGATAGATGTTCGAGCCGCCGGAGATGATCATGTCCTTCGAGCGGTCGCGGATGGTGAGGAAGCCGGCGGCGTCCATGCTGCCGACGTCGCCGGTGTGCAGCCAGCCGCCGCGCAGCGTCTTCGCCGTGGCCGCGGGGTTGTTCCAATACCCCGCCATGACGCAGTCCGAGCGCGTGACGATCTCGCCGATCTCGCCCAGGGGCAGCTCGCGGGCGGCGTCGTCGAAGATCTTCACCTCGCAGCCGGTCCGCGCATAGCCGCAGCTCGAGAGCCGCTCGATCATCGTTGGCTGGTGCATCTCCTGCGGCAGGCCGGTGATGGTCATCGGCGCCTCGCCCTGGCCGTAGAGCTGGTACAGGCGCTGGCCGAAGAGCTCGATCGCGCGCAGCGAGTCGGCGACGTACATCGGCGCGCCCCCGTAGACGAGCGTGCGCAGGTGCGTCGGCGGCCGCGCGCTCTTCGCCGCGAGCAGGCGCACGACCATGGTCGGCGCGGCGAAGAAGGACGAGTTGTGCCAGTAGTCGAGCAGCTCGAAGATCTCGTCGGGCTCGAAATGCCCGCTCTCCGGTATGACGTTGACCGCACCGGCGGCGAAGTGCGGCAGCGCGTAGCAGCCCGAGCCGTGCGACAGCGGCGCCGGATGCAGGATCGAATCGCCGGGAGCGATCTTGTCGATGTCGGCGAAGTAGGCGTGCGTCTGGAAGAGCAGGTTGCGATGCGTGAGCACGGCGCCCTTCGGCACGCCGGTGGTGCCGCTCGTGTAGAAGAGCCACGCGCCGTCGTCCGGCTGCCTTTCCACGACCGGCAGCGGCGCGCCGCGCAGCTTTGGCAGCTCCGCGATGGACGTCCCCGCAGGCACGGCGGACTCGAGGTCGCTCGTGACGAAGCACGCCTTCGCGCCGGAGTTCTCGAGGATGTAGGCGAACTCCTTCGGATGGAGCTTGGCGTTCATCGGCACCGCGACGAGGCCCGCGTGCCAGCAGGCGAACAGCACCTCGTGGTACTCGACGCAGTTCTTCATCGCCAGGCCGACGCGGTCGCCCTCGGCGAGGCCGAGCTTGCCCCGCAGCCCGCCGGCCAGCCGCGCCGCCCGATCGGCGAGCTGCCCGTAGGAGAGCGCGGCGTGCTTCCCGAGCGCGATGGCGCGCGCGTCAGGCGCGAGCCGCGCGCTTCTCAGCAGCAGCTGCGCCAGATTCACGGATGCCGAACAGCGTCTGTGCGTTGCGCGTGGTCTGCGCAGCCACTTCCTCGACCGGCTGGCCGAGCGCGCGCGCCACGGTTCGCGCGATGTGCGCAAGGAAGGCGGGCTCGTTCCGCCGCGCCTTCGGCTGCGGCCGCATGTCGCGCGGCGTGAGATAGGGCGAATCGGTCTCGAGCAGCAGCCGGTCGGCCGGGATTTCTCGCACGAGCTGCAGGAGATGCGTGCCGCGGCGTTCGTCGCAGATCCAGCCGGTGATGCCGATGGAGAGCCCCAAGTCCAGATACGCGTGCAGCTCTTCCTTCCCGCCCGTGAAGCAATGCGCCACCGCCTTCTTCACCTGGTGGTGGCGCAGGATCTGCGCGAAGCGCGGATGCGCATCGCGCGAATGCAGGAAGAGCGGCCTGCCGAGCTCGAGCCCGAGCTCGAGCTGCGCGATGAACCATTTCTCCTGGTCGGGATGCGGCGAGTAGTTGCGGTTGAAGTCCAGCCCGCACTCGCCGATCGCGACCACGCGCGGATGCATCGCCAGCTCGCGCAGCGCACCTATGGTGGTGTCATCGCAGTCGCGCGCGTGATGCGGATGCACGCCGGCGGTCGCGTACATCCCGAACCGGTCGGCGGTTTCCGTCGCCAGCCGGCTCTCGGGGACGGTCGTGCCGGTCACCACGATCGTCGACACGCCAGCCGCTCTCGCGCGTGCAACGACCGCTTCCACGTCATCGCGAAAGCTGGCGTGGGTGAGATTGGCGCCGATGTCGGTCAGCTGCACGCGCCGAGTATAAGACGGCGAAGCTGGTCTTCCCGCGGCATGCCGGCGGCGAGCAGGCTGTGGGCGAACGCCGAGCGGGCGCCGACGAGCGGGGCGACATCGCACTCGAGGAAGCAGAGCCGATCTCGCCGCCGGTCGTAGATGAAATCCACGCGCGCCGCCCAGTCGACGCCCAGGCATTGCGCCACCTTTTGCGCTGCCTCCCGGACGCGGATCCTTAGGGAGGGGTCATCGAGCACCAAGCGGCGCGGCCGCAGCAGATACTTGCGCGTGAAGGAGTAAAGCGTGCCCTCCGGCAGCTCGATGCGCAAAGGCGCGCCGACGCTGCCGCCGATGGTGCCGACTGTCAGCTCCGTTCCCTGCACCCATTCCTGGGCGAGATGATCGGCCGGGATCGACCCCGAGCGCGCGATGCGCACGCCGATCGAATCGGAGCCGCGCCGCGGCTTGATCACCATCGGAAAAGAGGGAGCAGCGGATGGGCAGTCGATGCCCGCGGCAGCCACGCGCTCGGTTGCAGCCAGCTTGTCGTAGCAGAGCTGCATGACGGCTGCGCCCGGGCCAATGTAGGGGATGCCAGCTCGCGCAAGCGTCTCGGTCGCGCGCAGCATGACGGGGTCGGACAAACGCAGGAGGCCGCCCTGGCCGTCGAAGGTGCGAAGCGGCGCGTCGAGCTCGGCGGCGATGGCGCGCGCCTCGGCGCGATGGATCCACGCCAGGGGATGCGCGCGCCAGGGCTCGCGCAGGACGACCAGGCTAGTCGCTGCCCTGCGGCAGCCCGTAGCCGAGGCGGATCTTCAGGCCCTTGATGGTCTCCTTCACCGTGCCGCAGAGCGGCAGGCTGAGGCGCGCGAGGTCGGCCTCGTGCAGCACGATGCTCATGTCCTTCTCGGCCCACGGCATGCCCGAGAGATCGGAGCGCTGGTCCATCGCCCAGTTCTGGGCGCTCGAGTGATGCAGCGCGGCGCGCAGCTTGCCGGCGTCCACGCCGAGCGCCTCGCCGAGGCGCAGTCCCTCGTCGTTGGCCGAGGTGCAGGCCCAGAGGATCAGGTTGTTCACCATCTTGCCGACCTGGCCGGCGCCCGCCGGCCCGAGGTGGAAGATGTCGGACGCGAACGCGCCGAACGCCGGCCGGCAGGCCTCGAATGCGGCTTCGTCGCCCGCGCCGAAGATGAGCAGCTTGCCTTCCTTCGCCGCGCGTTCGCCGCGCGCGAGCGGAATATCGAGCAGCACGACCTTGCGCTCGCGCAGCCGCTCGGCCACGCGCGCCGCGTATCGGGGAGCGACCGTGGAGCCTATCGCGACGATGAGCCCGGGCCGCGCCGCCTCCATGACGCCGCCGGTGTCGAAGAGCGAGGCTTCCACTTCGTGATCGAAGCCGACCACGATGATCACGACGTCGCTCGCGCGCGCCACTTCGCGCGGCGAGTCGAGCACCGCGACGCCGAGCGAGCCGGCGTCGCGCCGCGCGGCGTCAACGGGATCGTAGCCGGAGACGTTGTACCCTTTGGCAACCAGGTGCCGCGCCATCGGCGCGCCCATCTTGCCCAAGCCCAGGATTCCGATTTTGCGTATTGCGCTCATCAGCGTCCGCAGGTATAGAAGCGGGCGAGTATAACCAGCAGGAGGATCAACAGAGTGAACAGGATGGTTCGTATTCTTGCCGGCATCACGCTGGCGCTCGCGGTATTGCCGGTGTCGGCGCAAACCTGGCCGCACCGGCCGGTCAAGTTCATCGTCTCGCTCGGCCCGGGCTCGGGCGCCGACATCGGCGCGCGGCTGTTCGCCGATCGGCTCACGCAGCGCTGGGGCCAGCCGGTGGTGATCGAGAACCGCCCGGGCGGCGACGGCGTCGTGGCGATCAACGCGGTGCTCTCGGCGAAGGACGACCACGTGCTCCTCTGGGGGCCGAGCTCCAACTTCGTCGGCCACCCGTACACGCTCGAGAAGCTGCCTTACAACAAGGACGACATGCTGCCGGTCGCGCGCGTGACCAACACCGTCGTCACGCTCGCGGTGCCGCCGTCGCTCGGCGTGAATTCGCTCAAGGAGTTCGTGGCGCTCGCGCGCCAGCAGCCGGGCAAGCTCAACTTCGCCAGCGTCACCACCGTCACCGACATCATCATGGCCGGCTACTTCAAGAGCGCCGGGCTCGACGTGCAGAAGGTCTCCTACAAGGACACCGTCACGGCGTTGAACGACCTGATGGAAGGCCGCATCCAGATGTACGGCGCGGCGTACGCGATCGTGCGCTCGCAGGCGCAGGCCGGCCGGGTCAAGGTGCTGGCGATCACCAACCGTTCGCGCGTGCCGGGCCTCGACGTGCCCACGGTTTCGGAGCTCGGCTTCCCGCAGCTCAACTTCGATGGCCTGGTCGGCCTGATCGCATCGCGCTCGAGCGGCATCAGCGACGCGGCGCGCGAGCGCATCGCCGCGGACATCAAGGCGGTGGCCGCCGATCCTGTGATCGCCGAGCGCCTCGCCGCCACGGCGCAGGTGAACGCGCCGGGCACCGGCGCCGATCTGGCCGCGTCGATCGAGGAGCAGGCGGCGCAGCTCGCCGCCACGGCCAAGATCCTCGGCATGAAGCCGAACTTCTAGAGCTTCTTCAGGCGGTAGAGCAGTTCCAGCGCCTCGCGCGGCGAGAGCTCGTCGGGATTGACCTTGGCGAGCTCGTCGCGTAGCGGATCGGCCGCGGGCTCGGGTTCCGGATTCCTGGTGGCGGCGAACAGATCCGCCGTGTTGCCGCGCGTGATGGCCGACTCCTCGAGCAGCTCGAGGTACTTCCGCGCCCGGCGGATCACGTCCTTCGGCACCCCGGCGAGCGCCGCCACCTGCAGGCCGTAGCTCTGGCTCGCCGGGCCTTCCTCGACCGCGTGCAGGAACACGACCGTGTCCTTGTGCTCGACC
>DASQAW010000578.1:0-2530 GCA_035635495.1 Burkholderiales bacterium
GATGTACTTCGGCCGCGTCGTCGAGCTCGCCCCGTCTCCCGTGCTCTTCACCCGCCCGCGCCATCCGTACACGCGCATGCTGCTCGACGCGGTGCCCGACCTCGGCATGAGCGGCAAGCCGCGCACGCCGGTCGCCGGCGAAGTGCCCAACCCGCTCGCCCCGCCTTCGGGCTGCGCCTTCCATCCGCGCTGCCCTTACGCGAACGAGCGTTGCCGGGCCGAGGTCCCCGCGGTGATCGACAATGTCGCCTGCCATGCCGTCGAGGAAGGCCGCCTATAGCAGTGCAGTTTTGCTGCTGGCTCTCGCAGCCAGCCTGCCGCCGATGGCAGCGGCGCAAAGCGCACGCACTGCGCGCATCGGCCTGCTCTCGCCCGATCCGCTTCCCGGGGAGCGCGACACGATCGTGCTTCGGCGCCTGGGCGAGCTCGGCTGGATCGAGGGGCGCAACCTCGTCATCGAAAGGCGCTCGGCCGAGCACCAGCCGGAGCGCCTGCCGGCTCTGGCGCGCGAGCTGGTGCAGGGCAAGGTCGACCTGATCGTCGCCGTCACCACGCCGGCGGTGGACGCCGCGCGCAACGCGACGACGCGCATCCCGATCGTCATGGCCCCCGCGGGAGACGCGCTTGGCTCGGGCTTCGTGACGAGCCTCGCCCGTCCCGGGGGCAACGTCACCGGCGTCACCTTCACGCACGAGGCGGTCGGCCCCAAGCGGCTCGAGCTGCTCAAGGATCTGGTTCCGGGCCTGGACCGGGTCGCGATCCTCGGCTGGCAGGAGAACCGCCTCCTGCACGACCCGATGTGGAAGGCCGCCAAGAGCGCGGCGCGCCCGCTCAAGATCTCGGCGAAATTCTTCGAGGTGCGGCGTGCCGACGACATCGACGGCGCCTTCGTCGCCATGGCGCGGCAAGGCATGCGGGCGGTGGTCGTGCTGCCAGGCCCCCTCTTCGCCGCCGAGCGGCACCGCATCGCCGACACGGCGGCGAAGCTGCACCTGGTGTCGATGTGCGAGCGCAGCGAGTACGTCGACGCGGGCTGCCTGCTCAGCTACGGCGCCAGTCTCGGCGCGATCCAGGAGCGCGCGGCGATCCACATCGACCGGATCCTGAACGGCGCCAATCCAGCCGACCTGCCGGTCGAGCAGCCGACCCAGTTCGAGCTGGTCATCAACCTGAGAACCGCGAAGGCGATCGGCCTCACCGTGCCGAAGCCGATCCTGATGCGCGCGGACCGGCTGATCGAATGAGCTAGCGGCGGTTGGCCACGCCGAACGGGACGTGGCCTGCGGCGACATAGGCGCGGGCCGAGTCGACGTGGCCGCGCTGGTCGTCGAAGTAGAAGTCGGGCTCGAACGCTTTCAGGAACGCGCCCTTGTCCAGCCCGCCCAGGAACATGAGCTCGTCAACCGCGATGTTCCACTCCATCAGCGTCCGCACCGCGCGCTCGTGCGCGGGGGCGCTGCGGGCGGTGACCAAGGCCGTCCTGATCTTCACCGGCGCGTCCTTCTCGTTCTGCAGCCGGTGGAGCGCTTCCAGCAGCGGCTTGAACGGCCCCGGCGGCAGCGGCTGCAGCGCGTTCACCGTCTCGTGCACCGTGAACGCGTCCAACCCGTCGCGCTGGTACACGCGCTCGGCCTCATCCGAGAACAGGACGGCATCACCGTCAAAGGCAATGCGCAGCTCATCGGCGTGGCGGCTCGCCGCCTGCGCCGACTCCGGATACACGCGCGCCGCGGGGCACTTCGCCTCGAGCGCACCCAACACGTCGGCCTCGTTCGCCGAGAGGAAGAGGTTGGCCTTCAGCGCGTCGAGATACCGATAGGGGCTGCGCCCGCGGGTGAACACGCCGCGCTCGATCGCCAGGCCGGCGACCTTGGCCGAGCGGAACACACGCAGGCCCGACACCGGATCATTCTTCGAGAGGACGACGACTTCGACGCGTTGCGCCTGCGGCGTGTTGAAGGCGAGCAGCTTCTTGACCAGCGGAAACGCCACGCCCTGCCGCGCGGGGACGTCCAGACGGCCGTACTGCAGGGCGATGTACGCCTGCTCCCCGTCCTTCTCGAATATCCGGTTCTCTTCCTCGAAGTCGAACAGGGCCCGCGAGGAGATCGCGACGACCAGCTTGCCTTCGACCGAGTAGGGCATGGGGCGAATTATGCGCTCTTCACAAGCCCTCAGTAATGATGTACGGTACATCAACTATCGTGCTCAGCATGTCGCAACTAAAGCCTATCGCGTGATCACCTCCCGGCAACTGCGCGCCGCGCGCGCCCTTGCAGGGATCGACCAGCGCGAGCTGGCCAAGGCGTCGCGTCTCTCCCTGCCGACGATCCAGCGCATGGAAGCGAGCGACGGCGTGATCCGCGGCAATGTCGAGTCGCTGATGAAACTGATCGCGGCGCTCGAGCGGCTGGGCATCGAGCTGATCAACGAGGGCGCGGCCAGCGAAGGCGCCGGCCGCGGCATCCGGTTGAAGAAAAGGGGCTAGTGGCTCTCGAAGGGCTGTTGTGGTGCATCGCGACCCTGCTCG
>DASQAW010000579.1:0-8616 GCA_035635495.1 Burkholderiales bacterium
CGCGGGCAACTTCACGATGCCGACGATCCCGAACGGCACCAGCGTAGTCTCGTTCACGCTGGCCGCTTACGCGCCGCAGTCCCGCACGATCCAGGTCAGCCCCACCATCGAGACGTCCCTCATCGTCCAGATGGTGCCGAACGGCGCCACGACGCCGCCCACCTTCGACCCGACCGTCCCCACTACGTTGACGGTGACGGGCTCGACGGCCCAGGTGGTCATCAACGGCGGCCTGCGCGACGTCAACGGCAACCCGCCCCCCGGGACGAGCGTGAACGCCGTGGTCACGCCGATCGGCCCTTCGCTCGATGCCTATCTCCTGCCGGGCGAGTTCGTCGTCACGCAGGCGGCCGGCGGCAACGCGCCGTTCGAAACCTTCGGCGGCGTGGACGTCAGGATCACCGACCCGGCCGGCAACCCGCTCAGCGGCGCGTTCGCCGCGCCGGCGTCGATCAGCATCCCCGTCGACACGCGTTTTGGGGGCGCGCTGCCCGCGACCGTGGCGCTCATGCGCCTCGACCCCGTCACGGGCCTTTGGATCGAGGACGGCACTGCGACGCTGCAGGGCTCGGCGCCGAATCAGTTCTACGGCGGCTCCATCTCGCGTATCGCCACTTGGACCGCCGGGCAGGTGTACCTCACCACCAACGTCACCATGTGCGTCGAGGACACGAACGGTGTGCGCGTCCCCAACGCGCGCGTCTACTCCGACGGCATCGACTATAGCGGCGGCGGCACCGCGTGGACCAATTCGTCGGGCGTCGCCGTGGTGCCGATGAAGCGCGGCGGGGCGGCGATCATCAGCGCGAACTCACCGCGCAGCTCGAATTCCATAAGCGTCGACGCTGTGATAAGCCTAAGCCCCAACATATCGCAGCCACAGTGCCTGATCATGCCGACCGCCGGCATGACGATCCGGCTGACGTGGGGCTCGAGTCCGGCCGACCTCGACTCGCACCTGAAGGGGCCGAACAACGTTCACGTCTTCTTCATCACCACCGGCTCGTTGATCAGCGCGCCCTTCGCCCGCCTCGACGTCGACGACATCAGCAGCTTCGGCCCCGAGGTGATCACCATCACGCGGCTCACGCAGGGCGTGCACGAGTACTTCGTGCACAACTACAGCCGGTCGATCAACGCGCTTGCCGCGGGCATGACTACTTCGCCAACAAGGGTCGAGGTACGCGTCGGATCGCAGATTCGCCTCTACCGGCCCGGGACGGGTGAAGGCGCGAATGAGTACTGGCGAGTCTTCCAGTTCATGGTCAACCCGGATTGCTCGGTGACGATCAACGCGCTGACGAATAGCTGGGCGGCCCCGGGCGCCGAGCCGGCGAACCCGGCCGGCACGGCAACCGGGGCGATCTGCAACTGATCGGAGGCGTCCACGTGTGGTGGGAATCACCAGTGGACGCCGCCCGACAAATATTTTTTGCACCGCACGTCGCGCCGACGAGCGGCGTGTAGTGCTCCCATAGCATCGGCGCGCCGCGGGCGCGCCTATGTGACTGATCCGGCAGCGCCTCGCGCGGCCTGTCGGCTGCTCCCGACAGCAACTACAACTACACAGATGGCTAATTTTCAGTCTTTTCCTCTGTCGTAATCCTCGCTACAGTTCATAGCGGTTCGTAGTGCTAACGGCTAGGGAGGACGGAAACGATGGGAGGACAAGGGAGGATCGCGCGTGCCCTGGCGATCATCGCGGCGCTGATCGCCGCGCCCGCCGCCGGCCTCGTCGCCACCGCGGCGCACGCACAAGAAGAGCACTCCTACTACGGCCCGCGGCTGATCGAGGAGAAGATCCGCATCCCGACGCAGAGCGGCCGCACGATCGCCGCGACGATCCTGCGTCCCGATGCGCAAGGGCCCTTCGGCGCCGTCGTCCTGAATCACGGCGTTTCCGCTTCCGCGCGTGAGCGCGCGCGCGAATCCTCGGATCTCCTGATCAACGCGGCGGCGGTCTTCGCGCGTCGCGGCTACGTCGTCGTGCTGCCGCTGCGCCGCGGCTTCGGCGCGACCGGCGGCGACATGGCCGAGGACCCGGGCACGTGCAGCAACCCCGATTACAAGAGCGCCGAGCAGAACGCGGCGGACGACGTGATGGCGTCGTACGACTACGTGCGCTCGCTGCCGTACGTCGACGGCAACCGCATGATGCTCGCCGGCCAGTCGGCCGGCGGCATGGTGTCGGTGTTCACCGCCGCCACGCGCCAGCCGCAGGGGCTCGTCGCCGTGCTCGCCTTCGCCGCGGGACGCGGCGGCGATCCCGACGTGAATCCGGGCGTGCCCTGCGCGATCGAGCCGGTGGCGCGCGTGTTCGACTCGCTCGGCAAGACGATCCGCGTGCCGGTGCTTTTCCACTACGCCGAGAACGATCTCTTCTTCAGCCCGAAGGTGTCGCGCGGCTGGTTCGACCGCTTCAACGCCAACGGCGCGAACGCGGAGTACGCGCTGCAGCCCGCGTTCGGCAAGGACGGCCACTATCTGTTCGGCGACACGCTCGGCGTGCGCTACTGGCTGCCGACGGTGGAGACCTTCCTCGCGAAGTACGGCGTGGTCTTCACGCGGCTCGATTCCGCCGATCCGGAGCGCGCGCCGCTGCTCGCGCTCGACCGCGTGCCGAACATCAAGAGCGATGCCTGCAAGGGCCTCTACCGCGCCTTTCTGGAATCGCCCGGGCCCCGCGCCTACGCCGTGAGCGCCGACGGCCGCTGCGGCTTCGCCGGCGGCCTGCAGGACGCGAAGGACGTCGCCATGCGCCAGTGCGGCAACGTGGCGAAGGGCAGCTGCATGCTCTACGCGGTCGACGATTCGATCATCTGGAAGGAATCGGTGGCCGGCCAGGGCGGTGCCGCGCCGCGCCCGCAGGGAATGGACGCTGCACGCTGATGCACTTCTCGATCGTCCACCACCAGGGCAAGGACGGCCGCTGGAGCGCGGAGGTGCCCGAGTTCCCCGAGCTCGTGGCCTACGGCGCGACCAAGGAAGAAGCGACGCAGAAGGCCGAGATGCTCGCGCTCCTCGCCCTCGCCGAGAAGCGCTTCCGGCTGGGCCGAGGCACGACGCCGCGCATCCCGAACTAATTCGGGGTCAGGGTCGTAATTATTCGCTGTGGATAATTCAAACCCTGGAAATGAAAAACCCCGCTTAGGCGGGGTTTTTCTTTAGACCGGGACCGGCTCCGCGTCCCGGCTCTTGTCGGCCACTGGAGCCTTGGGCTTCTCTTCCGTTGCCCGGCGCTCCTCTTCACGGCGTTCCAGCTCCCTGCGCGCTTCCTCGGCCCTGCGTTGCTGATACGCCCAGTCGAACTCGTAGCACATAGGCACCTCCTTTAAGTTCGCCCCGCTATCCTACGCCTGCCTATGGATGACAAGGAAAACCTGCTGCGAGAGGACCGCCGGTTGCTGGGGCGGCTGCTGGGCGAGGTGATCCGCGACCAGGCGGGCGCCGAGGCGCTGGAGCGGATCGAGCGCATCCGCCAGGCGGCGGTGACCTTCCGCAAGGAGAACACGGGCAAGGCCGAGCTCGAGCGGCTGCTGAACGCGCTCGACCTCGACCAGACGATGGACGTGGTGCGCGCGTTCAGCTTCTTCTCGCATCTCCTGAACATCGCCGAGGACGAGCAGCAGCACCGCCGGCGCCGCGCGCACGCGCACGCGGGCTCGCCGCGGCGGCCCGGGAGCCTGTCCCACGCGCTGGACGAAGTGCGCCACGTCGGCTTCGACGCCCTGATGCGGTGGTTCGCGCGAGCGCAGGTGAGCCCGGTGCTCACCGCGCACCCGACCGAGGTGCAGCGCCAGAGCATCCTCGAATGCGAGCGCGAGATCGCGCGGCTCCTCGCCGGGCCGCAAAGCGCCGAGCGCGACGAGGCGATCCACGCCGAGGTGCTGCGCCTGTGGCTGACGTCGATGCTGCGGCTCGCCAGGCTGCAGGTCGCCGACGAGGTGACGAACGGCATCAACTTTTTCCGCCTCACCTTCCTGCACGAGCTGCCGCGCCTTTATGCCGAGTTCGAGCACGCGCTGAAGGACCGGTTCGCGCTCGAGCGATTGCCGTGGCTGCCGCCGTTCCTGACCGTCGGCAGCTGGATCGGCGGTGATCGCGACGGCAATCCGAACGTCACCGCCGCGGTGCTGGGGACGGCGCAGATGCTGCACGCGCGGCTGCTCTTTTCGCACTACCTCGAGGAAGCCAACCTGCTGGGGCGCGAGCTCGGCCTTTCATCGCGCTTGAGCCCGGTGTCGCCGGAGGTCGAGCGGCTCGCCGAGCGCTCGGGCGATCCCTCGCCGCACCGGCAGGACGAGCCTTACCGGCGCGCGATCACCGGCATCTATGCGCGCCTCGCCGCCACCTCCGAGGCGCTGGCCGGGCAGGCCGCGAGCCCGGCCCCGATCCGCGAGGCGATGCCTTACGACGCGCCCGCGGAGCTGGCCGCGGAGCTGAAGACGATCGCCAACTCGCTCAGGAAGCAGGGCGCGGGGCTCCTCGCGCGCGGCCGCTTGCGCGCGCTCGAGCGCAAGGTGAGCCTGTTCGGCTTCCACCTTGCACCGCTCGACCTGCGGCAGAGCTCGGACGTGCACGAGGCGGCGGTGGACGAGCTCCTCAGGCGGGCGGGCATCGCCGGCTACAGGGACCTCGACGAGAATGCGCGCGTCGCGCTGCTGGCGAAGGAGCTCGCCGGGCCGCGCCCGCTCCGCTCGCCCCACCTGCAGTACTCGCCGCTGGTGGAGAACGAGCTCGGCATCCTCGACGCCGCAGCCGAAGGCCGCCGGCGCTTCGGCCTGCGTGCGGTGCCGCGCTACGTCATCTCGCACTGCGAGTCGGTGTCGGATCTGCTCGAGGTCGGCGTGCTGCTGCGCGAGGTCGGGCTGGTGAAGCCCGGCGCGGCGGTGCCGCTCGAGCTCGACATCGTGCCGCTTTTCGAGTCCATCGCCGACCTGGCGAATTGCGGCCGCGTCATGGCCGCCGCGCTCGAGCTGCCCGTGTACAAGAGCTGGATTGCCGGCCGCGGCGCGGAGCACGAGGTGATGCTCGGCTACTCCGACAGCAACAAGGACGGCGGCTACGTCACGTCGAACTGGGCGCTCTACAAGGCGGCCGAAGCGCTCCTCGGCGTATGCACGACGCGCGGCGTGCGCCTGCGCCTGTTCCACGGCCGCGGCGGCACCATCGGCCGCGGCGGCGGGCCGAGCTACGACGCCGTGCTCGCGCAGCCGCCGGGCACGGTCGATGGCGCGCTGCGCCTCACCGAGCAGGGCGAGGTGATCGCGAGCAAGTACGCCGACCCGGAAACCGGCCGCCGCAACCTCGAGACCCTGGCCGCGGCGACGCTCGAGGCGAGCCTGGCGAAGCGGCCGCCGCAGGAGCGCAGCGCGCGCCACGTGGCGATCATGGAGGAGCTCTCGCGCACGGCCTTCGACGCCTATCGCGCGCTCGTCAAGGCGCCCGGCTTCGTCGACTATTTCCGCGCTTCGACGCCGATCGCCGAGATCGCGGACCTGAACATCGGCAGCCGCCCGGCGTCGCGCAAGGCATCGCAATCCATCGAGGACCTGCGCGCGATTCCGTGGGTGTTCAGCTGGAGCCAGTGCCGCCTGATGCTGCCGGGCTGGTACGGCTTCGGCACCGCGGCGGAGAGCTGGCAGGGAGACGTCGCGGAGCTGCGCGAGATGTACCGCGCGTGGCCCTTCTTCCGCTCCGTGCTCTCCAACCTCGACATGGTGCTGGCCAAGACCGACCTCGCGATCGCCTCGCGCTATGCCGAGCTGGTGCCGGATGCCAGGCTGCGCGGCGAGATCTTCGGGCGCATCGAGGCCGAGTGGCATCGCGCGCGCCGCTGGCTCGCCGCGATCACCGAGCAGAGCGAGCTCCTCGCCGACAACCCGACGCTCGCGCGCTCGATCCGCAACCGCTTTCCCTACCTCGATCCGCTGAACCACCTGCAGGTCGAGCTCCTGCGCCGGCATCGCGCCGACGGCGGCGACGAGCGCCTGCTGCGCGCCATCCACCTGACGATCAATGGCGTCGCCGCCGGACTGAGGAACAGCGGCTAGCCGTGGACTACCGCAGCCAGGCGCTCAGGATCCTGCCGCATGTCTGCACGCGCTGCGCGCGCGAGTTTTCCGGCAAGCGGCTGCGCGAGCTCACGGTGCATCACAAGGACGGCAACCACGACCACAACCCGCCCGACGGCTCGAACTGGGAGCTGCTGTGCATTTACTGCCACGAGAACGAGCATGCGCGAATCGTCGACTCGCAGGCCGGCGGCGGCGCGAAGCAAGGAGATCCTGCGCCGGTGAAGCACCGTCCCCTCGCCGGGCTCGAAAAACTGCTGAAGAGGAAATAGGTTGTAACATTTCCTGCGGAGGCACCTATATGAACCAAACCTATACGGCCGTCGTTAAGCAAGACGGCGATTGGTGGATTGGCTGGATTGAAGAGGTTCCTGGCGTAAACTGCCAGGAACGCGCGCGGGACGAGCTGCTCGAATCCCTTCGAGTCACCCTTTCCGAGGCGCTAGAGATGAATCGCGCCGATGCAAAGAAAGCCGCGGGCAAAGGTTACGAGGAGTTCACCATCGCGGTATGAAACGCCGCGATTTGCTGCGGCACCTTGTCCTCCCAAGGTTGTTCTCTTCTCAGGGAAGGCGGCAAGCATTCCTGGTGGCATAACCCATCTCAGAACCGCCGAAGCGCGGTCCCGCGTCACAACGAGATCAACGAGCATCTGGCACGAAAGATCTGCAAGGATCTTGGGGTGCCGCAGCCTTGAATGCAGCCGATCTAGCTGCCTGAAATCGTGCGCTTCGCCCAGTCGAGGATGACCGCCAGGCGCGGCGGCAGGAGCTCCTCGGCCTCGTCGTGGGTGACCCAGCGGTACTCGTGGTGCTCGGGGCGGCCGAGCTCCTTCGACACCGGCAGCTCGATCTCGACCTCCTCGGTCTCGCCGAGGTAGTAGCGCGCGACCTTGTTGCCCGAGTAGGGCACCGTCTCCCTGTATTCCTCGCCGAAGGGGAAGTCGACGCCGGAGAGGCCGGTCTCCTCCTTCAGCTCGCGCTTGGCGCAGGCGAGCTGGTCCTCGCCCGCCTCGACCAGGCCCTTCGGGAAGTCCCAGTTGTTGTAGGCGCGGAGGATCAGGTAGTAGATGCCGCGGGCGGTGCGCCGGAACACGACCACGCCCGCCGCGCGCGGTGGCGCCTTGGTCTTCATTGCGGGAATGCTACTGAAATAAACAGGGGCCAGTCACCTGGCCCCTGTTCGCTTAAATGCTCGCCGCCCGAGCGAGCCCTAGCCAGAGGAGGAGGAGGTAGGCGTCGGATTTACCCGGACGGCGAGGCAAGCCTTGAATCAGTGCGCGCTTTGAAATTTGGCGGCAAAGCCGCTCTTCCAGCGCGCCAGGACTTCGATCACTCCGTCGAGCGCGAGTTCCAGGCGTTCCGCGCGCTCGATTTCGCCGAGATGGCGCGCGCGTACGTGCGCCGGCAGCGAGGCCGCCGCGTCCTTCCAGAATTTCGTCTTAAGCACGATGCAGTCCTTTCGCAACGACGTCGAAGGCCCGGCGCAGCAGCCGCGCGATCGCAGCCGAGCGCGCCGCGTGGGCCGCCCGCTCGAGCGCGTACAATTCATCTGCCGTCGGGTAGCGGTACAGGTCGCGGTTTTTCATGCAATGAATGTAGGGCCGCAGCACCGCGACTACAAACGATGAAATCTCACCTCTGGCATAAGAAATAATGATTTATCGCCTTCCGCCGCTCAACGCCCTGCGGGTGTTCGAGGCCGCCGCGCGCCATCTGTCGTTCAAGGAGGCGGCGAACGAGCTGTCGATCACGCAGGCGGCGGTGAGCCACCAGATCAAGAGCCTCGAGGACTATCTCGGCGTGCAGCTCTTCAAGCGCGCCGGACGCGGCGTGCAGCTCACGGAAGCGGCGCGCGCCTGCCTGCCGAAGCTGCGCGAAGGCTTCGAGTCGCTGGCCGCGGCGGTGGAGATGATTCACCTGCGCGCCGACGAGACCGACCTGCAGATCACGGCGCCGCCGGTATTCACCGCGCGCTGGCTGATGCCGCGCCTCGCCGACTTCGCCCGGCGCGAGCCGAAGATCGACGTGCGCGTGGTGTCGTCCTCGAAGATGGTCGACGCGGGCGCGCTGGACTCCGCCGCGATCACCAGCAGCCTGGATCTGAGGAGCGACACCTCGGGCGTCGAGATCCACCTCGGCGCGGGCGACTATCCGGGCTACCGCACCGACCGCCTCTTCGGCGTGTCCACCGTCGCGGTGGCGAGCCCCGAGCTGGTCAAAGGCAAGCCGCCGATCCGCGAGCCGGTCGATCTCGCGAGCCACACGCTGCTCCACGACGATGCGATGGACCTGGTCGCGCACGGCCACGCGTGGGAGAAGTGGCTCGATCTGGCGGGCGTCGCCGACAAGGTCGACGGCACGCGCGGGCCGCACTTCTCTTCGAACATCCTGTCGCTCGAAGCCGCGTCGCAGAAGCTCGGTATCGCGCTTGCGCTGCGGCCGCTGGTCGACGCCGATCTCGCCTCCGGGCGCCTTTGCGCGCCGTTCGAGATCGAGCTCAAGCCGCAGTCGGCTTATTACCTCGTCTGCCCGGAGGTCAT
>DASQAW010000580.1:0-2010 GCA_035635495.1 Burkholderiales bacterium
GCGCTTCCCGCCGCGGTAGTTGCGCGCTTGTTCAGCATTCTGCGTCTGAACCCGCCCGCCAGCATCGCCGGCTTGCGCCCCGAGGATCTTGACCTGCTGGTCGCGACGGGTCCGGGCGTGCCGGGCTTCGAGTTGCTGGGCTGGCTCCTGGGCGCGCTCGTGTTGGCCCAGTTCAGCCTGCGTGCCGCGCGCGAAACTTCGCTCAATGATGCGGCGCTGACCTTCATCCGGGTCTATGTCGGGCTGATGTTCGTCCCTCATTTCGGCAGTCACGTCCTCGGCGGGCCGTTCCAGTTCAATATCTACACGCTCTATTTCGCGAGCCTCGGGCTGCCGCTGCCTGCCGCGCAGGTTCTGCTCGCCGGATCGGTCGAGCTCATCACGGCGATCGGCCTCGTGCTGGGACTCCTCACACGACCCATTGCATTGCTCGGGTCCGTCTATCTGCTCCTCTCGATGCTGTGGGGCGGGCATTTCCGCATCGGCTACGTGTGGGCGCTGCCGGAAGGCGGCTACGAATTCGGCGTGTTCTGGGCGGTGATGGTGGCGCTGTTCGCGGTGACCGGCGGCGGACCGCTCTCGGTCGACCACGCGATACGGCAAAGCGATTTTCAAAACCGCTGGCCGCGGCTGCGTGCAGCGCGCCTCCTGTTCGTCTAGAGCTCGAGCGCCAACGTCGTCGTGCTCGCTGAGCCGGCATGGAGCGCACGCTTGAACCCCATCTTGCCGGCGAGCGCCAGCATGGCGGAGTTCGCCGAGGAGGTCGTGCCGACGACGCGCCGCACGCCGTCGCGCTTCGCGGCGGCGACCAGGCTCGACAGCAGCTTCGTGCCCAGTCCGCGCTTCTGCCAGTCGTCGCTCAGCACGATCGCGAATTCCGCCTCGCCGGGTACGCTCGCGCTCTTGACGTAGCGGGCGACGCCGACCTGGCGCTCGCGGCCGCCCACGCTGGTGACGGCGATCAGCGCCATCTCGTGCGCGTAGTCGATGTCGGTGAAGTGCCGCAGCTCGTCGGGCGACAGGCGCCGCGCCGACATCAGGCGCTGGTAGCTGCTCGCCGGCGAGAGCCCGTCGACGAATTCCGTCTCGAGCCCGAGGTCGTCGGCGCGAATCGGGCGAATGGTGACCGGCGTGCCGTCGGGCGCGATCCAGGTCTCGGGCGCAGGCAGCATGAGGCGACCCAACAGTATGCAGCAGCGCATTGTGTCGGCTGACACAGTCCCGTGCGCGGCATACACAGTGGGGCGATCTCCGGGCGCCAGATTGCGAACACCTTGGGCGAGACCCGCTCACTGAAATGCGGCGGCTATGTCCGCCTGGCCGCAGGCGGTGTAGGCTGCGGCTGCGCCGTCTTCTAGAAAGCGATCCCATGGCCAAGACCGAAAACGATGCCTCCGTGCTTGCGGACATCCAGCGTCTCGTAGGTGAAGAGCACCGCATGTTCGAGCGCGGCGAGCTCTCGCCCGAGGAAACGCACCGCCTCGCGGCGGTGCAGGCGGAGCTCGACCAGTGCTGGGACCTCCTGCGCCAGCGGCGCGCGAAGCGCGAGTTCGGCGACAGTCCGTCCGACGCGCATGCGCGCCCCGCCGACGTGGTCAAGAAGTACATCGGATGAGCCGAGACAAGTCATGCCCAACGTTGACGAAAGCATCCAGGAAATCGACGCACGCATTTCGATCGTGCGCGAAAACCTCCGCGACCTGATCGAGCAGGCGGCCGCCTATTCGGGCGCTGCAGACGATGAGTTGCTCTCGCAACGCATCACCGAGCAGGAAGCGCAGCTCGACGGCTTGACGAGGCGACGCGCCGTACTCGCCTCGGCTGCCCTGAACAAGGACGACTAGAGCCCGCATGAACGAACCCTATTCCCCCACGCGCGAAGCGCGGCGCGCGCAGATGTTCCCGGTGCTCGAGCCGGAGGAGGTCGCGCGCATGGGCCGCTTCGGCCGGCCGCGCCGCTTCCACGACGGCGAGCGCGTCGTGCAGACCGGGAAGACCAGTCCCGGCATC
>DASQAW010000581.1:0-5788 GCA_035635495.1 Burkholderiales bacterium
TCCTCGTCGGAAATGGTGCACACATCGGGGTCCGCAGTGCTGCCAGGCTGTGGAGCAAAGTGCAGCTTCTTCATGTACGGCGTGGACTTGCCGCGGCGGAAGTCGAGCACTTCCTTGCCGTAATACTCACGCGCCTGGCGCACGGTCTTCGCGCCGTTGACGATGTCGTGCATGAGATTCAGCGCGAGGCAGTTGGCTTCCAGATCATGGCAGCGCGCCGACACTTCGCCGGCGGTGCGCTCGCACATCACGCTGCCGTCGAAGGCGGCCAGCTCGTCGAACTTCTCGGGCGGTACGCGGTAGTCGATGAAGGATTCGATGCAGTCGATGTGCGGCTTTGGAAAATTGTGCACAGAGTAGATCTTCGTCGCGACGATCCGCTTCCACGGCGCGCGGTTGTGCCAGAGAAGCTGCGACTCGGCCGCTTCGTCCGGCTCGCCGTGCGATTTGAGAACCGCCTCCGCGGCTTCGCGCGATTCCCTGGGCCAGTTCTGGATGACTTGCGCTGCGGTTGCCATGGCGGCCTCCTGCTTGGGGACAGACTCTAAGGTCTGTCCCCGGCGCCGCAAGCGCCATGCCGTCACGTCTTGCGCGGCGCGACATCGCTCAGACGGTCGACCTTACGCAGGCTCGGAAAAAGCTGTGTCCATAACCCGACAATGACGAGCGTGCCGATGCCGCCCGCGAGCGCCGCCGGCACCGCGCCAAAGAGTGACGCGAGCAGCCCGGCACGAAATTCGCCGAGCTCGTTGGTGCAGCCGACAAAGAGGACATGAATCGCGCTCACTCGACCCCGCATGTCTTCTGGGGTGGCAAGCTGCACGACCGTCGCGCGCACGAAGACGCTCATCGCGTCGGCCGCGCCCATCATCGCGAGCGCGAGCATCGCGATCCAGAAATTGCCCGACAGCGCGAAGACGATCGCGCCGATGCCGAAGACCGCGACGCCGCCGAAGAGCGCGCGCCCGGCGTGCGGCTGGCGCTGCTCGGCCAGCTGCGCGAGGACGAGGCTCGTGGTGATCGCCCCGACAGCGAACGTGCTGCGCAGCACACCGAGGCCCGCAGGCCCCACGTGCAGGATGTCGCGCGAGAACACCGGCAGCAATGCGTTGACCCCGCCGAGCAGCACCGCGAAGAGGTCGAGCGTGATCGCGCCGAGGACGATCGGCTGCGTGCGCAGGTAGCGCAGCCCGGCCATTGCACGCTGCACCGCGGAGGTGCCCGTTTCCTTGGATGCCACCACTCGGGTGCCGATCGCGAGCATCGCGACGGCGGAGATGAGCGCCAGCACGAAGCACGCGGCAAACGTAATGGGCGCGCCGAGGAGATAGATGAGGCCGCCGAGCGCCGGGCCGGCGATGATGGCGGTCTGCTGCGTGGAGGTCGCCCAAGCGACCGACTGGGCGAATTGCTCGCGCGGCACGAGCAGCGGGGCCAGGGACTTGGACGCCGGACCGGCGAGCGCGCGCGTCGATCCCGACAGGACCAGCGCGCAGTAGAACGGCCAGGTGACGCTGGTCTTCATCGCCACCAGGACGAGGAGCAGCGCGGCCGCCAAGGCCTGGATGAAGTGCGCGACCCCGAGGATCCAGCGGCGGTCGACGCGATCGGCGAGATCGCCCGCCGGCAGCGTGAGGATCGCGATCGGCAGGAAGGCGGCGAGGCCCGCCCAGCCGAGCGTCATCGGGTCGCCGGTCAGGTCGTAGAGGTACCAGCCGTTCGCCACCCACTGCATCTGCGCCGCGAGCACGCTCGCGAAGCGCCCGCCGAGGAAGAGGCCGAAGTCGCGCTGGCGAAGGACGTGCATCTATGGACGGCGCAGGAAGAACTGGGTGCCGAGCTGTGACACCACGACTTCGTCGCGCTGGTTGAGGAGCTCCCAGCGCCACTTGATGATGCCGCGGTCTGGCTTGCTCGCCGAAGGCCGCGCCTCGAGCACCGTGGCGCGATAGCGCAGCGTGTCGCCCGGACGCACGGGCAGGGCAAAGCGCCACTCCTCGATGCCGGGCGAGCCGATGCACGACGACTCGTTCAGGTACGCGTCGCACATCATGCGCATCATGACCGCTCCGCTGTGCCAGCCAGAAGCGATGACGCCGCCATACGGCGTCTGCTTCGCCGCAACGGGATCGATGTGGAAGCGCTGCGGATCCCACTCGCGCGCGAAGGCGATGATCTCCTGCTCGCTCAGCGTCCGCGACCCGTACTCCCACACTTTGCCTGCGGGAAAGTCCTCCCAGTAGTAGCGGAACGCGGTCATTCGCGCTCCAGGAGGCGAGAAGCAGCGACGCCGAGCACGAGGCCCCAGAACGGCGCGCCGATGCGGAAGATGGCCACGTCCGCCACCGTGACCAGAAAGCAGACCAGCGCGCCGAAGCTGAAGCGGCCGGCGAACGAGGCGGTGAACGCGGTCTGCAGGATGCGCAGCATCGCCAGGCCCGCGAGCGTGGCGATGAACGCGGGCGGCGTGGCGAGCAGGAGACGGGTGAAGAAAGGCGCGAGCAGGCCGAAGGCCATCGCCAGGACCGCGACGAAGAGCGCCGCGGTGTACTGGCGTCCCTTCTCGCCGCTCGTGGAGATCACGGCGTTCACCGGTCCGGTCAGGCAGGTCGGCACGGCGCCCAGCAGGCCGGTGACGATCGCGCCGGCGCCGCAGGCGGCGGTGATCGCGTTGACCGGCGGATGGTGGCCGTTCGCGGTGAGGATGGCGATGCCCTGCGCGTTCTGCACGGTGAGCACGGTGATGGCGAGCGGCACCACGAGCTCGACGAGCGCCGGCCAGGAGAACTGCGGCGCATAGAGGTTCGGCGTCGCGAGCGCGAAGAGCGCGCCGCCGGCCGGCTTGAATGTGCCCTCGACCGCGATCACCAGGGCGCCCGCCACCAGCGCGGCGATCAGCGGCGGCACTGCGCGCCCGAGCCGCGGCACCACGCTGAAGAGCAGCCAGACGACGCACATCGCGGCCGCAATGGCGAGATCGGCGGTGAAGGCGTGCACCAGGCCGGTGCCGAAGCGCAGGAAGACGCCCGCGACCATCGCCATCACGATCGGCATCGGCACGGCCTGCATCGCGCGCCGCACCCAGCCGGAGAGGCCGAGAAGCAGCATCACCACGCCGGTGACGAGATAGGCGCCGACCACTTCGGCAAGAGTCAGATGGCCGAGCGCCGGGCCGACGATCACCGCGCCCGGGATGCTCCAGAGGAAGACCAGCGGCTGGCGATAGGCGAGCGAGAAGGCGACGCTGATCAGGCTGTTGAGAAAGAAGCCGCCGAAGAGCCACGACGCGATGTCGCTTTCGCTCAGGCCGCCCGCCGCGCCGACGGAAAGGATGATGGCGACCGGGCCGGTGCACGAGAAGAGGAACGCGACGATCGCCGCCGCCGCGTAGCTGCCGCCGAAGTCCGCAACCACGCGTCGCGGACCGAGGAGAGGAAGTACTGGGCGTTCAAGCGGCATTTTCTTGGCGCATTTTTCTGATGGGCGCGGTCTAAAATCAGCCGATGGCGCTTCGGGCTCGCATCCTAAGGTATTTCACGTACGCACTGCTGCTGGCGGTGGCGGCGCTCGCCGTGTTCACGCTGCAGCTCGACGTGCGCGTGCGAAACGAGTTCGAGGGCCGGCGCTTCGCGCTGCCGGCGCGCATCTACGCGCGGCCGCTCGAGCTGCACGCGGGCCTGCGCGTCGCCCAGGCCGACGTCGAGGACGAGCTGCGCGAGCTGGGCTATCGGGATGCGCCGCGCGAAGGCGAGTCGGGCTGGTTCCACAAGGACGGCGATGCGCTCGACATCGCGGTCCGCGCCTTCGTCTTCTGGGATGGCGCGGAACCCGCGCGGCGCCTGCGCGTCGCGTTCGACGCCGGGCAGGTCGCCAGCGTGAGGGACGGCGAAGGCAGGGACCTCGGGCTCGCGCGCCTCGAGCCGCTGCCGATCGGCGGCATCTACCCGGCGGGCAACGAGGACCGCGTGCTCGTGCGCCTGGGCGACGTGCCGAAGCACCTGGTCGATGCGCTGATCGCCACCGAAGACCGCAAGTTCTTCTCGCACATGGGCTTCGACCCCCGCGCGCTCGCGCGCGCGGCGACGAGCGTGTTCAGCGGCCGCATGCAAGGCGGGAGCACGATCACGCAGCAGCTGGTCAAGAACTTCTTCCTCACGCCCGAGCGCACGTTCAGCCGCAAGTTCACCGAGCTCATCATGGCCGTGCTGCTCGAGGCGCACTACGGCAAGGAGGAAATCCTCGAGACGTACCTGAACGAGATCTACCTCGGCCAGGACCGCGACCGCGCGATCCACGGCGTCGGCCTCGCGGCGCAGTTCTACTTCGGCAAGGAGGCCAGGTACCTCACGCTCGCCGAGTCGGCGCTCCTCGTCGCGATGGTGAAAGGGCCGGCGGTGTACGACCCGCGCCGCCATCCGGCGCGCGCGTTCGAGCGGCGCAACCTCGTGCTGCGCGAGACCAAGGACCAGGGCCTGGTCACGATGGAGCAGTACGCCGCCGCGCGCGCCACCGACCTCGGCGTGTCGCCGCGGCCGATGATGGGCACCTCGCCCTACCCGGCGTTCATCCAACTCGTCCATCGGCAGCTGCGCCGCGACTACGACGAAAAGGATCTGCGCTCGGAAGGGCTGCGCATCTTCAGCACGCTCGATCCACGCGCGCAGGGCGCGGCCGAGCGCGCGCTCGCCAAGCACATCGCGCAGTACGACAAGGAGCGCCGCTTCGGGCAGCCGGGCCTCGAAGGCGCGGTGGTGATCACCGATCCTACGAGCGGCGAGGTGCAGGCGCTCGTCGGCGGCCGCGACGCACGCTACCGCGGCTACAACCGCGCGGTCGATGCGACGCGACCAGTGGGCTCGCTCCTCAAGCCGGCGGTGTACCTCACGGCGCTCGCCGAGCCATCGCGCTATACGCTGATCACGCCGATCGACGACGGCCCGTTCGTGTGGAAAAGCCGCGGCGCGCCCGACTGGGAGCCGAAGAACTACGACCTGCAGTTCCACGGCATGGTGCCGCTGCGCACGGCGCTCGCACGGTCGTACAACGCGGCGACCGCGCGCCTCGGCACCGACATCGGCGTCGACAAGGTGCTGGCGACGGTGAAGAAGCTCGGCGTCGAGCGCGAGCTGCGGCCTTTCGCCTCTACGCTCCTCGGCGCGGCCGAGATGAGCCCGCTCGAGGTGGCGCAGATGTACCAGACCATCGCCGCCGGCGGCTTCCGCTCGCCGCTCCGCGCGATCCGCGAGGTCACGACGCAGGAAGGCCGCCCGCTCGCCCGCTATCCCCTCAAGGTCGAGCAGGCCTTCGCGCCCGAGCCGATCGTGCTCATCACCTCGGCACTGCAGGGCGTGGTGCGCGAGGGCACCGCGCAGAGTCTCAAGAGCTTCCTGCCGGCCGAGATCGCGGCCGCGGGCAAGACCGGGACGACCGATGAGCAGCGCGACGCGTGGTTCGCCGGCTTCACCGGCGATCGCCTGGCGGTGGTGTGGCTCGGCTACGACGACAACCGCGCGGCGCGCCTCTCGGGCGCCGCCGCCGCGCTGCCGGTGTGGGGCGACCTGATGGCGGCGCTCGTCCCGGAGCCGCTCGCGCTCGCGCAGCCCGACGGCATCGAGCAGGTGTGGATCGACCCGCAGACCAACCTGCGCGGCGACAGCCAGTGCGCCGGCGCGCTCGAGCTGCCCTTCGCGCAGGGCTCGGCGCCTCGCGAGCGCTCGCCCTGCGCCACCGTTGCCGGCGCTGTGGTAGATACGGTGGATACCACCGTGAAGAAAGCCAAGAGCTGGTG
>DASQAW010000582.1:0-2744 GCA_035635495.1 Burkholderiales bacterium
GCCTCCCGGAAAATGAGCTGGAATGGCACCTGATAGGACCGCTCCAGAGCAACAAGACGCGGCTTGTGGCAGAGCGTTTCCAATGGGTGCAGACGCTCGACCGTGCAAAAATTGCACGCCGGCTCTCCGAGCAGCGCCCCGCCGCGCTGCCGGCGCTAAATGTGCTCATCCAGGTCAATGCTTCAGGCGAAAAAACCAAAGCCGGCGTCGCATTGAGCGACATCGACGCACTCGCCAGCGAAGTCGCAACGCTGCCGCGGCTGCGCCTGCGCGGTCTGATGGCGATTCCGGAGCCCGCTGCGCCGCGCGCCCGATATGCGGAAGTGCGCGCTGCCTACGACGACTTGAAAGCCCGATTCGGCTTCGACACGCTCTCGATGGGCATGTCCGACGATCTCGAGCTGGCGATCGCCGAGGGCGCAACGATGGTGCGCATCGGCACGGCGATCTTCGGCCAGCGCCGGAAAGAAAGGACCGCGGCGTGACCGAGACCTCTGGTCGAGCCACAAATATCGTCTTCCTCGGCGGCGGCAACATGGCCAACGCGCTCGTCGGCGGTCTCGTCGCCAAGCGCTACGACGCGCGCTCGATCTGCGTGATCGAGATCAGTCCTGCGGCCCGCGACAGGATCGCCGCGCACGGCGTGCGGGTCGGCGTGGCGCCGGACGCCAGCACGGCCAAGGCCGACACGCTCGTGCTCGCGGTCAAGCCGCAGGATGCGCGCGCCGCGCTGGCGTCGGTCGCCCCTTCGATCGGCGGCAAGCTCGTCATCAGCATCGCCGCCGGCGTGCGGCTCGACAGCCTTTCGCGCTGGCTGGGCGGCCACCGCCAGCTCGTGCGCTGCATGCCCAATACCCCGGCGCTCGTCGGCGCGGGCATCGCGGGGCTTTATGCGCTGCCGGAAGTGGACGCGGAGGGTAGAGAGAGGGCGGAGAGCATCCTCTCGGCGGTGGGTGAAGTCGTGTGGGTCAGAGAAGAGCGGCTGCTCGATACGGTGACTGCCGTGTCCGGCAGCGGTCCGGCCTATCTGTTCTGGCTGATCGAGCAACTCGCCGCCTTTGCCGAGCGCGCGGGAATCCCCTCTGCGGACGCGATGCGCCTGGCGAAGCACTGCGTGCTGGGCTCGGCGAAGCTGGCGCTCGCGAGCGATGAGGCGCCTGCCCAGCTGCGGAAGAACGTGACGTCGAAGGGCGGCACCACAGAGGCCGCGCTGAAGGTGTTCGCGGAGGAAAAGCTGGCCGAACGTTTCCACAAGGCGCTCGCTGCGGCCACGCGGCGCGGCGGTGAGCTCGGCGAAGAGCTCGGGAAGGACTGAGATGTTCGCGCAGATCGCTACCTTCCTCATCGACACGATCGTCTCGTTCCTCGTGTTCCTGCTGCTCGCGCGCTTCCATTTCCAATGGCTGCGGGTACCGTTCCGCAATCCGATGGGCGAGTTCCTGCTGGCGACAACCAGCTGGCTCGTGCTGCCGGCGCGGCGCATCATCCCCGGGCTGGCGGGGCTCGACCTGGCGACACTGCTCCTCGCCTGGGCGCTGCAGGCACTGGGGCTGTGGACGCAGGCCTGGATCATGGGCGCCGAGCCGAGCGCAGTGGCGCTGATTGCGGTGGCCGGCGTCGATCTCGTGCGCTACAGCCTCTACATCCTGGTCTTCGCCGTGTTCGTGCAGGTGGCGATCTCGTGGATCAATCCGGATGCGCCGCTGGCGCCGCTCTTCGATATGGTGACGCGGCCGTTCCTGCGGCCGCTGCGGCGCTATGTGCCGCCGGTGGGCCGCGTCGACCTCTCGCCGCTTGTCCTGCTGGTCATCCTCTACGTGCTCCTGATCCCGCTCAACCACCTGCGCCTCGCGGCGGCGGGGTTGTGATCCTGGACATTCATGTCCAGCCGGGAGCGAAGCGCTCCGAGTTCGCCGGCCGGCATGGCGAGCGGATCAAGATCCGCCTGGCGGCGCGCGCCGTGGACAACCAAGCCAACGAAGCGCTGGTCGAGTTCCTCGCCGAGCATTACCGCGTGCCGAAGAGCCGCGTGCGGATCGCGGCCGGGCTCAAGTCGCGGCAGAAGCGCATCGTGATCGAGGGGGTATAGGTGGCCGACGAAAAACAGCTAAAGACGGTAGCGACCGTGGTCTACGCGCTGCAGGCGGCGGGGTTCTTTGTCGGCATCACCTGGATCGCCGCGGTGATCATCGACTATGTGAAGAAGGACGACGCCGCCAGCACCTGGCTCGAGTCGCATTACCGCTGGCAGATCCGCACCTTCTGGTGGGGACTGCTCTGGGGCGTGATCGGCGGGATCCTGGTCATTGTGTTCGTCGGCTTCCTCGTCCTTGCCGCCGACGCGATCTGGATCATCTATCGCATCGCCAAGGGCTGGCTGCGGCTCTCCGAGAACCGCGAGGCTTCCTAGAGAAACGCATCTCCTCGCCCGCCTCCCGATCTTCCCAACTCGGGTTCACTTCGCACTAGGAGCGCAGGCCGAGATATTGAAAGCCCAGACCGGGCGCGCGACCCTTTCAGGGCGCCAGCGCCTCGGTGCGATTGCGTGATTGGTTCACACGAAACGCGTGCCGTGCGCCGCAGAAGGAAACGCGACCGGCTGCCAGACTTCCTCCACGCCCTCTACTAACACGAACGTGCGATAGCCGGGCAGTTGGCAAAAACGCGCTCGCCGGATCAGGCGATCGCGCTCGGCGAGGGGGTGCCATTTAAGGGGAGGAAGTCATGAAAAGCAATCCCGTTCT
>DASQAW010000583.1:0-3686 GCA_035635495.1 Burkholderiales bacterium
AGCAGCAGTCGGGCGCCACCATCACGCGCCAGATGCGCCGCCTTGGCGCCTCCGCCAACTGGGAGTACGCGGATACCGAAGGACAGAAGGCCGGCTACTTCACCATGGACGCGAAGATGTCCCGCGCCGTGGTGGAGGTCTTCGTCCGCCTCTACGAGGAAGGCCTCATCTACCGCGGCAAGCGGCTGGTCAACTGGGATCCCGAGCTCGGCACGGCGGTCTCCGACCTCGAAGTGGACACCGAAGAGGAAGACGGCCGCATCTGGGAAATCCGCTACCCGGGCGAGGGCTTCAGCCTCACCGTTGCGACGACGCGGCCGGAGACCATGCTCGGCGACGTCGCGGTGGCGGTTCACCCGGAGGATGAACGCTATCGCTCGTTCATCGGCAAACGTGTCCAGCTTCCGCTGACGGGCCGCACTCTCCCGGTGGTCGCCGATGAGTACGTCGATCCGCAGTTCGGCACGGGCGCGGTGAAGATCACCCCGGCCCACGACTTCAACGACTACCAGGTCGCCAAGCGCCACAACCTCGAGCCGCTCAACATCCTGACGCTCGACGCGCGGATCAACGATGCCGCGCCCGCTGCGTACCGCGGCCTCGAGCGCTTCGAGGCGCGCAGGCGCGTGCTGGCCGATCTGCGTGCGCAGAACCTGCTGGTGAGCGAAAAACCCTACAAGCTCCGCGTCCCGAAATCCGGCCGCAGCGGCGCCATCGTGGAGCCGATGCTCACCGACCAGTGGTTCGTCGCCATGGAAAGCCTGGCGAAGGACGCGCTCGAGGTCGTGAAGCGCGGCGAGGTGCGCTTCATCCCCGCGCACTGGACGGCAACCTACAACCACTGGCTAGAGAACATCCAGGACTGGACCATCTCGCGCCAGCTCTGGTGGGGCCACCAGATCCCGGCGTGGTACGACGACGCGGGCAAGATCTACGTGGCGCGTGATGAGCAGGCCGCACGCAAGCAGGCGGGCGGCAAATCGCTGCGCCGCGACCCCGACGTGCTCGATACCTGGTTCTCGTCGCAGCTCGTGCCGTTCAGCTCTCTCGGCTGGCCCGAGCAGACGAGGGACCTGGACACGTTCCTGCCCTCCGACGTGCTGGCCACCGGCAACGACATCATCTTCTTCTGGGTGGCGCGGATGATCATGGCGACGCGCCACTTCACGGGCAAAGTCCCCTTCCGCGACGTCTACATCAACGCCATCGTGCGCGACGCCGAAGGCGAGAAGATGTCGAAGTCGAAGGGCAACACCCTCGATCCGCTGGATCTGATCGACGGCATCTCGTTCGAGGCGCTGCTGGCGAAGTCCACCCAGGGTCTCATGAAGCCCGAGCATCGCCAGCGCATAGAAAAATACCTGCGCGACCATTTCCCCCAGGGCATTCCCGCCTTCGGCGCCGACGCGGTGCGCTTCACCTTCGCCTCGCTCGCGAGCTTCGCCATCACGCTCAACTTCGACCTGAGTCGCTGCGAGGGCTACCGCAACTTCTGCAACAAGCTCTGGAACGCGACGCGCTTCGTGCTGATGAATACCGAGGGCAAGGACTGCGGCGCGGATGAGTCCAAGCCGGTAAAGCTCAGCTTCATCGACCGCTGGATCATCAGCCAGCTGCAGCGCGTCGAGGCCGAGGTGGTGCAGGGCTTCGAGGAGTACCGCTTCGACAACCTGGCAGGCGCGATCTACCGCTTCGTCTGGGACGAGTACTGCGACTGGTACCTCGAGCTCGCCAAGGTGCAGCTGCAGAGTGCCGACGAGGCGGTGCAACGCGGCACCCGGCGCACCCTCGTGCGCGTGCTCGAAACTACGCTGCGCCTCGCGCACCCGCTGATCCCCTTCATCACCGAGGAGCTCTGGCAGAAGGTGGCGCCGCTCGCGGGCAAGAAGGGCGACACCATCATGCTGGCGCCCTACCCGAAATCGCAGCCCGAGAAGATCGACGAGGCTGCCGAGCGCGATATGGCGGTGCTCAAGGAATGGACCAATGCCACGCGCAACCTGCGCGCCGAGGCGAAGCTGCCGCCGGGCGAGCGGCTACTCCTCTATGCCACCGCGCAGCCGCGCGTGGCGGACGTGGCTTTGACTACGACTGCCGTGCAATCGCTCGCTCGTCTCAGCGCCCTCAACATCGTCAGCGCCTTGCCGGATTCTCCGGCGCCCGTCGCTGTCGTCGGCGACGCGCGGCTCATGCTGTACAAGGAAGTCGATCCTGCCGCCGAGGCGCAACGCATTTCCAGGGAAATCGCGCGGGTCACGGCGGAAATCGCGAAGTGCAAGGCGAAGCTGGCCAATCCTTCCTTCGTGGATCGTGCGCCGAGCCACGTCGTCGATCAGGAACGCCAGCGGCTGGCCAGTTTCGAGGAACTGCTCACCAAGCTACAGGAGCAGCTGAAAAAGCTGCGCGGCGACAAATAAGCCGCTAGCGGGCAGCCACCAGAACCGCGCCGATAGACTCGTTTTCGCGCTGGTTCGGCCACGACGAATCGAAGCTCCAGCCGTGCTGCGCTTCCAGCCGCAGGCGGAAAGCCTGCTCGAGCTCGAAGGAAGGCGTCGCCACGCAGCTCTGCGGGAAGCGCATCAGGAAGCTCGACGCGATCACCGCGCACTCGCCGATCGCGGACACCTTGCTACTCGCGATGTCGCGCCCGTGCAGATAGATTTCGCCGTCCAGATACGCCGGAACGTTGAACTGCCTATAGGTGGCGACCGCGGAAGCGAGGCCCCAGGAGAGCCAGCGGTCCTTGCGTCCGGGCGCGAACTTGAGAGGCGCGATCAGCGCGAAGGGATAGCGCGCGGCCTCCTCGGCCCACAGCAGGATCGGCACCGCGGTCCGCGACTGCACCGCGGCGAGCGAAGCGCAAGCGCCGTCGAACTCGCGCTGAGCGAGCGCACCGAGCCGGATCCATCGCGCCAGCATGCGACCGATTATTCCATAGTTGATCGATTTTCAAGCCGCTGAACCTCGCCAACGGAGTCAAAAAAGGACTTTACAAACGCGAGGAACCGAAGCGCAGCGCGCTGGACAATCAACCCTGGACCTTGGTGATCTTCAGGCCCTGCAGGGCGACGCCGCCCATCAAACCCTTCTGGTTGAACACGTAGCCGTAGACGTCGGCCCGGGCCGTGGTGGTGGTGAATTCCTTCGCCAGCCCCGCGTCGAGGATGACGATGTTGGGAGCGGCGCCGATGTCGAAGCCGTGCGCGCTGTGCAGGCTCTCCAGGGCCTTGTCGCTCATGAAGAACATCGCATAGGCGTACGACTGCCCGCCCGCCTCGAGGCCGGCGCTCACGCCATCGATGCGGTAGTGGTCGACGACCTTGCCGTCCGCGAACATCGCGCCGTTGCCGGATTGCAGCCCGACGAGGACCGCCACCCTGTCGACGTTCGGAAATACCAGCACGCCCTTGGCTTTCTCGCCGAGCGCCTTCGCCTCGGGCCATCGCTCATACAACGCGTTCAAAGCGGCGCTTGCGTCCTTGTCGAGCGTCGCCTCCGCGGGCTCGGCCTGCGCGACGCGTGCGCCCACCAGTGCTGCGATGGAGAGAAAGATGAAAATGAACTTGTGCAGTTGCTTCATGTGTTGCTCCTTTTCAAGGGCTTGATATGGGCGGTCGGCTCGGGCACGGCGATCTCGCCAAGTGATTTCAGCGGGCCGCCGCCCGGTTTTCCGCCGGGCTACCTGC
>DASQAW010000584.1:0-4884 GCA_035635495.1 Burkholderiales bacterium
CGGGCGGCGTCGACTCGTCGGTTGCCGCAGCGCTGATCCACCGCGCCATCGGCGAGCAGCTCACGTGCGTCTTCGTCGACCATGGGCTCCTGCGCCTGAACGAGGCGAAGCAGGTGATGGACACGTTCGCGAAGCACATGCACGTGAAGGTGGTGCATGTCGACGCCTCGCAGGAGTTCTACTCGGCGCTGCGCGGCGTCGGCGACCCAGAGCAGAAGCGCAAGATCATCGGCAAACACTTCGTCGACGTTTTCCAGCGCGAGGCCGGCAAGGTGCGGAACGCCAAGTGGCTGGCGCAAGGCACGATCTACCCCGACGTCATCGAGTCCGCCGGCGCCAAGACCAAGAAAGCGCAGACGATCAAGTCGCACCACAACGTGGGCGGCCTGCCCGAGAGCCTCCACCTCAAGCTCCTGGAACCGCTGCGCGAGCTGTTCAAGGACGAAGTCCGCGAGCTCGGCCTCGCGCTCGGCCTGCCGCGCGAGATGGTGTTCCGGCACCCGTTCCCGGGACCCGGCCTCGGCGTACGGATCCTCGGCGCGATCGAGCAGCCGTACGTCGATCTCCTGCAGCGGGCGGACGCCATCTTCATCGACGAGTTGCGCGCCTCGGGCTGGTACGACAAGACCGCCCAGGCGTTCGCCGTCTTTCTGCCCGTGCGTTCCGTCGGCGTAATGGGAGACGGCCGCACCTACGAGAACGTCGTCGCGCTGCGCGCCGTGCAGACCACCGACTTCATGACCGCCGAGTGGGCGCCGCTGCCGCACGAGCTCCTCGCCAAGATCTCCAACCGCATCATCAACGAGGTGCGCGGCATCAACCGCGTGACCTACGACATCTCCTCCAAGCCGCCCGCCACGATCGAATGGGAATGACGGCTGTTTCCGTCGCATGACCGACGAACAATTCATGCGCCGCGCGCTCCAGCTCGCCCGCCGGGCGGAGGAGGAGGGCGAGGTGCCGATCGGCGCCGTGGTGGTGGTCAACGGAGAGGTCGTCGGCGAGGGCTGGAACTGCCCGATCGCGGCGGTCGACCCCACCGCCCATGCCGAGATCCAGGCGCTGCGCGCCGCAGCGAAGAAGCTCGGCAACTATCGCCTCACCGGCGCCGACCTTTATGTCACGCTCGAGCCCTGCGACATGTGCGTCGGCGCGATGTTTCACGCGCGCCTTGCCCGAGTGGTCTTTGGCACCAGGGACCCAAAGAAGCTGGTGCTCAAGAACCAAGTGGCCACTGAGGGCGGCGTGCTCGCCGAGGAGTGCGGCGCGATTCTCAGCCGCTTCTTCGCCTCGCGGCGATGAAGATCAGGATCGACGCTGGCAGGCAGGAGCTCGCGCTCCTCGACGGCAAGCGCGTGGTGAAACGCTATTCGGTGTCCACGGCGAAGAAGGGTCTCGGCGAGCAGAACGGCAGCTTCTGCACGCCACGCGGCAAGCACATCCTGCGGGCGAAGATCGGCAAAGGCCTCCCGCTCGGCGCGGTGTTCGTACGCCGGCGGCCGACCGGCGAAGTGTGGACGCCGGAGCTGCACGCGAAATATCCGGGGCGGGACTGGATCCTGACGCGGATTCTCTGGCTCTCCGGCCGCGAGCCGGGCAAGAACCGCCTCGGCGACGTCGATACGATGCGCCGCTACATCTACATCCACGGCTCGCCCGACACCGCCGAGATGGGCAAGCCGGGCTCGATCGGCTGCATCCGCATGCGCAACGCCGACATCGTCGAGCTGTTCGAGCTCGTGCCGCCCTACACCCCGGTCGAGATCAGCTAGCGAGAAGCTTTCGGATCCCGTCGCGGTCCGGGCGCAGCACCACGCCTTTCTCGCAGATGATGCCGGTGACGAGCTCGGCCGGCGTCACGTCGAACGCGGGATTGCGCACCTGCACGCCCTTCGGCGCCCAGCGCGTCTTGCGATAGCCCGTTACCTCGTCCCCGGGCCGCTCCTCGATCGGAATCTGCGAGCCGTCCGTGATCGCCGGGTCGAACGTGGAGAGCGGCGCGGCCACGTAGAACGGCACGCCGTGCCGCTGGGCGAGCACCGCGAGCGCGTAGGTGCCGATCTTGTTTGCCACGTCGCCGTTCGCCGCGATGCGATCGGCGCCGACCACCACCACGTCGACCTCGCCGCGGCTCATCAGGTGCCCGGCCATGCTGTCGGTGATCAGCGTGCAGGGAATGCCTTCCTGCATGCACTCCCACGCTGTCAGTCTCGCGCCCTGCAGGTAAGGCCGCGTCTCGCAGGCAATCACCGAGACTTTCTTGTCTCTCGACGAGCGGACTATGCCCAGCGCTGTGCCATGCCCCGCGGTCGCGAGCGCGCCCGTATTGCAGTGAGTCATGATGCGCGCCCGCTCGGGAATCAGCTCGGCGCCGAGCCGGCCCATCGTGCGGTTGGCGGCGAGATCCTCCTCGTAGATCGCCTTCGCTTCGCCTTCCAGATCCTTCGCCCGGCTCATGCGGTCGAGCGCCCAAAAGAGATTCACCGCCGTTGGGCGGCTGGCGCGCAGCACCTCATGGGCCTTCGCCGAGCCTTTGCCGAGCACTACACCGAAGGCGGCGGCGCAACCAATTGCCGGCGCGCCTCGCACCACCATGTCGCGGATCGCCTTGGCCACCTGCTCGGCCGTGCGGCAGGTGACGTAGACCTTCCTGTCCGGCAGGAGGCGCTGGTCCAAGAGTTCCAGCCGGTCGCCCTTCCAGCGCATTGGCTGCACTGCCGACCCCCTGATAAGGGGGGCGCGAGCCGCAGGCGAGCGGGGGGTTTTGCTCTTCTTCTTATTCAAACGACCCGCTCGTTGCCGCCATCCACTGGCACCTGCGCCGCGGTCGTCTTGGCGAACAAAGGCCCGCACATCTCCGCCGCCAGCTCCGCCACGTCCTTCGACGAGACCTCGGCCTTGAGCAGGTTGTTTTTCTTGTATTGCTCCACGGTCAGGTTATACGCCTTCGCGCGCGACGCGAGGACTTCCTCGGTCCAGATGCCGGTGTCGAACACCTGGTTCGGGTGGAGCGAGTTGATGCGGATGCCGTCCTTCGCCCACTCGAGCGCGGCGACGCGGGCGAGCTGGTTCAGCGCCGCCTTGGATGCGGAGTACGCGGCGGCGCCAGGGCCGGGTGCGGGCACGTTCTTCGAGCCGATGACGACCACGCGGCCGCCGCGCGGCGCGAGCTTGAGGAGCGGATGGCAAGCCTGCATGACGAGCAGGTTCGCTTCCACGTTCACCGACATGGCGCTGCGCCAGGTCTCCGCCGGGATGTCCTGGATCGGCTGCGAGGAGGGGAAGATGCCGGCGTTCAGCACCAGCATGTCGACGCCGCCGAAGCGCTTCACCGCGGCATCGAGTGCCGTATCGATCGCCTTGGCATCCGTCAGATCGCACGTGACGCCGAAGACATCTGGCCGCTTCCACAGAGTGGCGATCGCCGGGTTGCGGTCGAGGCCTACCACTGAAGCGCCGCGCTTGAGGAACGATTCGACGCAGGCCTTGCCGATCCCGGAGGCGGCGCCGGTGACGACCACGACCTCGCCGGTGAACAGCGGCGGCGAGCCCGCCTTGCGCAGCTTCGCCTGCTCGAGGTCCCAGTACTCGATGTCGAAGGTGTGGCGCTGGTCGAGCGCCCGCCAGCCGCCGAGCGCCTCGGCGCGCAGGACGACGTCGATGGTGTGGTCGTAGAGCTCTTCCACGATCACCGTGTCCTTCGCCGTGCGGCCGGCGGCGACAAAGCCGAGGCCCGAGTCGAGCGCCATGCGCGGCGCGGCATCGAGCATGGTCTTCTTCTCCTTCGCCGCGGACGCGAAGCGCTCGAAATAGTCGCGGTAGCGCTTGGCATAGCCCGACACATCTCGGCCCAGCATGGGGAAAGGCTTGGTGCGGATCACATGGTCGGGCGTCGCCGGCCCCTGCTGCGAAAGCTTCTCCACGTCCGGGCGCTGGGCGAAGCCGAGGAACTTGGCGCTGTCGTTCACGCGGACCATGAGCGGGAATCCCGCCTGGTCCGACATCGCGCGCCGCAGCTTGCCGATCTCCTCGCGCTTGGCGCCGGCACCGCGCGCCGAAGAGGGCGCCACATGCCACGCTTTCTTGCGCTGGAGATACTCCTCGGCCATCGAAACGAGCTCGATCATGCGCTCGTAGGACTCGCGCGCATCGCTTCCGAAGGAAAAGATCCCGTGCGACAGGAGCACCATGCCGATGGTGTTCTTCCCGGCCTGGCGCGGAAACTCGCGTGCACAGTACGCCGCGAGGTCGAAGCCGGCCATGATGTACGGGATCACCACCACGCGGTCGCCGTAGATCTCGCGCACGCGCTTCTCGCCGTCGGGCGCGTTCGATACCGAAAGCACCGCATCGGCGTGCGTGTGGTCGACATAGGTGTGCGGCAGGATGGCGTGCAGGATGGTCTCGACCGAAGGCGAGGGCGCCCCGGCACGCAGCATGTGCGTGTTGAGCTCGTTCACCATCTGCGGGTCGGACAGGCTCGGCAGCGCGGCGAGCCGGCGCACATAGTCGAGCGTCACGGGGGTGAACCCGGCGGGCTCGATGGTCTCGAGATCCCAGCCGCTGCCCTTCACGTAGAGGATGTCCTCCTCCTCGCCGAACAGGTTCTTCTCGCGGAGCTTGACCGAGGTATTGCCGCCGCCGTGGAGCACCAGCGACTTGTCGCGGCCGAGCAGGCGCGAGGTGTAGACCCGCGGCCCGAGCGCGCCGGTGAATTGCGCCGCCTCGGCGTCGCTCCAGAGACCTTTCATCGGGCGATTATACTTTTCGCGGGATGGTGAAAATCGAACTGTACGACTGGCCCGCCGCGCGGGCCGAAGCGCAGCGCATCCGCTTCACCGTGTTCGTCGAGGAGCAGCGCGTGCCGCCCGAGCTCGAGATGGA
>DASQAW010000585.1:0-5441 GCA_035635495.1 Burkholderiales bacterium
CCGTCGTCGACGAGCTGAAGAAGATCTCCAAGCCCTGCTCGAGCTCCAAGGAGATCGCCCAGGTCGGCGCCATCTCGGCGAACGCCGATGCCAACATCGGCAAGATCATCGCCGACGCGATGGACAAGGTCGGCAAGGAAGGCGTGATCACCGTCGAGGACGGCAAGTCGCTCGACAACGAGCTCGACCTCGTCGAGGGCATGCAGTTCGACCGCGGCTACCTCTCGCCCTACTTCATCAACAGCCCGGAGAAGCAGGTCTGCGTGCTCGAGGATCCGTACATCCTGCTGCACGACAAGAAGATCTCGTCGATCCGCGAGCTGCTGCCGATCCTGGAGCAGGTGGCGAAGGCCGGCAAGCCGCTCCTGATCATCGCCGAGGAAGTCGAAGGCGAAGCGCTCGCCACGCTGGTGGTCAACAACATCCGCGGCATCCTCAAGACCTGCGGCGTCAAGGCTCCGGGGTTCGGTGACCGCCGCAAGGCGATGCTGGAAGACATGGCGATCCTCACCGGCGGCACGGTGATCTCGGAGGAGCTCGGCCTCAAGCTCGAGTACGCGACCCTCAAGGATCTCGGCCGCGCGAAGAAAGTCGAAGCGGCCAAGGAAAACACCACCATCATCGACGGCGCCGGCGACAAGAAGGCGATCGAGGCGCGCGTCAAGCAGATCCGCGTGCAGATCGAGGAAGCCACCAGCGACTACGACAAGGAGAAGCTGCAGGAGCGCGTGGCGAAGCTCGCCGGCGGCGTGGCGGTGATCAAGGTGGGCGCCGCGACCGAAGTCGAGATGAAGGAGAAGAAGGCCCGCGTGGAAGACGCGCTGCATGCGACGCGCGCGGCGGTCGAGGAAGGCATCGTCCCCGGCGGCGGCGTGGCGTTCATCCGCACCAAGCAGGCGCTCGAAGGCAAGCTGAAGGGCGACAACCACGACCAGGACGCCGGCATCAAGATCGTGATGAAGGCGCTCGAAGAGCCGCTGCGCATCATCGTCGACAACAGCGGCGCCGAGCCCTCGGTGGTGCTGAACAAGGTGCTCGAGAACAAGGGCAACTACGGCTTCAACGCGCAGACCGAGGAGTACGGCGACCTCGTGCAGCAGGGTGTGATCGACCCGACCAAGGTCACTCGTACTGCGCTGCAGAACGCCGCTTCGGTCGCAAGCCTGATGCTCACCACCGACGCGATGGTCGCGGAGTTGGTGGAAGAGAAGAAGGGCGGTGGCGGCGGCCATGACCACGGCGGCATGGGTGGCATGGGCGGCATGGGCGGCATGGACATGTAACGCCGCAGTTCACGCAGCAAAGCCGGCAAGGGGCCCAGTGATGGGCCCTTTGCTTTTATGATGCGCGCATGCGGATTCTCGTCGCGGAGGACGACGCGGTCCTAGCTGAGGCGGTGCAGCGCACGCTGCGCGAGTCCGGGCACGCCGTCGACTGGGTGCAGAACGGCACGCAAGCCGAGGACGCGGTGCAGGTCGAGAACTTCGATCTGCTGATCCTCGACCTCGGGCTGCCGAAGAAACCGGGGCTCGACGTGTTGAAGCGCCTGCGCGCGCGCGACTCGCGCCTGCCGGTCCTGATCCTCACGGCCTCCGATGGCGTGAGCGATCGCGTGCGCGGCCTGGATGCCGGCGCCGACGACTACCTCGCCAAGCCTTTCGATCTCGCGGAGCTCGAGGCGCGCGTGCGCGCGCTCGCGCGCCGCGGCATGTCGGGCGGCTCGACGCTGCTGCGTCATGGCGCGCTTGCCTACGACCAGGTAGGCCGCGTCGCCTCGCTCAACGGCGTGCCGCTCGAGCTCTCCGGGCGCGAGCTCAATCTCCTCGAGATCCTGCTGAGCCGCGCCGGACGCATGGTGTCCAAGGAGCAGCTCGTCTCGCATCTGTGCGAATGGGGCGAGGAAGTTTCGCCCAACGCGATCGAGGTCTATGTGCATCGCTTGCGCAAGAAGCTCGAGCCCGGCGGCGTGCGCATCATCACCGTCCGCGGGCTCGGCTACAGCCTGGAGAAGACGGCGCAGGTATAATCCGCGCCTTCCCGCGCTTCATACCTAGCTGTACCCCGGCACGGCCAAGTAGCTCAGTTGGTAGAGCAGCGGACTGAAAATCCGTGTGTCGCTGGTTCGATTCCGGCCTTGGCCACCACAGCGTTTTCTAGACCTGGCTGTAGTAGAACGACGACAGTCCGCGCGGCGCATTCGCGGATATAGTCGGACGTTTCTCGAACCAGGCAAAGATGGCGGATTCCGACAAGCTGGCGCGCGAAGCTCTGGGGCTGCAGGACCCGCTTGGCCTGCTGGTCGACTCCGTGCAGGACTACGCGATCTTCCTGCTCGACCGCGAAGGCCATATCGTCACCTGGAATCCGGGAGCGCAGCGCATCAAGGGCTACGCGCCCGAGGAGATCCTCGGCAAGCATTTCTCCGTGTTCTACCCGCGCGAAGCGCTCGAGCGCCGGTGGCCGCAGCACGAGCTCGAGATCGCCGCGAAAGAGGGCCGCTTCGACGACGAGGGCTGGCGCGTGCGCAAGGACGGCAGCCGGTTCTGGGCGAACGTGGCGATTACGGCGCTGCGCGACGAGTCGGGCGAGGTGCGCGGCTTCGCTAAGATCACGCGCGATCTGACCGAGCGGCGCGCCCAGGAAGAGTTGCTGCGCCAGAGCGAAGAGCGCTTCCGCCTGCTGATCGAGGCGGTCAACGACTACGCCATCTTCATGCTCGACACCCAGGGCCGCGTGGCGAGCTGGAACGCCGGCGCCGAGCGCATCAAGGGCTATCGCCCCGACGAGATCATCGGCGAGCATTTCCGCATCTTCTACACCGACGAGGCCCGCGGCCGCGGCTGGCCCGAGGAGGAGCTGCGGCGGGCGCGCGAGGAAGGCCGCCTGGAGGACGAGGGACCGCGCCGGCGCAAGGACGGCTCGCTCTTCTGGGCCAACGTCGTGATGACGCCGATGTACGACCATCGCGGCGCGCTGCGCGGCTACGCCAAGGTGACGCGCGACATGACCGAGCGGAAGCGCGTCGAGGCGCTGGAGAGCGCGGACCGCCAGACGCAGGAGTTTCTCGCGGTGCTCGCGCACGAGCTGCGCAACCCGCTGGCGCCGATCGCCAACGCGCTGACGCTCCTTGGACGCAAGCCGGCCACCGATCCGGCCGAGATCTGGGTGCGCGAGGTGCTCTCGCGCCAGACCGGGCAGCTGCGCCGCCTGGTCGACGACCTGCTCGACGTAAGCCGCATCACCCGCTCGGCGCTGGTGCTGGATCTCAAGCCGGCCGACGTGCGTGCGATCCTGCGCCAAGCCGCCGACGCCTCGATCCAGTGGTTCGAGGAGCGACGCCAGTCCTTCAGCGTGTCGCTGCCCGAGGAGCGCCTGATGGCCGACGTCGACGAGGTGCGCCTCTCGCAGATCACGCAGAACCTCCTGCACAACGCCGCCAAGTACACCCCCGAAGGCGGCACGGTCGAGCTGAGCGCGCGGCGCGAAGAGGGCGAGATCGTGATCAGCGTGAAGGACAACGGCACCGGCATGACGCCCGATCTGCTGTCCAGCGCCTTCGAGCTCTTCAAGCAGGCCGATCAGGGGCTCGACCGCGCGCAGGGCGGGCTCGGCGTCGGCCTCACCCTCGTGCAGCGGCTCGTGCGCCTGCACGGCGGCACGGTGCAGGCGCGCAGCGAAGGCCCGGGACGCGGCAGCGAGTTCCTCGTGCGCCTGGCGCTGCGCGCGGAGCCGGCGATCGTCCGGCCGCACGCGCAGCGCCAGGCGGCGCCGGCCGAAGGCGGCGTCCGCCGCCGCATCCTCGTGGTCGACGACAACCGCGACGCGACGCAGGCGCTGCGCCTGCTCCTCGAGGGCGACGGGCACGAGGTGCGCACGGCGGCCGACGGTCCGAGCGGCCTCGCGGCGGCGCGCGAATGCCGCCCCGACGTCGCGCTGCTCGACATCGGCCTGCCGAAGATGAGCGGCTACGAGCTCGCGCAGCGCATCCGCGAGGATCCCGCCCTGGAAGGCATGCTCCTCGTCGCGGTCACGGGCTACGGCCAGCTGCACGATCGGGCGCGCGCCTCGGCCTCCGGCTTCCAGCACCACCTGGTGAAGCCGGTGGAATTCGGCGCGCTGCGCCAGCTCCTGCGCGAGACGGTCTAGCTTGCGGGCATCGAGCGAGAACTCCTTGCCGGCGAGATGCTTGCCGCGCTCGAGCGTGCCCATCCAGGGGAAATTATGGACGGTGGTAAAGTCGTTTCATGGCCACGGCGAGATCGCGACGCAAGCCGCGCGACAAGCCCGCGCCGCGCATGTCGGCGCTGCTCGGACTGCAGAAGGTCGAACTCTTCAAGGGGCTCGACTCGGCGAGCCTGCGCGAGATCGCGCTGCAGTGCAAGTGGACGCGCTGCAAGCCTAACGAATACGTAATACGGCGCGGCGGCACCGACCGCGATGTGTACTTCGTCATCGCCGGGCTGGTGCGCGTCGCCGCGCCCGCCGGGCGCGGCCGCAACCTGATCTTTCTCGACGTCGCCGCGGGCGATCTCTTCGGCGAGCACTCGGCGATCGACGGGCGCAGCCGCTTCGCCGATGTCCTCGCGGTACGCGAGACGCTGCTTGCCTCGATGCCGTCGGAAGCGTTCCGCGCGATCCTCGCCAACCACCCTTCGGTGCGCGAGCGGCTGCTGCGGCGCCTCTCCGGCTCGGTGCGCGAGCTGACGGCGCGCCTCCTCGAGCTCGGCGCGCGCCGCGTGCAGGGGCGCGTGTGGGCCGAGCTCGTGCGCCTTGCAAGAGGCGTGCGCTCGGCGAGCGGCGCCACCGGCCGGAGCGCGCGCATCGAGCGCGCGCCTACGCACAACGAGATCGCGAGCCGGGTCGGCACCTCGCGCGAGGAGGTGACGCGCGAATTCTCGCGCCTGGCGCGGCAGGGCCTGCTCGAGCGCCAGGGCCGCGCGCTCGTGCTGCACGACGTCGCCGCGCTCGAGGCGCTCAGCGCAGACTCGGCGCCGCCGGAGGCGCCGGCCGCCGTGCTGGCCGAGGAGTGGCGCGCGCTGAGCGCCGTGGGCGCGCAGCGCCAGCGCCGCGCGGTCCTGGTCGCCGACGCACTCGACTCGGTCGCGCTGATGGAGCGCGACGAGGAGCGCACGCTCGAGCGCTGGCGCAACTTCTTCGCCCACGCCGCCGCCGAGGTCATCCCGACGCACGCCGGGCGCAGCTTCTCCCGCACGCTGGGCGACGGCTTCCTCGCGGAGTTTCCCGACGCGACCCACGCCGTGCGCTGCGCCTTCGAGCTGCACGAGGATCTCGCGCGCACCAATACCGCGCCGAGCGCGCCGCCGCTCGGCTTGCGCATCGGCATCCACGTCGCCGAGGTGATCGTCGAGAGCTTCAACGTGCTGGGCGACGGCGTGCACATCGCCGCGCGCCTCGCCGAGCTGGCCAACGCCGGCGAGACC
>DASQAW010000586.1:0-3425 GCA_035635495.1 Burkholderiales bacterium
TGGGCGGCGAGCCGGCGGACATCGGCGATCTCGCCGGAGCGCTCTAGGGTTCCTCCTCGCCTCCCGTGATGTCGCCGAAACGGCGCGACACGACGACGTAGAGCACCGGCAGCACGAAGAGCACGAGCAGCGTCGCGGTGACCAGCCCGCCGATGACGACCACCGCGAGCGGCTTCTGCGTCTCCGAGCCGATGCCGGTCGAGAGCGCCATCGGCAGGAGCCCCAGGCTCGCAAGCAGCGCCGTCATCATCACCGTACGCAGCCGCGTCATCGCGCCCTCGCTCACCGCCTGCACGAGGGGCGCTCCCTGGGCGCGCAGCTGGTTGAAGAGCGTCACCATCACCACGCCGTTCAGCACCGCCTGGCCGAAAAGCGCGATGAAGCCGATCGCCGCCGACACCGAGAGATAGATCCCGGTGAGCCAGAGCGCGAGGATGCCGCCGATTATTGAGAACGGGATGTTGGCGGTGATGACCAGCGCGCTGGCGAAGGATTTGAACGCGTCGAACAGCAGCAGGAAGATGATCAGTATGGATATGGGGACGATGATGGCCAGCCTGGCCATGGCCCGCTCCTGGTTCTCGAACTCGCCCGACCAGGTGACGCTGGTGCCCTCGGGCAGCCGCACGTTGGCACCGACGCGTGCCTGCATGTCGCTCACCACGCTGCCCATGTCGCGCCCAAGGATGAAGACGCCGATGGCGAAGACCCGCTTGCCGTTCTCGCGCGCGATGTTCATCAGGCCGCCGACGGTGCGGAACGACGCCACTTCCGACAGGGGAACGTAGGCCCCGCTCGGCGTGGCGATCAGCAGGTCCTGCATGCGCGTGAGCTTGCGCTCCTCCTCGTCGAGCCGCACTGCCACCGCGAAGCGCTGCTCCCCTTCCCACACCTGCGTCACCGCCTTGCCGCCGAGCGCGCTCTCGATCACGTCCTGCACGTCGGCCACGTTGAGTCCATAGCGGGCGGCGCGCGCGCGCTCGACGCGCACCTGGATCTGCGGCAGCTCGCCCAGGCGATCGACGAAGGCGCGCGCCACGCCGGGCACCGTCTGCACCTGTTTCAACACCTGCAGCGATAGGTCCTTGAGCTGGTCCAGGTCGTCGCCGAACACCTTGATCACGATCTGGCCGTCGATCTGCGAGATCGACTCCAGCACGTTGTCGCGGATCGGCTGCGAGAAGGAAGGCTCGATCCCGGGGAGGTGCGAGATCTCCGCGTCCATCTCCGCCAGCAGCTTCGGCTTCGTCATCCCCTTGCGCCATTCGTGCTCCGGCTTCACGTCCACCAGGAACTCGGCCATGTTGATGAGCTTCGGATCGGTGCCGTCCTCGGGCCTGCCGGCCTTGGAGGTGACGCTCACCACCTCGGGCGACTTGCGGATCGCCTCGCGGATGCGGCGATTGAGCTGCTGCGCCTCCGTCACCGAGACGCTGGTGGGCAGGAAGACATTCACCCAGATCGCGCCCTCGTTCAGCTCGGGCAGGAACTCGGTGCCGAGCCGGGGCACCAGCGCGAGACTGGCGGCCAGCGCCACGACCGCCGATACGAGCACCGTTCTTGGTCGGCCCAGCGCCCACGCCAGGGCGGGAGCATAAGCGCGCTTCGCGGCGCGGACGACGAAGTTCTCCTTCTCCGGCAGGTTGCGCTTGAGCAGCACCGAGCAGAGGAGCGGCACCAGCGTCAGCGACAGGATCAGCGCGCCGACGAGCGCCGAGACGACCGAGTAGGCCATCGGCGCGAAGATGCGGCCCTCGTGGCGCTGCAGCGTGAAGATCGGGATGTGCGCCGCGATGATGATCAGCATCGAGTAGAGCGTCGGCCGGCCTACTTCCACCGCCGCCTCGAGGATCACGTTCTTGCGCGCCTTATCGTCGAGCGGATGGCGCGCATGCGTCTGCGCGCTAAGGCGCCGGAAGACGTTCTCCACCACGATCACCGCGCCGTCGACGATGATGCCGAAGTCCATCGCGCCGAGCGACAGCAGGTTGGCCGGGATGCCAATCCAGGTCAGGCCGAGGAACGTCGCCAGCAACGCGAGCGGAATGGTGACGGCGACGATGCACGCGGCGCGGATGTTCCCCAGGAATAGCCACAGGACGAAGGAGACCAGCAGCGCGCCTTCCAGCAGGTTGGTAAAGACCGTGGTCAGCGTCTTGCCGATCAGCCAGGTGCGGTCGTAGATCGGCACCACCTTCACGCCGCCGGGGAGCCCGGTCTGGTTCAGTTGCTCGACCTTCGCCCGCACGAGCTTCAGGACTTCGGAGGGGTTCTCGCCCCGGCGCATCAGCACCACGCCGGTCACCACGTCGTCATCCGCATCTTGGCCCGCGACGCCCTGGCGGGGCACCGAACCTATGGACACCTGGGCGACCTGCTTCACCAGGATGGGCGTACCGCCGCGCTGATCCACCACGACGTTCTCGATGTCCTCGGCGCCCTGGAAGAGCCCCAAGCCCCGGATCAGGTACTGCTGCCGGCCCTGCTCGACGTAGCTGCCGCCGGCGTTGGCGTTGCCGCGCTGGATCGCCTGCGAGAGCTGCGACAGCGTGATCCTGTAGTCGCGCAGCCGTGCGAGGTCGGGGCGCACCTCGTATTGCTTGACCAGCCCGCCCAGGCTCACCACGTCGGCGACGCCCGGCACCAGCCTCAGCTGGCGCGAGACCACCCAGTCCTGATAGGTGCGCAGCTCGCGCGGGCCCTGCCCCGCGCCGCGCATGCGGTAGCGGTAGATCTCGCCGATGGCGGTGGAGAACGGCGCGAGCTGCGCCTGCACGCCGTCCGGGAGGTCGATCTCGCGCAGGCGCTCCACCGCCTGCTGGCGCGCAAAGTAGCCGTTGACGCTGTCGTTGAAGGTGATGATCACGAACGACAGGCCGAACTGCGTGTGCGAGAACATGCGCACCGCGCCCGGCAGGCCGGACAGTCCCACCTCGAGCGGGATGGTCACCTGCTTCTCGACTTCCTCCGCCGCGCGGCCGGGATAGAGCGCGATCACCGTCGCCTGCGTGTCGGTCACGTCGGGAAAGGCCTCCACCGGCAGGTTGTTGAAGGCCCACAGCCCGGCGCCGATGAAGAGGATCAGGCCGAGCACGATGAAGAGCGGCTGGTAGAGCGCGAAGGCGACGACCCGTCGGATCATGAGCGGATCACGTCAGTCCTTCGAAGCGAGCAGGCGCTCGAGCAGGAGGCTGCCGTCGACCACCACCTTGTCGCTCGCGGCGAGCCCCTGCAGCACGACCTGGTAGCTCTCGGTGATCGGGCCGGGCACGATCGCGCGGCGGGCATAGCGGCCGTTGCCTTCGTCGACGAACACGTAGTGCTGCTCGCCGCGCAGGTAGACCGCCGCCGCCGGCACGAGGTAGCCGCCGGGCGCCGGCACGCGCAGCTCCGCCACGATGTACATCTCGGCCTTGAGGCGCTCG
>DASQAW010000587.1:0-2865 GCA_035635495.1 Burkholderiales bacterium
CGGGCGGGTTAGAATCGCGCCCTGATACGGAGAGCACCATGATCACCGGCAGCCTGGTGGCAATCATCACCCCGATGAAGTCGGGGGAAAGTCAGGACGGCGCGCTCGACCTCGCGCGGTTCAGGAACTTGATCGACTGGCACGTGGCCGAAGGCACCGACGGCATCGTCGTCGTCGGCACCACCGGCGAGTCGCCCACCGTCAACTTCGACGAGCATAAGGAGCTCATCCGGATTGCCATCCAGCACTCGCGTGGCCGCATTCCGATCATCGCCGGCACCGGCGGCAATTCCACCGCCGAGGCGATCGAGCTCACCGAGTCGGCAAAGAAGGCCGGCGCCACGGCCTGCCTCTCCGTCGTGCCGTATTACAACAAGCCGACGCAGGAAGGCATGTACCGCCACTTCCGCAAGATCGCGGAGACGGTCGATCTGCCGATGCTCCTGTACAACGTGCCGGGGCGCACCGTCGCCGATCTGCAGAACGACACCGTGCTGCGACTGGCCGAGGTGCCCGGCATCATCGGCATCAAGGACGCCACCGCGAACCTCGAGCGCGGCACCGATCTGCTGCGCCGCGCGCCGCGCAACTTCGCCGTGTACAGCGGCGAGGATGCGACCGCGCTGCCGCTGATCCTCTGCGGCGGGCACGGCGTGATCTCGGTCACCGCCAACGTCGCGCCGAAGCTCATGCGCCAGATGTGCGGCGCGGCGCTCGTCGGCGACGTGAAGAAGGCGCGCGAGCTGAACGACCGCCTGCTGCCGCTGCACCAGAAGCTCTTCGTCGAGACGAATCCCGCCCCGGTGAAGTGGGCGATGGCCGAGATGGGCCTGATCGAATACGGCCTGCGGCTGCCGCTCGCGCCGCTGTCCGAGAAGTTTTACCAGACCGTGCGCGAGGCGCTCCACCACGCGGGCATCGCGCTGCCGGGCCTGAGAGTCGTCGAAGGCAGAGGGTAATGCTCAAGCGGTACGCGGTTCTCGGGAGCGTGCTCCTGCTCGGCGCGTGCTCGGGCGTCAACGACTGGCTCGAAGGCAAGAACACCGACTACAAGAACTCGAGCACGCTGCCGCCGCTCGAGATTCCGCCGGACCTCACCTCGCCCCAGCGCGACAACCGCTACGCCGTGCCCGACGCGGCGCAGGGGACGGCGACGCTGTCGGGCTACGAGGCCGCGCGCCGCGAGCAGAAGCCGGGCACGGGCGCGAGCGTGGTGGTGCTGCCGACGGTCGATCGCATGCGCATCGAGCGCGCGGGCACGCAGCGCTGGCTGGTGGTCGAGGAGAGCCCGGAGAAGCTCTGGCCGCTGGTGCGCGAGTTCTGGCAGGAGAACGGCTTCCTCATCAAGTTCGAGGCGCCGGAGCTCGGCGTGTTGGAGACCGACTGGGCAGAATCGCGCGCCAAGGTGCCGCAGGGCGGCTTCCGCGCGCTGCTCGGCAAGGCGCTCGACCAGCTCTATTCGACTTCCGAGCGCGACAAGTACCGCACGCGGCTCGACCGCGGCGCCGACGGCAAGTCGACCGAGATCTACATCAGCCACCGCGGCATGGTCGAGGTCTACACGACCATGCGCGATCCGGCGAGCAACGCACCGGGCGACACGCGCTGGCAGCCGCGCGAGCCCGATCCCGAGCTCGAGATCGAGTTCCTGCGCCGCCTGATGGTGCGACTCGGCGCGCAGGAGGAGAAGGCGCGCACGCTCACGGCGAGCGCGACCGCCGCCGCGGCGCAGCCGCAGCGCGCGGAGATCCGCAAAGGCCTCGACGGCGCCGAGCTCCTGCAGGTCTACGAGCCCTTCGACCGCGTCTGGCGCCGCGTCGGCCTCGCGCTCGACCGCGTCGGCTTCACGGTGGAAGACCGCGACCGGCAGAAGGGCGTGTACTTCGTGCGCTACGCCGATCCCGAGACCGAGAAGGACACGCGCGGCATCTTCGCGCGCTGGTTCTCGAGCGATTCCAAGGTGAAGCCGGAGCAGTACCGCGTGCAGATCACGCAGGCGGGCACCTCGAGCCAGGTGAACGTCCTGAACAAGGACGGCGCCGCCGATCCCTCGCGCACCGCGCAGCGCATCCTCGCGCTGCTGCACGAGCAGCTGAAGTAGTTGCTGCGCTTCGCCTCGCTCGCCAGCGGCAGCAGGGGAAACTGCCTGGTCGCCGAGGCGCGCGACCTGGCGAACGGCACGCGCGTCCTCGTCGACTGCGGGCTCAACCTGCGCGACACCGAGCGGCGCCTCGCGCGCCTCGGGCTCGAGCCGCGCGACGTCGACGCCATCCTCGTCACGCACGAGCATGGCGACCACGCCGGCTGCGTCTTCGACTTCGCCGCCGCGCACAACACACTGGTCGTCCTCACCTGCGGCACGCTGCGCGCCCTGCGCGCCGAGGGCAAGATGCACGACGGCATCCGCGTGCAGCTCATCCGCGGCGAGCAGAAGGTGGCGATCGGCGCGCTCGAGGTGAGCCCCTTTACCGTGCCGCACGACGCGGCGGAGCCGGTGCAATACGTCGTCTCCGACGGCGCGGCGAAGCTCGGCGTGCTCACCGACATCGGCATCAGCACGCGCCACGTCGAGCAGGTCCTCTCGGGCCTCGACGCGCTGGTGCTCGAATGCAACTACGACCGCGACATGCTGTGGAACGGCGGCTACCCGCGCTGGCTGAAGGAGCGCATCGCCGGGCCCTTCGGCCACCTCGACAACACGCATTCCGCGCGCCTGCTCTCCGCACTCGACCGCTCGAAGCTCAAGCACATCATCGGCGCGCACCTCTCGCAGCAGAACAACAAGCCGGAGATCGTGCGCACTGCGCTGGCAACCGCTTTGGGTTGTTCAGAAGAATGGATCGGGATCGCAAGCCAGGACGACGG
>DASQAW010000588.1:0-2747 GCA_035635495.1 Burkholderiales bacterium
CTGGAAGAAGGCGCCGAGGACGATCGGCAGGAAGGCCCGGCCGATGGTGTCGACGACCCCCACCAGCACCGCGCCGACGAGCGCCCCGCGGACCGAGCCGACGCCGCCGATCACGATCACGACGAAGGCGAGGATGAGGATGTTCTCGCCCATGCCGACCTGCACCGCGAGCAGCGGCGCGAGCATCGCGCCGGCGAGCGCGCACAGCGCCGCGCCGACGCCGAATACGAGCGTGAAGAGGGTCTTGATGTCGACGCCCATGGCGAGCGCCATCTCGCGGTTCGAGGCGCCCGCGCGCACCAGCATTCCCACCCTGGTTCTAGTGACGAGGAAATACAGAAGCAGGGCGACGGCGAGTCCCACGCCGATGATCACCAGCCGGTAGGACGGATAGCGCAGTCCGGGCAGCAGCTCGACCGGGCCGGACAGCGCCGCCGGCATCGGCAGCGCAGCGTCCGACCCCCACACCAGGCGCACGAGCTCGTTGATGATCAGGATCAGCGCGAAGGTGGCGAGCACCTGGGACAGATGATCGCGCGCGTAAAGGGTCCTCAGAATGCTGATCTCCAGGACCATTCCGAGAACCGCGGTGGCCGGGATCGCGAGCAGCACGCCGGCGAGGAACGAGCCGGTGAGCTGCACGAACGTCGAGGCGAGGAACGCGCCCAGCATGTAGAGCGAGCCGTGCGCGAGGTTGATCATGTCCATGATGCCGAACACGAGCGTCAGCCCCGCGGCGAGCAGGAACAGCATCAGGCCGAACTGCACGCCGTTCAGCGACTGCTCGAGGAAAAGAATGGCCGACACAAAGAAAAAGGGGTCAGAGCAATTTTCCTGTAACTACTAACGCGTGCAGGTGTTACCGGAAAATTGCTCTGACCCCTTTTTCTTCCTGCCTATTTCATGCTGCAGTCTTTGAGCCAGAAATCCTTGTGGTCCTTGAGGATGGTGCTGATCTTGCGATTGACGATGCGCCCCTCGCGGTCCTTGACCAGCGCGCGCACGTAGTAGTCCTGGATCGGCGTGCCGTTCGACGCCTCCTTCCACTGGCCACGCGGCGTCTTCGCGCGCTCGGGCGCCTTCATCAGCGCGGCGCGGAACGCTCTTGCGTCCTCGACCTTGCCTTTCGCGTCGCGCACCGCCTGGTCGATGATCAGCGCGGCGGTGTAGCCCTGCTCGGCGAACAGCGACGGCAGGCGCTTGTACTCCTTCTGGAACTCGGCGACGAATCTCTGGTTGGCGTCGTTGTCGAGGTCGTACGCCCAGTGCGAGGTGTCGAACATGCCGAGCATCGGCTCGCCGACGGCGCGCACCACGTCCTGGTCGGAGACGAAGCCCGGCACGATCAGCTGCACCTCGTTCGACAGGCCGGCGGCGACGAACTGCTTGATGAAGTTGATTCCCATGCCGCCCGGCAGGAAGGCATACAAGGCGTCGGGTTTGGCGGCGCGGATCTGCGCGAGCTCCGCCGAGTAGTCGAGCTGGTTCAGCTTCGAATAGAACTCGTTGACGACGTTGCCCTTGTAGGTGCGCTTGAACCCGGTCAGCGCGTCCTTGCCCGCGGGATAGTTCGGCGCGATGAGGTAGGCGTTCTTGAAGCCCTTCGACTGGGCAAAGGCGCCGGCGGCCTCGTGGTGCGCCTCGTTCGGCCACGAGGTGGAGAAGAAGTACGGGCTGCAGCCCTTGCCGGTGATCGACGTCGGCGTGGCGTTGGCCGCGATATAGAAGACCTTCGCCTCCTCGATCGTCGGCCACACGGCAAGCATCACGTTGGAGAACACGACGCCGGTCATCAGGTTGACGCGGTCGCGCCTGAGCAGGCGCTCGGCGAGCTGCTTGCCGGTGTCCGGATTCAGCGTGTCGTCGGCGAAGACGACGTCGGTCGGCAATCCGCCGATCTTGCCGCCGGCAAGTTTGACCGCGAGGTTGAAGCCATCGCGGATCTCGATGCCGATGCCGCCCGCGGGGCCGGAGAGCGTCGACAGAAAGCCGATCTTCAGCTCGTTGGCGGCATGCGCATTGAAAGCAATAAGCGCGGCCCCACCGAGCGCTGCGAGTCTGGATTTCATCCACCCCTCCTAGGTGCGGGGATTCTAACCATTTTGTGGTTCAATGCCCCATGCCTTTCCGCGCGCGAACCCGCGGTGCTCCCCTCGGCAGAAGTGCCGATGCGGCAGCAGTGAAGCGCCGCGCGCTCGAGCTCGGCGCCGATCTCGCCGGCATCGCTTCCGCCGCGACGCTCAATGCGTTTCCGCCCGATCCGCGCTGGCCACAGACGCCCGAGCGCATCCTGCCGTCGATCAAGAGCGTGCTCGTGCTCGTGCAGCGCATTCCGGCCGGCGCGTTCCGCGCGGTGTCGAACGTGCCCGTGCAGTACATGGACATGCTTGTGCTGCGCAAGATGGACAAGGTGGCGTACCGCATCGCCGAGGAGCTCGAGCGCGCCGGCCACCCGACCTTCGTCACCGCGGCGCAGGAAACGGACTGGAGCCTGAAGCGCGCCTCGTATGGACGCCTCTCGACGCGCCACCTCGGTGTCGAAGCGGGACTCGGCACGCTCGGGCTCGAGGTGAACATCCTGACGCCGGAATTCGGCCCTCGTGTTTACCTCACGGGCGTGCTTACCGAGCTCGAGCTCGAACCCGACCAGCGCATCACCGAGCAGGTATGCATCGGCGAATCGTGCAGTCGCTGCCTGCACTCGTGTCCGCCGAACGCGGTGCTGCACTGGGGCATCGACAAGCGCG
>DASQAW010000589.1:0-2113 GCA_035635495.1 Burkholderiales bacterium
CCGCCGACACGTACTGGGAGCAGGACGAGAACCTGCGCTACACCCGGACCGGGTCGGGCCAAGACATCGCGGGATACGCCACCGACGTGAACCAGGGGAAAACGCGCTGGGAGCTCTGCGGCGAGGCGACGCCGCTCTCGAACTCGTGGTTGCAGCACCGGGAGGTGCTGGTTGCGCACCGGGCATTCCGCGATTTCGAATATCGCCGCCTCCGGCCCGACGGCACCATCGGCTACTACAGCGCGAGCGGCGCGCCGATGTTCGACGCCCAGGGCCGGTTCAGGGGCTACCAGGGCGTGGCGCGCGACATCACCGAGCGCAGGCGCTTCGAGGAAGAGCTCCGTTCGCGCCAGGAAATGCTCGAGCTCGCGCAGAAATCGGCCCGCGCCATCGCCTTCGAGTGGAGGATCGGCGCGGGCGAGGGCCAGAACCGCTGGTCGCCGGACCTCGAGGCGATGTATGGCTTCGCGACGGGCGGCTACGACGGGACCTTCGAGACCTGGAAGAAGGTCGTCCACAGGGAGGACTGGCCTGCGGTGAACGAGGCGATCGGCCATGCGCACCTCAGGGGCGACGTCGCGTTCGAATACCGCGTCGTGCATCCGGACCGCTCGGTGCACTGGCTCCAGGCGCGGGGACGGACGTTCTTCGACGCGGCGGGCAGCCCGATCCGCATGGTGGGCTTCATGCAGGACGTGACCGACCGCAAGCAGGCTGAGGAGGATATGCGCAGGCTCGAGCAGAAGCTGCGCCGCGCGCAGCGGCTCGAGGCGATGGGCACGCTCGCCGGCGGCATTGCGCACGACTTCAACAACATCCTCGGCGCAATCCTCGGGTACGGCGAGATGGCGATGCGCGACGCGAAGAAGGACACCCGGCTGCGCCGCGATCTGGAGAGCATCATGGCCGCGGGCGAGCGCGGCCGCGCGCTCGTCGACCGCATCCTCGCCGTCAGCCGAAGCGGCGTCGGCGAGCGCATCCCGGTGTACGTCGAGGCGGTGGTGCGCGAGGCGCTCGACCAGCTGGCTGCCAAGCTGCCGGCGAACGTCACCATCGCGCCCCGCCTGCAGGCAGGGCGCGCGGCGATGCTCGGCGATTCGACGCAGGTGCACCAGGTGGTGATGAACCTCGTCACGAATGCCGTGCAGGCGATGCCGCAAGGCGGCGTGCTGCGGGTATCGCTCGAAGCGGCGCGCGTCGTGTCGGCGCGCGCCGCGTCGGTCGGCACGGTATCGCCCGGCGAGTACCTGCTGCTCAAGGTCAAGGACTCGGGCACCGGGATCCCGGCGGAGGTCCTCGAGCGCATGTTCGATCCGTTCTTCACTACCAAGGAGATCGGGGTCGGCAGCGGCCTCGGGCTCTCGCTTGTGCACTGCATCGTGACGAGCGTCGGCGGCGCGATCGACGTCGCCACCGAGCTCGGCAAGGGGAGCACCTTCACCGTTTACCTGCCGCGAAGCGGCGACGCCCCCGCGGAACAGGCGTACGAGAACCTGCCGCTGCCACGCGGCGAAGGGCAGCGCGTGCTCGTGGTGGACGACGAGGAGCCGCTCGTGCGCCTTGCCACCGAGACGCTCGAGCTCCTCGGCTACGCTCCGGTCGCCTTCACCTCCAGCACTGCCGCGCTTGCCGCCTTCCGCGCCGATCCGCAGCGCTTCGACGCTGTGCTGACCGACGAGCGCATGCCGGGCCTGTCCGGCTCGGCCCTGATTCGCGAAGTGCGCGGTATCCGCCAGGCGATCCCCGTAGTCCTGATGAGCGGGTATCTCGGCATGAGAAGCGTGGACGCGGATGTTGTGGTGAGAAAGCCGCTGTCGGCCGGCGAGCTCGCCGCAAGCATGGCGCGGGTGCTGCACCCGTAGCGCGTTCCTCGGGCGAGCCTGCCACCTCGGTCGCCACGCCCCGCGAAATCCAGCGCCGGGCAAACCAGTTTCTGGTGAAAGGCGGATCCACGAAATCGACGCACTGGCTCGCCGACCGATAGGCGCCATGATCGCTTACTGCATGAACCATCCGTGGCTCACCACCAGCGACTGTCCCGTCAGCGCATTCGTCGGAAACGCCGCGAAGAACAGCGCCGCCTCCGCAACGTCGGCGACGGTGGTGAACTCGC
>DASQAW010000590.1:0-2104 GCA_035635495.1 Burkholderiales bacterium
CCCGCGCCGCGCGCGAAGCGCGCATGATGGTGGCGTGGTCGCCGTGCAGCTCGATGCCGAAGCCCACCACCGGCTTGCCGGTCTGCCGGATGCCCTCGACGACCCTCGAGGTCCACTGCTCCTCGATGCCGATGACCACCACCGCGGCGACGTTCGGGTTCGAGCCGGTGCCGATCAGGGTGCGGAAATGCAGCTCGAGGTCGGCGCCGAACTGCAGCCGCCCGTAAGGATGCGGCAGCGCCATCGTGCCCTTGATGTTGTTCTCCACCGCCTGCGCGGCGGCGTTGGAGAGATCGTCGACCGGCAGGATGACGACATGGTTGCGCACACCGACGCGGCCGTTGGGCCGCTTGTAGCCCCAGAAGGTTGACTTGCCCAGGTTCATGGTTACCAGCGCTTGGTCTTTACGTTGTGCACATGCAGGTGCTCGCCCCTGGCGATGGGCTTGACCACCTTGCCGATATCGACGCCATACTTGATGACCGTGTCGCCCTCGCGGTAGTCCTTGAGCGCGAGCTTGTGCCCGATGGGAATGTCGCTCTTCGCCACGACCTCGATGTCCTTGTCGTCTTCCATGATCCAGCCGGTGAGGTGCTGGCCGGCCTTGACGCCTTCCACGACGACGACGCCGACGCCGTCGCCTTCTTCGTGCACCACAAAGTGAATCATGCGTTTATTCTAATTGCATGGTCGACCGCCGCCGCTTCCTGATCGCGCTCGGCGCGATGGCAACATCGCGGGCCTTCGGCCAGTACAACCCCAAGCCGCGCTTCGGCTCGCCGCCGTTCACGCTCGGCGTCGCGTCGGGCTATCCGCAGCCCACGGGCTGCGTGCTCTGGACGCGCCTCGCGCCTGTGCCGTTCGCGCCGAACGGCGGCATGCCGGCGGAGGTCGTGCCGGTCGGCTGGGAAGTCGCGCGCGACGAGGCGATGAAGAACATCGTCGCCCATGGCACCGCCTACGCCACGCCCGAATGGGCGCACTCGGTGCACGTGGAAGTGAATGGCCTGCAGTCCTCGCGCCCGCACTGGTACCGCTTCACTGCCGGCGACGCGGTGAGCCCGATCGGCCGCACGCACACCGCGCCCGGGGCGCAGGCACGCCCGACCCGCATGCGCTTCGCGTTCGTCTCCTGCCAGCACTACGAGCAGGGCTATTTCAACGCCTATCGCCATGTCGTCGCCGACGAGCCCGAGCTGGTGTTGCATCTCGGGGACTACATCTACGAAGCATCCTGGGGCCGCGATCTCGTGCGCAGCCACGGCGCCGGCGAGGCGGTGACGCTCGGCGACTACCGGCGGCGCTACGCGCTCTACAAGACCGACCCCGACCTGCAGTCGGCGCACGCCGCGTGCCCGTGGCTCGTGACCTGGGACGACCACGAGGTCGAGAACGACTACGCCGACGACCGCTCCGAGCAGCTCGATACGCCGGAATGGTTCCTCGCGCGCCGCGCGGCCGCGTACAAGGCCTGGTACGAGCACATGCCTGTGCCGCGTTCCATGCTGCCGTACGGTCCGCATGCGCGCATCTATACGCGATCGGGCTTCGGCAGCCTGGTGAATTTCCTGGTGCTCGACGACCGCCAGTTCCGCTCCTATCACGCCTGTCCGCGTCCCGGCCGCGGCGGCTCCAACTCGGTCGATCCGACGCAGTGCGCCGAGCTTGGCGATCCCAAGCGCACGATGCTCGGCGCGCGGCAGGAGCAGTGGCTCGATGCAGCTCTCGGCGCCTCGCGCGCGCGGTGGAACGTGATCGCGCAGCAGACGCGCATGGCGCAGATGGACGAGAAGCCCGGTCCTGGCCGCAGCGCGTGGACCGACAGCTGGGACGGCTACCCTGCTGCGCGCAAGAAGCTGCTCGAATCGCTGGCGAAGACTGCCAACCCGGTGGTGATCGGCGGCGACATCCACGCCTTCAACGTCAGCCAGCTCAAGCTCGACTTCGACGATCCTGCGTCGCCGGTCGTCGCTGCCGAATTTGTGGGCACGTCCGTGACCTCCCAGGCCTGGGCGCAGGAGCGCCTCGATGCGCTGCGCCCCGACAACCCCCACGTCCTCCTCGCCGACTCGCGCTACCGCGGCTACGTGCGCGTCGACGTCAC
>DASQAW010000591.1:0-5711 GCA_035635495.1 Burkholderiales bacterium
CACCTCGAGGGCCAGGATGCGGCCCTGCCCGTCGAGCGCGAGCCGCGCCTGGTTGTGCTGGTCGCGCCCCATGTGCGCGGCGAGGAAGTCCTCGCTGCGGTCGGCGCGCCAGCGCACCGGCCGGCCGAGCTTGCGCGCCGCGTAGCAGACGAGCGCATCCTCGGGCGTGAGCCCGGTCTTCATGCCGAAGCCCCCGCCGATGTCGCCGACGATGATGCGGAACTGATCCGGCTTCGCGCGGAACACCGCGCCGAGCAGATCGCGCGCGCCGGTCGGCGTCTGGTTCTGCGTGTACAGCGTCGTACGACCGTTCTCGAACACGCCCGTGCAGGCGCGCGGCTCGAGCGCGACCGCGATCACCCGCTGGTTGTGCAGTTCGATCTCCGTGACGTGCGCGGCCCGCTCGAACGCCGCGGCCACCCTTGCCGCGTCGCCGTACTCCGTCTGCGCCGCCACGTTGCCGCTCGCCTCGGGCCACACCAGCGGCGCTCCCGGCGCGACGGCGGCCTTTGCCTCGACCACGCAGGGCAGATCTTCGTATTCGACGTTCGCCAGCTCTGCCGCATCCTGCGCCTGCACGCGCGTCTCGGCGACGATCGCGATGACCGGCTGCCCTACGTAATGCACTACGCGCTCGGCGAGCGGCGTGCGCGGCGGCGCAGCCATCGGCGAGCCATCCGCGCGCTTGAAGAGCGGCGGGAACGGAATGTGGCCGACACCGTCGGCGCGCAGCTCGGCCATGGACCACACTGCGAGCACCCCCGACGCTCGCTTTGCTTCGCCAACGTCGATGGCGGCCAGTTTGGCGTGCGCATGCGGCGAGCGCACCAGCACCAGCCAGCACTGCCGCGGAAAGTCGAGGTCGTCGCTATAGCGGCCCTTGCCGGTGAGCAAGCGGTCGTCCTCGAGCCGCTTCTGCGAGCGCGACGCGCCGAAGCGCGCCGACGCCGGATCGAACTGCACCTGCAGCGGAACGGAACTCATCGCCCCATTCTAGGGTCGATGGCAGCTGCGATTGCGGTACCGCCGGAAGTTCGATCCCACCGCTGCCGGAAACCGCGACACCACCTTTGACGGCGTCACCTACTGATGGCGGCGCTGTCGTAGGTTTCGGCGAAGGTTTTCAGTTCGGTCACGTTCAGGTCCGAGATCGCCCAGAACGCGAGGCCGCCGTCGCTCCAGTGCACGACGTTGTAGCCCTGCCTCGACGCGCGGGGCTTCGGCGCAGTGCGACCGCCGCTGCGGTCCGGCCAGACGAAGACGTTGATCAGGTGCTCGCGGTGGCGGTACACGAGCGCCGCCACCGGCCGGTTCTGCAGGTAGTCCACGCGGCCGCCGACCAGCGGGTAGCCGGCCGTGGCCAGATCGCTGACCGGCGGAGAGAAGTCGAGCTTGCTGCTGAGAAAGGGCTTGACCGTGTGCTGGTCCGAGCTCGCCACGTCGGCGAGACGGCTGGTCACCATCGAGCGCGCGTGGCCGCTCACCACCTGGTCGATGATCAGCTCGTCGCCGCGCGGACGGGCGTATTCGAGGGCGGCAATCCACGAGACCAGCGCGGTGGCGGCCAGCGCCGCGCCAAACTGCAGCGGCCGCCATTCGAGCCAGCGCCACGGCGAGAACGCCGGTTTCGCCGGTGCTCCGATCTGCCCACGAATGCGTTCCACGAGCGCGGCAGGCGCCTTGTGATACGTGGCGTGCTCGCGAATAGCCGAGCGCAGCGCGGACTGCCGGGCGAAAATCGCCTTGCACGCCGCACAGGAGGCGAGGTGCCGATCGACCGCCACGGCGCTCGACGGATCGAGCTCCTGGTCGAGATAGGCGTGCAGGCGGCTGCGGGTCTCGGTGCATTCCATGTCAGGACTCCTGCTCGGCCCGCTGCAGGTGCTGCAGCAGGAGCTTGCGCGCGCGAGAGAGGCGCGACATCACGGTGCCGAGCGGTATCTTGGCGATCGCCGCAATCTCCTTGTAAGGCAGGTCTTCCAGCTCGCGCAGCACGATCACCTCGCGGAATTCCTCCGGCAGCCGGGCGATCGCCTCGTTGATCCGGCGCTTGGCGTCTGCCTGCTGCAGCGCCTGGTCGATGGAGCCGAAGCTGCTCTCGAGCTCGGCGAGCTCGACGCCGTCCGCGACCATGGTCTCCTCGTCGAACGACACGTTCGCCGCCTCGACGCGGTTCCTCTTGAGCCACGTGTAATACGTGTTGCGCACGATGGCGAGGAGCCAGGCGCGTGCGCTCTCGCCATGAAAGCTGTCGAGGAACTTGAACGCGCGCAGGCAGGCTTCCTGGACCACGTCCTCGGCGTTGCGCGCGTCGCGCGTGAGCCAGTGCGCGTAGTCGTATGCGGCGTCCAGATGCGCTACGAAGTTCTCTTCGAACCGCCGGGCTCTGCTGCGCTCGTCAGTGCTCAAGGCCTCCCCTTGGCCTGCGGACCGCTGCGGCTCGCGTCCGGGCTTGGCTCCCGGCACGCATACGCGGTCGACTGCACGTACGAAGGCCATGCACCTTATACCGCTCCGGTCCGCATTTTTATTCCCCGGGGAATTTTGTTTCGAGCAGCGCCGGTACGTAACCATAGGAAAGCAAGCCTGCTTTCCGCGCGCTATGGATCGGGAGATCGAAAATGGCGAATGAAATCAACAGGCGGGATTTTCTCAAGCTGACCGGCCTCGGCGGCGTCGGCGTGGTGTTCGCGTCCGCCCTGCCGGGCGTCGCGCTCGGCGCGGACCAGGACGAGTTCTATTTCCTGCAGCTCTCTGACACGCATTGGGGCTTCGAAGGACCGCCGAATCCCGACGCCAAGGGCACGTTGAAGAAAGCCGTGGCCTCGGTAAACAGCCTCGAGCTGCAGCCCGACTTCATCGTGTTCACCGGCGACCTCACGCACACGACCGACAATCCGGTGGAGCGCCGCAAGCGCATGGCGGAATTCAAGGCCATCGTCAGCGAGCTCAAGGTCAGGACCGTGCGCTTCATGCCCGGCGAGCACGACGCCTCGCTCGACAACGGCAAGGCGTTCAAGGAGTTCTTCGGCGCCACGAACTACACGTTCGATCACAAGGGCGTGCACTTCATCGCGCTCGACAACGTATCCGACCCGCGCGCGCTGATCGGCGACGAGCAGCTCGCCTGGCTCGCCGCGGACCTGGCGCAGCAGAAGAAGGACGCGCCGATCGTGGTGCTTACGCACCGGCCGCTGTTCGACCTCGCGCCGCAGTGGGACTGGGCGACGCGCGACGGCGCGAAGGCGATCGAGCTGCTGATGCCCTACCAGAACGTGACCGTGTTCTACGGCCACATCCATCAGGAGCACCACCAGAAGACCGGGCACATCGCGCACCACGCGGCGAAAGGATTGATGTTCCCTCTCCCCGCACCCGGCTCGCAGTCCAATCGCGCGCCGCTGCCGTGGGATCCGGCGCAGCCGTACAAAGGCCTCGGCTTCCGCGGCGTCGACGCGGAGGTGAAAGACGCGCAGTTCAAGCTCGTCGAATACCCGGTCGTCACCAAGGCATAGCGCGATGAGCTCCCGCAGAAGAGCATGTGTCATCGCAGCAGCCACGCTGGTTGTCGCGTTCACCTCCGTGGCGACGTACGTCGCCGCGCAGCCGCAGGAGAAGGTGATCAAGATCAGCGCCAAGCGCTTCGACTACACGCCGGGGCACCTGATGCTGAAGAAGGGCGAGCCGGTCATCCTGGAGCTCACCACCGACGATGTGCTGATGGGCTTCAACGCGCCCGACCTCGGCCTGCGCGCGGACATCGTTCCGGACAAGGTCACGCGCGTGCGCGTGGTCCCGGACAAGACCGGCACCTTCACCTTCCTCTGCGACATTTTCTGCGGCACGAAGCACGAGGAGATGAACGGCACGATCACGGTGGTGGATTGACATGGACCCCATGGGTGCGAAGCGGCGGGCCCTGCTTGGAGTGGCCCTGCTGCCTCTGCTTGCCACGATGCCGAAGGCGATCGCCGAGAAGCTCTCCAAGGCCGACGTCCAGTATCAGGAACAGCCGAAGGCGGGAAAGGATTGCGACGACTGCATCCAGTTCATCACCGACCCGGCGCGCAAGGACCGGGGCACGTGCAAGGTCGTGGCCGGCGCCGTGAGCGCGCACGGTTACTGCCTGGCATTTACTCCGAAACCGAAGAACGGCTGATGTGCAACAGCAGGCGGCGTTTCACGCTCACGCTAACGGCCGATTGTTACCGCTTTCATAAATAGCGACCCCGGAACCGATCCGCGGGCGTCAAGGATCGGTAACACGGGCTGCGTATGGTTCGGGCGCAGTCCGCGAAAATCATTTCCTAAAAGGGTCCTATCCATATGAAGATGAAAGCACTCGCCGTTCTCGTCAATGCGGCGTTCATTGCGATGGCCGCGCCGGCCATCGCCGACCAGGGGCCGAGCACGTCGACGCCGCCCTATGTGCAGCCGCTCGTTCCGGGCATCGAAATCACCTCGATCCTCACCACCGGCGACTTCGCCGGCAGCTACAAAATGGGCGGCATTCCCGACGGGCTGGGCGCATACGACAACGAAGACGGCACCTTCACGGTGCTGATGAACCACGAGATCTTCGCGAACGCGAGCGGCCCGCTGGGCCTGGTTCGCGCGCACGGCGGCAAGGGCGCCTACGTTTCGTCCTACGTGATCGACAAGAAGACGCTGAAGGTGCTCTCGGGCGAGGACCTGATGAAGCAGGTCTTCCAGCAGGCGGCCGACGGCAGCTGGGTTCCGGTTCCCGCCACGGGGGCCAATGGCACGACGAGCTCCTTCGCGCGCTTCTGTTCCGCCGATCTCGCGCCGCGCAAGGCCTTCTTCCACCGCGGCAAAGGCACGCCGCACCGCATCTACCTGAACGGCGAAGAGTCGGGCCCGACCTATCAGCGCGGCGTCGCGCACGTCGCCAGCGGTCCGGACCGCGGCAAGTCCTACGTGCTGCCCTGGGCCGTCAGCGCCAACGCGTCCTGGGAAAACTTCCTCGCCAACCCCTACTCCGGCGATCGCACCGTGGTCATCGGCAACTCTGACGGCGGCACGAACGGCATCTACGTCTACGCGGGGACCAAGTCGAAGACCGGCAACGACATCGAGCGCGCTGGCCTCGTCGGCGGCACGCTTTACCGCGTGGCGGTCAAGGGCAAGGCGGCGGAGACCCGCGACGCCGACGCCGGCCTCGGCCTCGCGCTCAACACGCGCGGCAATTATGAAGGCCCCTTTGCGCTCGTCGCCGGACCCGATGTCGCGAACGCGGCGAGCACGCGCTTCCTTCGTCCCGAAGACGGCGCGTGGGACAAGAAGAACCACAACCGCTACTTCTTCGTCACCACCGACCAGATGGACGCGGCGAAGGACGGCAACGCGAACAGCGACATCCCGGCGGGCCAGGTCGGCCGCACGCGCCTCTGGGCGCTGAACTTCGTCGACTCCTCGCAGCCCGAGCTCGGCGGCACCATCGAGATGCTGCTCGACGGCACGTCAGCCAAGGGCGACTACCAGATGTTCGACAACATCGCCGTGAACGACGACGGCAGGCTGATCATGCTCGAGGACGTCGGCAACAACAAGCACAACGGCAAGGTCTGGCAGTTCAACCCGGCCACCGGCTCGATGGTAAAGATCGCCGGCTTCGATCCGGCCCTCTTCGGCGACCTCGGCGCGCCGGGCACCATCACCAAGGACGAGGAGACCTCGGGCGTCATCGACAT
>DASQAW010000592.1:0-5932 GCA_035635495.1 Burkholderiales bacterium
GACACGCCCATGAACACCGCCATGCCGATCTGGATCAGCCGCCGCGGGTCGTAGCGGTCGGCGAGCGCGCCCGACCAGATGGAGAAGAGCAGGAACGGCACCCAGTGCGAGATGACGGCGAAGCCGGCGAGCGCGGGCGAATGGAACTTCTCGAACATCATCCAGTAGCTGATGACGTGCTCGATCGAGTCGGCCATCATCAGCGAGGCCGCGCCGGCGAAATAGGCGCGGAACACGGGCTGGCGCAGGGCGGGGAAGGAGACGGCGCTCACGGGCCCCGCGATTTCACCACCGCGCGGGCGCGGCAGGGCGGTCCGTTTCACTCCCGCGGTGGCGGTTTGACCTTCGCGCGCTGCGCGCGGATTCGCTCGAGCGTCTCGAGCGAGCGCGTGATCGCCTTGTCGCCGATCTGGATGAGGAGCTGGATGTACGGGGCGCGCGCGCCGCAGGCGGTGCAAATCATCGGTGTCTGCGAGGCGATGCTGTCGGCAGCCGCGCCCTGCGGCTCGAAATCCGTGCCGTGGCACGACGGGCAGTCGGCCACGATGCCATGCAGCTCGACCTTCACGCGGGGCCACACTAGACCTATTGCCCCTAGGCGTCTAGTTCCGGGTAGTGGCGGAAGATGCCTTGCTGGTTGAACGGAATGCGGCGCTCGGAGGCGAGGTAGGCGGCGAGCCGCGGGCGTGCTGCGACGCGGTCGTGCAGCGCGACGAGCTTCGGCACCTTGCGCTCGATCGAACGCATCGTGCTGGGAAAGGCGTAGCGCAAGCCCTCGACCATCTGGAAGAGGGACAGATCGAGATACGTTACGGTCCTGCCGCGCTCGAGGCGCTCGAAATATCCGAGGTACTTGGGCAGGCGACTCTCACGGAAATCGTCGGCGCGCCGTCGCGACTCGGGCTTCTGGTCCTCGTAGTACAGGCCGCTGCCGATCGGATGATGCGTGTCGTGCACCTCGACCAGCCAGTCGCTGATCGTGAGCTGCTGCTGGTGCAGCCACAGACGCTGCGCCTCGCTTTTCGGCGCGAGCCCGAGCCGCGGGCCGAGGTAGTGCAGGATCATCGCGGTCTGCGCGATGACCAGCGCGCCGGCGCGCAGGAAGGGCGGCGCGAAGACCTGGTTCCTCTTCATCTGGGTGAACATGGCTTTCATGCCCGCATTTCTCCCATCGGGCCGCCGCGCGACGTCGACGTAATCCGCGCCCGCGTCCTCGAGCGCTAGCCGGATGAACTCGCCGCGGCCCTGGATGCCGGGCCAGTAATAGAGCTCATATCTCATAGCACCACCGGCTTGTCTGGGAGCTCGTTCGGATTCACCCCGGCCGCCGGGAAGTGGCGCGCGAGGATGGCGGTCACCGCCTGGATGGCTTCGATGGAGCCCTCGGTGAAGCGCCCGGCCTTGAATGCCCGCTCCATCGCCCGGCAGATCGCATCCCATTCCGCCTGCGCCACTTTCGCGGCGATCCCGCGGTCGGCCACGATCTCGATCGCGCGGTCGATGAGCTGGACGTAGATCAGCACGCCGCTGTTCGCCGCCGTGTCCCACACGCCGAGCTGCGCGAACACCTGCCGCGCGCGCTCGCGCGCCGAGCGGCGCAGGCTGGCGAGGTGCAGCGATGCTTCCAGCGCGAAGCGGATCTCGCCGCGGTGGAGTTGTTCCGAGCTCTTCACCGCCTGCTCGATCCTGTCGAGCCTGGAGGGCGGGAAGTCGCGCATCGCCCACCAGTGCGGCGTCAGCAGGTGCTTGAGGACGCGCGCGATCACCAGGAGCCGCTCGCGCCGCCGCCACCGGAGCTGCCGCCGCCGCCGCTGAAGCCGCCGCCACCGCCGCCGCCACCCCAGCTGCCACCGCCGAATCCACCCGAGCTCCAGCCGCCGCCACCCCAGCCGCGGCGGCCGCCGCCCAGGCTCGCGCCGCCGGCGAGGCCGAAGACGAAGACGATGAAGCCGATGCCGAGCGCGGCGATGAGGGAGCCGAGGATCGCCCAGCCCGCAACGCCGGCGAGGGTGCCGATGATCCCCGAGCCCAAGAACCGGCCGAAGAGGGCGCGCAGGATGCCGCCGCCGATCAGCACGAGGATGAAGAGCGGAATGATCCAGCCCGGATCGAAGCCTTCGGCTTTCGGATGGGTGTGCGCGATGGGAGGCGGCAGCTTCTCGCCTTCGACGATGCGCATGATGCGATCGACGCCCGCGCGGATGCCGCCGTAGAAGTCGCCCTCCTTGAAGCGCGGGACGATGTCGTTCTCGATGATGCGCTTCGCGATCGCGTCCGGGAGGATGCCTTCCAGGCCGTAGCCGACCTCGAAATGGAGCTTGCGATCGTTCTTCGCGACGACGAGAACAACGCCGTCATCGACGCCCTTGCGCCCAAGCTGCCACGCTTCCTGCACGCGCACCGCGTACTGCTCGATCGTCTCGGGCTGCGTCGTCGGCACCATCAGCACCGCGATCTGCGCGCCCTTGCGCGCCTCGAACTCGGCGAGCGTCTGCTCGAGCGCCGCGCGCTGCTGCTCGTTCAGCGTGTTGGTGAGGTCGGTGACGCGCGATTTGAGCGGCGGGATGTCGGCCGCCACGAGGGCGAGCACCGGCAGCACGAAGCAGAGAAGCAGCGCCGCTGCCGCCCCCCTGTAAAGGGGGGAAGCGAGCTTGCGAGCCGGGGGTTGGTTTTCCGAAAAAGCAAAACCCCCCGTTCGCCCGCGGCTCACGCCCCCCTTGACAGGGGGGCAAACCAAAATCATTTCTTGCCCGGAGTGCCGAAGTCGACCGTCGGCGGCCTGGCGATCGCCTTCTCGTCCTCGACCGTGAACTGCGGCTTCGGCTTGTAGCCGAAGAGCATCGCCGTGAGGTTGGTCGGGAACTGGCGCACGAGGGTGTTGTACTGCTGCGTCGCCTTGATGAAGCGCTGGCGCGCGACCGCGATGCGGTTCTCGGTGCCCTCGAGCTGCGCCTGCAGCTCGCGGAAGTTCTGATCCGATTTCAGCTGCGGGTAGTTCTCCACCACCGCGAGGAGGCGCGAGAGGGCGCCGGTCACCTCGCGCTGCGCCTGCACGAACTGCTGGAAGGCCTCCGGGTTGTCGACCATCTCGGGCGTCGCCTGGATCGAGGTCGCCTTGGCGCGCGCCTCGGTGACGCCGATCAGCACCTGCTGCTCCTGCTGGGCGTAGCCCTTCACGGTGTTCACCAGGTTCGGGATCAGGTCGGCGCGGCGCTGGTACTGGTTGACCACCTCGGCCCAGGCGGCCTTCACCTGTTCGTCGCTCGATTGCAGCTGGTTGTAGCCGCAGCCGCTCAGCAAGAGGGCGGCCAGGGCGCAAAGGAGGGCGGTGAGTCTGCTCATGATGGTCCTTGTGGATGAGGGCCGAATTCTACGGCGGGCACGCGGATTGCAAGCAGCCGTTGATGGCCAGCGACGCCGTCCTCTCCTGCGAGACCTGCGGCCTGCACCAGCACGTCGAGGAGCTCGCGCCCGGAACCAGCGCCGAGTGCATCCGCTGCGGCTCGGTGATCGTCTCGCGGCCGCTCGCCGGCCCCGATGCGACGCTGGCGCTGACCGTCGCCGCGCTGGTGCTGTACATACCGGCCAACATCTATCCGATCCTGACCATGAACATGTACGGCGCCTATTCCGAGAACACGGTGTGGGACGGCGTCGTCAGCCTGATGCAGTACGACCAGTATTTCGTCGCCGCGATCGTGTTCCTCGCGAGCATCGTGATCCCGCTGATGAAGCTCCTCGGGCTCTCCTTCCTGGTGTGGAGCGTCAAGTGGGGCAAGGGCCGGCGCCTCCGCGGGCGCACGCACATCTACAAGTTCATCGACGCGATCGGGCCGTGGGCGATGCTCGACGTGTTCCTGCTCGCGATCCTCGTCGCGCTGGTGAAGCTCGGCGACCTCGCGCGCGTGCTTCCCGGGCCGGGACTGGTGGCGTTCACCTGCGTGGTGGTGCTGACGATCCTCGCCTCGCAGAGCTTCGATCCGAAGCTCATCTGGAACAAGCCCGAATGACCGGCGACGAGATCCCCAAGGCACGCGTCAAGCGCCGGCGCGTCCTGCGCCTGATCTGGATGGTCCCGGTGATGGCGATCGCCGTCGCCGCGTACCTCGTGTTCCATCGCATGCAGGACTACGGGCCGCAGATCACCGTCAGCTTCAGCGACGGCGGCGGCCTGCGCGTCGGCCAGACGCCGCTCCGGTTCCGCGGCGTGCAGGTCGGCGAGGTGAACGGCGTCGCGCTCTCGCCGGATCACAAGACGGCGCTGGTGCGCATCCGCCTCGTCAAGTCCGCCGAGGACCTCGCGCGCGAGGGCAGCCAGTTCTGGATCGTGCGGCCGCGCGTCGGCTTCGGCCAGATCACCGGCCTCACCACGGTGCTCTCGGGGCCGGAGATCCAGGGGGTGCCCGGCAAGCCCGATGCGCCGGTGAAGCGCGAGTTCAACGGGCTCGAAAGCCCGCCGGTCGGCGTCGACGGCGGAATGAAGATCGTGCTGCGCGCCGAACGGCCGAAGATGCGCGCCGATGCGCCGGTGTACTACCGCGGCGTGGAAGTGGGGCAGGTGTACAAGCTCGACCTCGCGCCGAACGCGCTCTCGGCCGATGTCCACGTCCTCATCTTCCCGCGCTACGTGAACCTGGTGCGCGAAGGCGCGAGTTTCTGGGACGTGAGCGGGCTCAACATCAAGGGCGGCGTACTCAAGGGCGTGGACATCCAGTTCGAGTCGCTGCGCGCCTTCATCACCGGCGGCGTCGAATTCGCCAGCCCGCCCGGCACGCCGCGCGCGAAGCCCGGCACGGTCTTCTTCCTCTACGACGAGCCGAAGAAGGAGTGGCTCGCCTGGGCGCCGAAGATTCCGATCCCGCAGGAAAAATGATGCGCCACGCGGAAGTTCGGTATGGGCTTACGATCCAACATGGGTATGCTCACGCCCTCGGTTATATAACATGGCCACCGCCAAACCCCGCGCCAGGATCCCGACGAAACGCGCGCCCGCGCGGCGCCGTCCGCGCAAGGCGAAGGCCGGCACGCGCGGGATCACGGCGCTCGAATCGCGCCTCGATGAGCTGAGCGGCGAAGGCGCCGAGGCGAAAGCGCGCGTCGAGAAGGAAGGCGGTTATGTCCTCGGCGGCTACCACGATCCGCTGGGGAACCATCCGCTGATCTTCGCGGTGCTGCCGATCGACGCGATCGAGCCGACGCCGTTCCAGCGCGACCTCTCGGACATGCACCACAAGCGGCTCGCGGACGTGCTCGATCGCACCGGCATGTTCCTCGATCCGGTGATCGCCGTGACCGCGCCGGACAAGGGATTCTGGACGCCGAACGGCCGCCATCGCCTGGAGGCCATGCGCAGGCTGGGCGCCAAGGCCATCACCGCGCTCGTCGTGCCGAAGCGCGAGGTGGCGTGGCAGATCCTCGCGCTCAACACCGAGAAGGCGCACAACCTGCGCGACAAGTCGCTCGAGGTGATCCGCATATTCCGCAACCTGATCGAAGAGACGCCCGGCAAGACGGAGAAGGAGTTCTCCTTCTACCTCGAGGAGCCGTCCTTCGTCACGATGGGCCTTTGCTACGAGAAGAAGCCGCGCTTCAGCGGCGCCGTGTACAACTCGTTCGTGCGGCGCCTGACCGAGTTCTCGGAGGAGTCGCTGGGCAAGGCGCTCAAGCAGCACGAGAAAATTGCCGCGATGCTGCTCGAGCTCGACGAGAAGGTCGCCGAGGTGGTGAAGAAGCTGAAGGCGAAGGGCTTCGTCAGCCCCTATCTCAAGACCTTCGTCGTCGCGCGCTCCAATCCGCTGCGCTTCATGAAGGAGCCGCCCGAGCTCGAGGACCTGGTGAAGACCATCCGCGGCAAGGTCGAGCGCTTCAACGTCGACAGGATCAGGCAGGAAGACATCGTCGCGAGCGGCGGCGGCGCGCCCGACGACGAGTA
>DASQAW010000593.1:0-1917 GCA_035635495.1 Burkholderiales bacterium
ACCTGGCTCGCGGCCTTGATCGCGGCGAGCATCAGCCAGTTGGGATAGATGATGAGCTTGAAGCCCAGGCGCTCGACCTCGGCCTTGGAGAGAAACGGCGTCTTGCCGCTGGCCGCCATGTTGTAGAGCAGCGGCACGCCCTTGAAGCGCGGCGCGATCTTGGGCAGCTGCTCGGCATTCGGTGCCTCGATGAACAGCACGTCGGCGCCCGCCTCCCGGTACTTCGCGGCGCGCTCGAGCGCGGCGTCGAAGCCTTCTACCGCGATCGCGTCGGTGCGCGCGATGATGACGAAGTCCGCATCGGTGCGCGCGTCGGCCGCGGCGCGGATCTTGGCGACCGCCTCCGCCACCGGCACCACCTGCTTGCCGGCGAGGTGGCCGCAGCGCTTGGGGATCACCTGATCCTCGAGATGCACCCCCGCCACGCCCGCGCGCTCGTAGCCCTGGATGGTGCGCCGGACATTCAGCACGCCGCCGTAGCCGTTGTCGGCATCGGCGATGAGCGGCAGCCCGCTCGCCTCGGCGATGCGGCCCGCGTTGTCGATCATCTCGGTCATGGTCAGCAGGCCGACGTCGGGCATGCCCAGGCGCACCGCGGTGGTGCCGGCGCCGGTCATGTAGACGGCCTCGAAGCCGTGGCGCCTCACGAGGCGGGCGTTCAGCGCGTCGGCGACGCCGGGCGCCATGATCGCGCCCGGGCGCGCGAGCAGCTCTCTCAGACGTTGCGTGCTTTTCACCTTGAAAACTCTCCTGGAGGATCCTTGCCGTCCGATGGGCCCTTCAGCTCGACCATGTTGCCCTCCGGATCGGTGAGGTAGATGGAGACGCCATTGCCTTCGGCGCCGAAACGCGGCCGGATGTCGCCCACGTCGACGCCGCACTTCTTAAGGTGCGCGACGATCGCCTCCTGGTCGAAGGGCTCCACGCGGAAGCAGAAGTGGTCGAGATTGCGGCCTTCCCTGCCCGCCGCGGCGCCGCCGCCCTTGCCGAGGGGGCCGTCGAAGGTAATCAGGTCGAGCATCGAGCGGCCGATGCGCAGGTGCGACATGCCGAAGTGCGGCCGCCACGCCACGTGCTCCGCGCCAAGCACTTCGCAATAGAAGCGGCGCATCGCGTCGATGTCGCGCACGCGCAGCACCAGGTGGTCGATTTCGCGGATTCGGATCATCGCGGGGAAAGCGTGTCAGAGGACAAGTCGCGTCACCTCACCCGAGAGCGTAACACCCTCCATCGAGATGAAAAGGTGCGCGTCGGTCACCGAAAGGTCGAAGGCCATGCGCCGCTCGAGCCGCGCCACCATGCCGGCGATCAGCTCCCTGTCGAAAGCGTACAGCTCGATCGTTTCGGCGCGATGAATGCGCTCCCCCGCAAGCTGGCGCAACAGCGCCGCGGGCGGCTTGTGCGTGTAGACCGCGACGCGCGGCGCGGCCTTGGCTGCCCGGTGCAGCCTGGCCGCATCCGGCGCGCCTACGTCGATCCAGGCGCGCAGCTCGCCGGTGAGATCGCGCACCGCGAGCGCCGGCTCGTCGGGCTCGGACAGCCCGCGCGAAAAAGCCAGGCCATCGCTGTACTCGAGGCAGTAGGCGAGCACGCGCGCAACGAGATGGTCTTCCGCCTCGGATGGATGGCGCGCCACCTTCAGGGCGAGCGACTCGTACACGCCGCGGTCGACGTTGGACAGCCGGATAGCGAAATTGTAGATCGTTGCGCCAAGCGCCAAGGGACTCTCCGCGGGGTGCCCGCTAATATAGACGCCATGGGCTACCTCGTCGGCATCGACATCGGCGGTACGTTCACCGACTGCGCGATCGTCGATCGCGCGGGCAAGCTCCTCACCACCAAGGTGCCGTCGACCCCGCCCGACTTCGCGCGCGGCATGATGGACGCGCTCGGCGCCGGCGCCGAGGCGCTCGGCAT
>DASQAW010000594.1:0-3080 GCA_035635495.1 Burkholderiales bacterium
TTACTCGTAGCGGACGTCGATGATCTCGTAGCGCTTCAGGCCGCCGGGGGTTTGCACCTCGACGATCTCGCCGGCTTCCTTGCCGATGAGCGCCTTGCCGATCGGCGAGGAATACGAGATGCGCCCGGCTTTGATGTCGGCTTCGTCCTCGCCGACGATCTGCCAGGTGGCGGTCTCGCCGTCGGTCTCGATGTCGACGGTGGCGCCGAAGACGCAGCGGCCTTCGGCGTCGACCAGCCTCGGATCGACCACCTGCGCGTTGCCGAGCTTGGCTTCGATCTCGGAGATGCGGCCCTCGATGAAGCCGGCGCGCTCGCGCGCGGCGTGGTACTCGGCGTTTTCCGAGAGGTCGCCATGGGCGCGCGCTTCGCCGATGGCCTGGGAATTGGCGGGGCGCTCGACCGTCTTCAGGCGATGCAGCTCGGAGCGCAGCAGCTCGGCCCCGCGCAGGGTCATGGGCGTTTTCATCAGGAGGTGACGGGCTCCGCGCGCGCCTGGCGCAGGCGCGCGTGCAGGTCCTGCAGGCGGTAGGGCTCGAGCGTGGCGATGTGGTACTTCATGCCTTCGCACGCGGCCTTGGCGCCCGCGATGGTCGTGTAATACGTGACCCGGCGCGCGAGCGCGGTCACGCGGATGGCGCGCGAGTCGCTCGCCGCCGTGCGCGTCGCCTCCACCGTGTTGACGATGAAGCTGACGTCGCCGTTCTTGATCATGTCGACGATGTGCGGCCGGCCCTCGGCCACCTTGTTGACTTGCGTCACCGGGATGCCGTGCGAGTTGAGCACCGCCGCGGTGCCGCGCGTGGCGAGGATGGAGAAGCCGAGGTCGGCGAGGTCGCGCGCCACCTGCACGGCGGCGAGCTTGTCGCCGTCGCGCACGCTGATGAAGGCCCGGCCGCCGGTGGGCAGCTTCACGCCAGCCGCGAGCTGCGATTTCACGAACGCCTCGCCGAAGGTCTCGCCGACGCCCATCACCTCGCCGGTCGATTTCATCTCCGGGCCGAGGATGGTGTCGACGCCCGGGAAGCGGGCGAACGGGAACACCGCTTCCTTCACCGAGAAATACGACGGCGTGATCTCGGCGGCGTCCTGCGCGCGCAGCGGCGTTCCGGCCATGCAGCGCGCGGCGATCTTGGCGAGCGGCTGGCCCGTGGCTTTCGACACATAAGGAACCGTGCGCGACGCGCGGGGGTTTACTTCCAGCACGTAAACCGTGTCGCGCTGGATAGCGTACTGCACGTTCATCAGGCCGACGACCTTGAGCGCCTTCGCCAGCATCGTGGTCTGGCGCTTGAGCTCGCGCTCGATGTGGCTCGCGAGCGAGTGCGGCGGCAGGCAGCAGGCCGAGTCGCCCGAGTGCACGCCGGCCTGCTCGACGTGCTCCATGATGCCGCCGATCAGCACGTCGGTGCCGTCGCACACGCAATCGACGTCCACCTCGATGGCATCCGTCAGGTAGCGGTCCAGCAGCACGGGCGAATCGTTGGACACCTTTACCGCCTCACGCATATAGCGTTCCAGGTCGGCCTGCTGGTGCACGATCTCCATCGCCCGGCCGCCGAGCACGTAGCTCGGCCGCACGACCACCGGGTAGCCGATCTCCTCGGCGCTCTTCACCGCCTCGGAGATGGAGCGGGCGGTGCGGTTGGGCGGCTGGCGCAGTTTCAATTTTTCCAACAACTTCTGGAAGCGCTCGCGGTCCTCGGCGATGTCGATCGAGTCGGCGCTGGTGCCGATGATCGGCACGCCGGCCGCGGCGAGGCGCCGCGCGAGGTTGAGCGGCGTCTGCCCGCCGTACTGCACGATCACGCCCCACGGCTTTTCCAGGTCCACGATCTCGAGCACGTCTTCCAGCGTCAGCGACTCGAAGTAGAGCCGGTCGCTGGTGTCGTAGTCGGTCGAGACCGTCTCCGGGTTGCAGTTGACCATGATGGTCTCGAAGCCATCTTCCCGCAGGGCGAGCGCCGCGTGCACGCAGCAGTAGTCGAACTCGATGCCCTGCCCGATGCGGTTGGGACCGCCGCCGAGCACCATGATCTTCTTGCGCGCGGTCGGCGCGGACTCGTCCTCGTCCTCGTAGGTCGAGTACATGTACGCCGTCTTGGTCGGGAACTCGGCGGCGCAGGTGTCGACGCGCTTGTACACCGGCCGGATGCCGAACTTGTGGCGCTTGTCGCGCACCATCTGCTCGTCGGTATTGAAGAGGTACGCCAGGCGCCGGTCGGAGAAGCCCATGCGCTTGAGCTTCCGCATCGTCACAGCGTCGATGTCGTCGAGCCGCCGGTCGTCGAGCTCCATCTCCAGCTCGACGATCTGCTTGATCTGGTCGAGGAACCACGGGTCGATATGGGTCAGGCGGTAGACCTCTTCTAGAGTGAAGCCGTTCTCGAACGCGTCGCCGACGTACCAGATGCGCTCGGGGCCCGGCTCGCCGAGCTCGCGCTCGAGCGTCTCGCGGTCGCGCGTGCGCTGGTTCAGGCCGTCGACGCCGATCTCGAGCCCGCGCAGCGCCTTCTGGAACGACTCCTGGAAGGTGCGGCCGATGGCCATCACCTCGCCGACGGATTTCATCTGCGTAGTGAGGCGGTCGTTCGCTTGCGGAAATTTTTCAAAAGCAAAACGCGGCACCTTGGTGACGACGTAGTCGATCGTCGGCTCGAACGATGCCGGCGTCGCGCCGCCGGTGACTTCGTTGGCAATCTCGTCCAGGGTGTATCCCACCGCCAATTTCGCCGCCACCTTGGCGATCGGGAAGCCGGTCGCCTTGGATGCCAGCGCGCTGGAGCGGGAAACGCGAGGGTTCATCTCGATGACGACCATCTGGCCGTCGGCCGGGTTGATCGCGAACTGCACGTTCGAGCCGCCGGTGTCGACGCCGATCTCGCGCAGCACCGCGATCGAGGCGTCGCGCATGATCTGGTATTCCTTGTCGGTGAGCGTCTGCGCCGGCGCGACGGTGATCGAGTCGCCGGTGTGCACGCCCATCGGGTCGAGGTTCTCGATCGAGCAGACGATGATGCAGTTGTCCTTGCGGTCGCGCACCACCTCCATCTCGAACTCCTTCCAGCCGAGCACCGATTC
>DASQAW010000595.1:0-5857 GCA_035635495.1 Burkholderiales bacterium
GTCGGCCGCGACGCGGTGCGATTCTTCCTCGTTTCGCGCAAAGCCGACTCGGAGTTCGTCTTCGACGTGGACCTCGCGCGCCAAAAGAGCGACGAGAACCCGGTCTACTACGTGCAGTACGCGCACGCGCGCGTGTGCAGCGTGTTCGCGCAATGGGGCGGCGATGCCGCGACATTGCTCAACGCAAGGCTTGAGGCATTGCGCGGCGAGCGGGAAGCGGCGCTCGCGCGTCTGCTGGACGAATTTCCGGAGACCGTGGCGAAAGCGGCGCGCGAGGCCGCGCCGCATGACGTGGCCTTCTACCTGCGCGAACTCGCTGCGCAGTTCCACAGCTACTATAATGCCGAGCGCATCCTCGTCGACGACGAGGAGCTGCGCAGCGCGCGCCTCGCGCTCTGCGCCGCAGTCCGCCAAACGCTGGCCAACGGGCTGTCGCTGATCGGCGTCAGCGCCCCGGAGAAGATGTAATGCCGCAAGCAGCGCCCCGCAGGACACGCCGCCGGTCCGAAGGCGGCTTTCTGCTGGGCATGTCGGTCGGCGTGCTGATCGGGCTCCTGGTCGCGCTCGGCATCGCCTTCCACCTCAACAAGGCGCCGATGCCGTTCCTCACCGCCAAGCCCACCAAGGCCGACAAGGACCAGGCCGCCGGCAAGCCGCCCGCGATCGCCGGCCTGCCGCAGGGCTCCAGCGTGCCGCCGGCCGCCGCGGAGAAGCCGAAATTCGACTTCTACAAGATCCTGCCGGGGCAGGAGGAGCCGGTATCGGAGAAGGAGCTGCGTGAGCGCTCGCGGCAGGCGCGCAGTCAACAGGAAAGCCCGAAGGACGTTTATTTCATACAGGCGGGCTCGTTCCAGAACCCCGCCGATGCCGACAACCAGAAGGCGCGCCTCGCGATCCTCGGCTACGAGTCGAGCGTCGAGCCGGCGAACCTGCCCGACAAGGGCACCTGGTACCGCGTGCGCCTCGGCCCTTATACCAAGGTCGAGGAGATCAACCGGGTGCGCGCGGCGCTGGCGCAGAACGGCATCGACGCGAGCCTCGTCAAGATCAAGGAGCCGCAATAGATGATGAACAAGGTTTTTTCGCTTTTGCTCGCGCTGGCGATGGCTGCCCCGCTCGCCGGCGCGCAGCCGGGCAAGTACCAGTACACCGAGCTCAAGCCGCCGCAGCCCGTCGATGTGCAGGGGAAGAATATCGAGGTGGTCGAGTTCTTCTGGTACGGCTGCCCGCACTGCTACAACCTCGAGCCGCTGATCGAGGCCTGGGCCAAGAAGCTGCCGCCCGACGTGCAGTTCAAGCGCATCCCGGCGGTGTTCAACGAGCGCTGGGCGCACGACGCGGCGATCTTCTACACCTTCGAGTCGATGGGCCTGCTCGACAAGCTCCACCGGCCGCTCTTCGACGCGATCCACCGCGATCACCTGCGCACCGACAACCAGCAGGCGATGACCGAATGGCTGCAGAAGAACGGCGTCGAGCCGAAGAAATTCTACGAGACGATGAAATCGTTCACCGTGCAGAGCAAGACGCGCCGCGCGGTGCAGCTCACCACGGCGTACAAGATCGACGGCACGCCGGCGATGGCGGTGCAGGGCCGCTTCACCGTCAGCACCGAGCAGGGTCGTAGCCGCGAAGGCATGCTCGACACGGTGTCCTACGTCGTCGACATGCTGCGCCAGGGAAAACTATAGGGCCGCGGCGGGTCGTCATCACCGGCGCCTCGTCGGGCATCGGCGCGGCGCTCGCCCGCTACTACGCCTCGCCCGACACCGTCCTCGGGCTCGTCGCCCGCCGTGCACCATCCACCGCCCTGCCGGGGACCGTCATTCCCTATCCGGTGGATGTCACCGACCAAGCCGCACTGGTTCGCGCTGCCGATGACTTCGTCGCGCGCTTCGGCGCGCCGGACCTGGTCATCGCCAACGCCGGCGTTTCGGCGGGTACGCTCAGCGAAGCGATCGAGGACCTGGCCAAACTGCGCCATGTCCTGGCGGTGAACGTCGTCGGCATGGCGGCCTCGCTGGCGGTCTTCGCGCCGGCGATGCGCCGCGCCGGTCGGGGCACCCTCGTCTGCATTGCGAGCGTCGCCGGCTTCCGCGGCCTCGCCGGCAACGGCGCCTACAGCGCCTCGAAGGCCGCGGCGCGCATCTGGACCGAAAGCCTGCGCACCGAGCTCCACGGCTCGGGCGTCTCGGTCGTCTGCGTTTGCCCCGGATACATCGACACGCCGCTCACGCGCGTCAACCGCTTCCGCATGCCCTTCCTGATGTCGGCCGACGAGGCTGCGCCCAGGATCGCTCGCGCGATCGCCGCGCGCCGCCGGCTGGCGGTAATCCCCTGGCAGATGGCTTTGGTTTCCCTCGCACTGCGCACGATGCCCGACTGGTTGTACGACCGGCTCGCGTCGCGCGCGCCGCGAAAACCCAGAGACTGACTACTTCTGCAGCCGCAGCATGGCGTAGCTGCCCGGCGCGTCCTCGATGGCGTTGGCCGGGATGCGCGCCGGCGCCTTGTCGCCGCCGTTGAGGTTGTCGATCCAGCGCTGCCAGTCCTCCCACCACGAGCCGGGCGTCTGTGTTGCGCCGGCGAACCACTCTTCCGGCGTTTGCGGCAGCGCGTCGCTGGCCCAGTAGTGGTACTTCTTCGCCGCCGGCGGGTTGACGACGCCGGCGATGTGGCCCGAGCCGCCGAGGACGAAGCGCACCGGGCCGCCGAGGTAGCGCGCGCCCTTGTACGTCGTCTTCCACGGCGCGATGTGGTCCTCGACCGTGGAGATGAAGTAGCTCGGCACCGGCACGGCGCCAAGGTCGATCGGCACGCCTTGCAGCTGGATGCCGCCGGGCACGCCCAGCAGATTCTTCAGATACATGCTGCGCAGGTAGAAGCTGTGCATGCGCGCGGGCATGCGGGTGGAATCGGCGTTCCAGTAGAGCAGATCGAACGGGAACGGATCCTTGCCCATCAGGTAGTTGTTGACGACGAAGGACCAGACCAGGTCGTTCGCGCGCAGCAGGTTGAACGTGCCCGCCATCTCCGAGCCCTCGAGATAGCCGCGCTGGTTCATCTTCTTCTCGAGGTTCGCCACCTGCGCCTCGTCGATGAACACGCCGAGCTCTCCGGGCTGCGAGAAGTCGAGCAGGCTGACGAAGTACGTCGCGCTCTTTACGCGGTCATCCCCTTTGGCCGCCAGGTAGCCGAGCGTCGCTCCGAGCAGCGTCCCGCCGAGGCAGTAGCCGATGAAATTGATTTCGCGTTGGCCGGTGGCGCGCGCCACCGCATCCATCGCCGCGAGCGGGCCTTCCACCATGTAGTCGTCGAAGCCCTTCTGCGCGAGCTTCGCGTCGGGATTCACCCAGGACAGCACGAACACGGTGTGGCCGCGTTCCACGGCCCAGCGGATGAAGGAGTTCTTCTCGCGCAGATCGAGGATGTAGTACTTGTTGATCCAAGGCGGGATGATCACCAGCGGCCGGCGGTAGACCTCGCTCGTCATCGGCTGGTACTGGATCAGCTGCGTCAGGTCGTTCTGGTAGATGACCTTGCCGGGGCTCGTCGCGACGTTGCGGCCGAGCTGGAACGCGGTTTCGTCGGTCATCGAGATGCGGAGCTGGCCGCCGCCCTTCTCGATGTCGGCGAGCAGGTTGTTCAGTCCGCGCACCAGGTTCTGCCCGCCGCTCGACAGCGTCTCTCTCAGCACCTGCGGGTTGGTCATCAGGAAGTTCGACGGCGCGAGCGCATCGACGTACTGGCGCGTGAAGAACGCCACCTTCTTTTCCGACTCGGGCGGCAGCCCCTCGACGCTGGCGACCGCCTGCTGAATGTGGCGCGCCGCGATCAAGTACGATTGCTTGATGTAGTCGAAGAGGAAGTTCTTCGACCAGTCCTCGTCTTTGAATCGCCAATCCCCCTTGGCCGGCTCGGCCACGGGCTGCGACGGCATGCCGAGGAGCTTCAGCCAGCTCGACTGCCACAGCCGCACCTGGTCCGCCCACAGGTTCATGGTGACGCTGGCGACGAGCGTCGGATTTGCCGCCATGCGCGCGTAGAGGTCCATGAACGCCTTGGCGATGCCCATCTCGTCGCGCACCGCGGCCGACATGGACTGGGTCTGCTTCTGCGCGAAGTCGCCGAGGATCTTGGACGAGCGCTCGGCGACCTCCTGGCAGACTCGGCCGAGCGCCTGGGATTCGTTCTGGTTAGCGGGCTGCATACCGCATGATGCCATCAGCGCCGGGGGTGCGCCTTGCCTCGCCCGCGTAGTAGAGATAGTGCAGGTGGGCTATCGCCTCGCCCATGGCGAAGAAAGTCTGGTGCGCGTCGAGCGGCCGGCGGAAAAGCACCGGCAGGAGCTCGCCGGCGCTGCGCTCGCCTTTCCGCAGTTCATCCGTCAGCTCCGCAAAGCGAGCGCGGTGATGCGCTTCGAGCTGCGCCACCCGCTCATGCGCGCCGCGAAAGGGTTTGCCGTGCGACGGAAGGACCAGCACGTCGGCGGGCAGCTCGCGGTAGCGGCCGATGGAATCCAGGAACAGCCGCAATGGGTCGCCCTCGGGATCGATCGACCACACGCTGACGTTGGTCGAGATGGTAGAGAGCAGCATGTCTCCCGCGATGACCACGTTCAGCGCCTCGCAATAGAGCGACATGTGCTCCGGCGCGTGGCCGTGGCCAATGATGGCCTCCCAATCGTGCTGACCGATGCGCACACGATCGCGCTCGATGATACGGCGGTAGGAGTGCGGGAATTCCGGCACCAGCTCGGCGTAGCGGTTGCGCCGGCTGGACATCGCCTGTGACCGGGCGTCGTCGAGGCCATTGCGCCGGAACACCGACAGCACGGCGTCGGTCGTGTAGCCGGCGGCGCTCGCGCGCACCGCGTGCGCCGTCAGGTATTCGCCCTGCGTCGTCCAGAGCTCCACGCCGAAGCGCTTGCAAAGCCAGTCGGCGTTGCCGGCGTGGTCTGGGTGATAGTGCGTCAGCAGCACGCGCTGGATCGGTTTGAAACGCTCGAGGAGCCTGTCCCATAGCGCGCGCGTTTCGGCATTGCCGATGCCGGTATCGACGATGGTCCAGCCGTTCTCGTCCTGCACGAGCCACAGATTGATATGGTCGAGCGCGAACGGCAGCGGCATGCTCAGCCAGTGAATTCCTGGCGCGACTTCCAGCGTCGTGCCCGGCGCCGGGACGTCGGGATAAGGATATGCGAGCGAGGACATTTGAAATGGGTCTGCGCGGAGGACATTGCAGGCGCGCCATCTATCCTATAACTTCGCGTCCGCCGGCGGAGACGGCGCTTTCACAAGAGGAGGAGTTTCATGCAACGAAATACCAAGCTGTTGGCGCTCGCGTCTGCCTGCCTTTCCATGGGCGTTGCGACCCACGCGCGCGCGGCGGCATTCGCGCTCCATGAGCAAGGGATAAGCGGCCTCGGCAATGCGTACGCGGGCGCTGCGGCGGTCGCCGAAGATGCGACGACCGTATGGTGGAACCCCGCCGGCATGGCGCGCCTCGGCGCGGGCAAGCACTTTGCGCTGGGCGGCGCCTACATCGTGCCTTCGACGAAGTTCAACAACGGCGCGAGCCAGACTGCGGCGCTGAGCAATCCCTCGTTCAATGGCACGGGCGGCGACGCCGGGGAAAGCAAGCTCGTGCCGAGCTTCTTCTTCGCCATGGATGCCGGGCCGCGGTGGAACTTCGGCCTTGGGGTGAGCGTTCCGTTCGGCCTCGCCACCAGCTACGACTCGACCTGGATCGGACGCTTCCAGGGCGTCGATTCCGAAGTCGAGACCGTCAACATCAACCCCGCCGTATCGTACAAGCTGAGCGACGCCGTCAGCCTCGGCGGCGGCATCAGCTATCA